>JBPCPO010000053.1:0-5560 GCA_050999075.1 Solirubrobacteraceae bacterium
GGGAGAGGGGTGGCCAGGCGGGGCCCGTGCGGGCCCCCGCGTCCCTCTCGCAGCAGACCTCGATACCGGAGCTTGGACTTCGGCAATCCCCAGCGAGTCGCCAGCACATCGGCGATCTCGAATCCGACGCTGTGGCGCGTCCCGGCGTACTGCGCCCCGGGATTGCCCAGGCCGACGATCAACCAATCGACGGGGCCGCCGCGGCGACCTGTGAGCGCCATCGGCTCGGACCGAGGGCCCGCGAGGGACCCTAGGCCTCGCTGCTGGACGCTGCGCCCTCGCCCTCGCCGACGACCTCCGTCTCCACCTCGATCTCGTTCTCGTCCTCGATCTGGAGGCGAGGCGGCGTGAGCGTGGCGATCACCGTCTCGGGATCGTCGAGCAGCTTCACGCTGGAGGGCGGGCGCAGCGCCGAGAGCGTCAACGTGTCGCCGATCTGCATCGTGGAGACATCGTGCTGGAGCGAGTCGGGAATGTCGTTCGGAAGCGCCTCGACCGTCAACTCCCGGGTGACGTGCTCGAGCACCCCACCCTCCTTGACGCCTGGGCTGTCATCGATGCCGGTCAGTTCGAGCGTCACCGTCGTCTCGATCGTCTGGTCGAGCCGGACGCGCAGCAGATCGACATGGATCGTCTCGCCGCTGACCGGGTGACGGGTGAGCTCCTTGAGCATCACGGGACTGGGACCAGCGCCGCCGAGGGTGAGATTGACCACCGCCCCCGCGTGAGCCAGCGCCTGGCGCAAGGTTCGGGCCGAGACCTGGAATGCGGCCGGGTCCTCGCCGCCCCCGTAGAGGATGCCGGGAACGTTGCCCTCGCGGCGCAGGCGGCGGGCCGAGCGCGACCCTGACGGCTCGCGGGCCTCGACGGATAGCGCGGTGGTGTCTGATCGGGCCATCGGCGGCGCTCGATGGTAGCGACCCGAGCGGTTGCGCAGCGGGCCGAGGTCGGCGAGGCGGTACGCTTGCCACATGTCAGCTGCGACTCAGCTGATGCTGTGGATCGTCGGGGTGCATCTCGTCGGGCTGATTGGCGTGGCCGCACTGCTGCTTCCCGCTCTGCGTGAAGACCCCGCCGCAGCGAAACGGCCCTCGGATCCCGGGAGCGACGAGGGCTGGGGCCCGGGTCCGCGACGTCCACCGTCGCCACCCAAGCGGCCCCGGGGTGGAATTCCGCTTCCGGATGCGCAATCGGCGCGGGTGCGCCTGCGTGAGCCCGGCCGGCTCGCCGAGCAGCTCCCCGCGCGCTCGCGACGCCCCGCTCGCGAGCCGCACCGCACACCGGTGCGCACGGGCGCGGATTCCTGATCGCCCCCGGATCCCGATCGCCCTCTACTAGAAGCGAGCGGGACAGTCGCCGTCGGTCTTGATCCGAGCGCTGAGGGCCAGCAGCTCGATCCGCACCCCGCGGAGCACGTTGCCGGCCCGCCGAACTCGCACGCACTGAACGATCGGCAGCGCCGAGGCGACCGACCATGCCACGCGGGCGGTTCCGAGCGTGGAGCTCAGCGAGAAGCCCGCCGACGGAGTCATCTGCAGGATCGAGACGCGACCGGGTGCTCGCAGCGCGGCCACGTCCTGGGCCACCCCCGCCCGGCAGGCGGGGCTGGTCCGGCACCCCTGGATCCGGTCGAGCATCCCCTGCTGATCCCCGCGCGCCTGCGCCTGCACGAGCGAGGTGATGGCCGAGCTCTCCTCTCCCCCGACGCTGAAGATTCGCGCCAGCAGTGCGCTGACGGCGAGGAAGGCGATCACCCCGAGCGCGATCAGCACGACGAGATAGCGACGGCGCACGCGCGCCAGGCTAGCCGAGCGGCCCGAAAGCGAGGAGGACTACGAGTCGCTCAACTCGAGAAACCGCTCCACCGAGGCCTCCTGGTGGTCGAGCCGGTGCGCGAGCGTGCGGGCGTGGTCGGCGGCGAAGTCCAGGAAGTCCTCGACGCATCGCTCCGGATCGTCGGCGAGCGGATAGACCCGCATGAAGTCCTGCTGCACGCAGGCGATGCCGAGCGGCGGCCGTCCCTGCGCGAGCGTCCGCGCGCTGCACACCGGAGTCACCACCAGCTGCGAGTCGGACGCCACCAGCGCCGTCGGCAGCAGCCGTGGCGCAGGGAGGCGAACCGGCAGCTCGATCGAGTGGTTGACCACGACCGTGCAGCCGATCACCTCGCCCAGCGGCTCGCGCCAGACGTCGAGGACCGTGTCGGCACCCACGAGCGCGTCGCGCAGCGCCGTGACCTGCTCGAGGTAGAGCTGCTCCGCCTCCTCGCGATCCTCGGCGTCGCCGAGGTCGAGGTCACACGGAACCCGCAGCAGCTCGCTGGCGGCGACCCGCGCGCCCGCGCCCCGGCGGCCGTAGGTGACGTAGGTCTGCAGGGTTCCGAGATCGCGCCGACCGTGGAAGATCACCGTCACCGCCTCGCTCACCGGCAGCCCGTCGACCCGCAGCGACACCGCGACCGACGAGGAGTCGTCGAGCAGCGCGCGCCGCAATAGATCCTCGCCGGCTCCATCCTCTTCTTCGAGCACGTTCGCTCCTTCAGATCGACCGCCTGCAGGGCGCTGCGGTCACCATTTACTCACAAGTGGCGGCTGTCGTCCACCGCCAACTGGAGTATTGGCACCGCCGCCTTCCGGCCGAAGGGCCCATTGAGCTCGACGTGGGGACCGACCGACCCGGTCGACGGCTCATCGGAGCCGGGACGGTAGGCTGCACGCCGATGAAGATCGTCTACAAGCCGTTCGCCCTGATCGCCGCAATGATCGGGGCGAAGATCGGGCAGAGCCTGTTCAAGGGCCTGTGGTCGACCCTCTACGAGGAGGAGCCTCCGTCCGCCATGACCGCCGACGCGAGCCTGCCCAAGGTTGTCCTGGCCCGCGCGCTGGAAGCGGCGACGATGGCCGGCGTCGCGGCGATCGTCGACCGCGGGGGGGCCCGGTCGTTTGCCTACCTCACCGGTATCTGGCCCGGCGAGCAGCACGCCAAGCCCGCATAGACTCTCAAATACTAGTCGCTTTCATCTGGTAGTGACTGAGTAACCTCAGATTAACCTCGGCGGATCGGTCGGCAATCCAGCCTGAAAGGTTGATCCGATACCGGTAGCGGGCACGTAATGGCTTTCAGCCCTACAAACCCGCCGTCCCGTACAGGGACGGGACCTGTGCCATGCAGAAGCGACCGGAAGCGATCCTCATTCGGGGGATCGATCTTGCGGCGTGGACGTCGTGCCGGCGCAGAGAGGAGCGAAAATGAGTGACGAGCAGATCCCACCCGGCGGGGTTACCCGTCTGTCCTTCATCAAGGCCTCCGCCGGTGTGGCCACCGGCGCCGCCGCGATCGGCGTGCCGGCCGCCGCGATCCTGGCCGGAGAGCCGGCGGGCGTGCCCACCAGGCCCTCGACGCCCACTCCACGTGAGCCCGTGATGGCCTACGTCCGCAGCGCCGAGCACGGTGAGGTCACGGTCATGTCCGGCACCAGCGAGGTCACCTACCGGGACACGGCACTGGTCAAGCGCCTGCTGGCCGCCGCCCCGCAAGCTTCGATCACGAATGGAGGTGGTGCTGATGTCATCGCACCGTGAAGCACCGGAGATCAGCCAGGACCCAGTCGCCGACAACACGGATACGTACGCGTTCGTCAGCCCCGACCGCCCCGACACGGTCACGATCCTGACCAACTACATCCCGATCGAGGCGGCGGCGGCGGGACCGAACTTCTACGAGTTCGGCAACGACGTCCTCTACTCGATTCACGTCAGCAACGCCGGCGACGCGCTGCCGGACGTCACCTACGAGTTCCGCTTCGAGACCGAGGTTCGCAATCCGAACTCGTTCCTCTACAACAACGGGCCGATCAGCTCGCTGAACGACCCGCACTTCAACCGGCGCCAGTTCTACTCGGTGACCAAGGTCACCGGTTCGCGCGACGCCAACCCGATCGTCGGCGGACCCCATCACGGTCGCGGCCGGGACGGAGGCTCGCGCCAGGTCCTGGCTCGCCGGTTGGCCTCGCCGCCCTGCAACGTCGGAGTCCACTCCACCCCCAACTATCCGGCCCTCGCCCAGGCGGCGGAGCACTCGCTTCCGGGCGGGATCCGGGTCTTCGCGGGACAGCGCAACGACGGGTTCTTCGCCGACCTCGGGGCGATCTTCGACCTCGGCGACCTGCGTCCGTTCCAGAACCTGCACATCGCCCCGCTGGCGGCGGCAGGCGGAATCGACACCCTCAAGAGCGGCATCAACGTCCACACGATCGCGATGCAGATCCCGATCACGGAGCTGACCCGCGGCGGCGTGCGGCCCCGCAACCCGGCGGCGTCCAATTCCACGATCGGGATCTGGGGCGCGGCCAGCCGGCGCAAGGTGCGCATGCGCGGAGACGAGGAGGGCAACGCCGAGTCGGGGCCCTGGATGCAGGTGTCGCGTCTGGGCAATCCCCTGTTCAACGAGCTGCTCGTCGGGCAGGGGCGCAAGGACAAGTGGAACCGCGGCGATCCGCTGGACGACAAGGGCTTTGTCGGCGGCGTAGCTCATCCCGAGCTCGCATCGCTGCTGCCGGTCCTCTACCCGAACGTGTTCCCCAACCTGGCCCAGCTGAACGCCTCGGGGAAGGCTCGCGCCGATATCGAGGCGATCTTCCTGACCGGCATTCCGTCCGGGATCATCCCCGGCTTTCAGAACTACACCGGCAAGCATCCCGCCGACATGCTGCGGCTCAACGTCGCGATCCCACCCTCGTCCAACCCCAACGGGCTCGGTCTGCTCGGCAACGATGCCGCCGGCTTCCCCAACGGCCGGCGCGTGTTCGACGACATCGTCACGATCGAGCTGCGAGCTCTGGCCGGCGTCACCTACGCGCTGGTGGACAAGAGCTTCACCCCCGACAAGGCCGCGAACGCGGTGACTCAGGGCGTGGTGACGCCTCCGACCGGTCCCCCGGCGGCGGCACGGTTCCTGTCCAACTTCCCCTACCTGGGGATTCCCGACGACGGCTTCGACACGCCGCCGAACCCCACGCCGGGACCGGGCACGCCGAGCGCGCCATGAGCACAGAGCCCGTCGCACGCCCCCATCCCGAACCGGTCGTGCTCGACATCGGCGGGGAGCTCGGAGCGCTCGTCGTCTACGCCGACGCCGAGCGGCTGGACACCCCGATCGAGATCAGTCCCGAGGGCAGCGATGCCCAGCGGGCCCACCAGCACGTCCTCGAGCGTCCGCTGCCCGGCGGCACGAGTTACGCCGCCGTGTTCGACCGGATCGTGCAGGGCACCTACACCCTGTGGCTGCACGACGAGCCGCGGGTCCGCGGCGTCACGATCGAGGGTGGAGTGGTCACCGAGCTCGACTGGAGGACGGCGGGCGCGGCGGGCGCGGCGGACCGATCGGGCGAGCCGGCGGGAGCGGGCGCCGTCCGCTGAGTCCCTGGTCGCGGACGGTCCTGATCGACTGTCCGCGGCGACCGCGGTGCCAACCGATGTCTTTCACGCCCACCCCTCGGGCGCCAGCGACATCGGTTGGTCGCCGAGCTGGGAAAACGAGCTACCGTCGATCAAGCGTCACG
>JBPCPO010000001.1:0-41264 GCA_050999075.1 Solirubrobacteraceae bacterium
GCCGATCCCTCGCTTCCGCTGTTCGCCTTCGTCTTCCTGGTCGCGCTGGGCATCGACTACAACATCTTCCTGATGACCCGGGCGCGGGAGGAGACGCTCGGCCACGGCACCCGCGCTGGGATGCTGCGCGCGGTCGCGGTGACCGGCGGGGTGATCAGCGCGGCCGGCATCGTGCTCGCGGGGACCTTCTCGGTGCTTGGCGTGCTTCCCCTCGTCTTCCTCACCGAGATCGGGTTCGTGGTCGCCTTCGGCGTGCTGCTCGACACCTTCCTCGTGCGCTCGGTGCTCGTCCCCGCGCTGGTGTTCGACATCGGCACGAAGGTGTGGTGGCCTTCGACGCTCGCGCAGGCCATCGATCGCCGTGAGCCGTTCCGCCCCGAGACCGACCGCTTGGCGGCGGAGCACGCCGACGGGGACGGCGGGGGGTCAGGACGGCGGCTCGAGCCGATCGGAGGGCACGAGCGCGAGTAGGGTTCGCCCGCGCCGCGTCATCCGAGCCTCAGTCGCGAGCATCCCGCTTGGCGAGCGCGAGTCGCGCCTTCCGGGTTTCAACACCGAGCAGCACCCTGGCCAGCGCGAGCGCGATCTCTGCGCGCGGGCGCACCGACATACGGCCGACGAACTCGTCGGGGTGGTGGGCGCCCCCTCCGCGCGGCCCAAGCCCGTCGATCGTCCGGGGAACGGTCAATGCGAGGTGGCTCGCGTCGCTCGCGCCGCCCCGCCCGGCGGCGGCGATCGGCCGCCCCGCCAGCGCGCTCGCACCCTCGAGCGCGGCCGCGACCTTGGCGGTGGTGTCCATCCCGGGCCACGCGCGCACCTGCTCGGCGTGAAGCTCGACGCCGTCGATGCTCTCGGGGATCTCCGCGAGCACGGGAGCGAAGGCGTCGAGGTGGTCGGCGCGGACGTCGACCAGCAGCTCGCCGGAAGGGGGAACGACGTTCAGGGCGTTGCCGGAGCGCATGACGGTCGGTACGACCGTGAGCCGGTCGGCCCCCGAGGGAGCGTGCAGAGCGGCCAACCGCCGCGCCACCTCCGCCACCGCCAGGAGTGCGTTGCGGCCCTGCTCGGGGGCCGAGCCTGCATGGGCGGCGCGGCCGGCCGCGGTGATCCGCAGCGCGCCCGCGGCCTTGCGGCGAACCACGACCGCCTCGTCGCCCTCGCGCCGCTCGCCCGCCTCGAAGCACAGGCAGCCGTCCCAGCCCGCGAAGCGCTGCGCGTGCGCGAAGGGCGCGGTGCGCCACTCCTCGTCGACCACCAGCAGAAGGGCGACCTCGGCGTAGGCCCCGGCCCGGGCAGCGAGCGCGCGCAGGACCCCGAGCGCGAGCACGACGCCGCCCTTCATGTCGATCGCTCCCGAACCCGCGAGGCGATCTCCGCCGGGAAGCGCCGCCAGCGGACGGTGCTCGCCGTGGGCCACGACGGTGTCGAGGTGGCCGAGGAGCAGGAGCCGCCCGCTTCCCGTTCCCGGCAGCGACACCAAGAGGTCGGCCGCATGGTCAGGCGAGGAGCAGGGCAGCCGCTGGGCCTGAGCGCGGTCGGGGAGGGCCAGGGAGGCGACTGCGACGGCCTCCTCGGCCGCCCTGGCGTCCCCGCTGGGGGACGAGACCGCGACGAGCGCGGCGAGGTCGCGCTCGAACCGGTCGTCGATCTCCTGCGCCGCGGAGGCGATCCATGGATCGATCACGCGGGTAACGCGCCCGTCGCGCGCACGGTCATCGCGACCAGGAGGTGAGCAGCTGCTTGCGGTGTGGCTTCAAAGGACCGGCAGGTACCGCTCGAGCTCCCAGGGGGTGACCTGCACCCGGTAGTCCTCCCACTCCTGGCGCTTGATCTCGACGTAGCGGTTGAACATGTGCTCGCCGAGGGTGCGCAGGACGAGCTCTGACTCCGCAGTGAGCTCGATGGCCTCGCCGAGGGTCTCCGGCAGCTGCTCGATGCCCAGGCGCTTGCGGTCGTCGGGCGAGAGGTGGTAGAGGTTCTTGTCCATCGGCTCGGGTAGCTCGTAGCCCTTCTCGATGCCCTCCAGGCCGGCCTGGAGCAGCGCCGCGAAGGTCAGGTACGGGTTGCAGGCGGGATCGGGGCAGCGCAGCTCCATACGGGTCGCCTGCTCCTTGCCGGGGTGATAGAGCGGCACGCGGACGAGCGCCGAGCGGTTGCGCCGCGACCATGCGCAGTAGACGGGCGCTTCGAAGCCGGGAACCAGGCGCTTGTAGGAGTTCACCCACTGGGCGAAGATCGAGCAGATCTCCCGCGCATGTCGCAGCTGGCCGGCGATGAACGCCTTGCCGACGTCTGAGAGGAAGTACTGGTCGTCGCCGTCGAAGAACGCGTTGCGCTCGCCCTGGAAGAGCGACTGGTGGGTGTGCATCCCGGAGCCGTTCTCGCCGAACAGGGGCTTGGGCATGAAGGTCGCGTGCCATCCGTACTTCATGGCGTACTCCTTGACGGTGATCCGGTAGGTCATGCAGTCGTCGGCCATCTTCAGGGCGTCGGCGTAGCGCATGTCGATCTCGTGCTGGGAGGGCCCCACCTCGTGGTGGGTGTACTCGACGTGGATGCCGAGCTGCTCGAGGGCCAGCACGGTCTCGCGCCGCACGTCGGAGCCGGCGTCCAGCGTCGTGAGGTCGAAGTAGCCGCCCTCGTCGAGGACCTCCGTGCTCTTGGAGTCTCGGAAGTAGAAGTACTCGAGCTCGGGGCCGACGTTGAAGCGGTCAAAGCCCATCGCGCTTGCGCGCTCCAGCGCGCGCCGCAGGACGAAGCGCGGGTCGCCCTCGTAGGGCTCGCGCTCGGGAGTGACGATGTCGCAGAACATCCGCCCCACCCCCTGCTCGGTCGGCCGCCAGGGAAGCGCAGCGAACGTCGAGGCGTCGGGCATCGCGATCATGTCGGACTCCTCGATCGCGTTGAAGCCCGTGATCGAGGAGCCGTCGAAGCCCATCCCACCCTCGAAGGCGTCTCCGAGGTCGGTCGCATTGACCGAGAACGACTTGAGGTGTCCCAGGATGTCGGTGAACCACAGACGGATGAAGCGGATCTGGCGCTCGGACGCGAGTGAAATGACGTCGTCGGCCGTGAGCGGGGCGGGGGTCATCTGACGGAACGTTACTTGTCCTACCGAGCCGGCCCAAGCCGCCATCGGCTCCACGAGCCGGCCCCGCGGTGGCGTGTACCCTTCGGTACATGTCTCGCCGCCGTATGGACTGGAGTTGTTCGGAATTGACGGAGGATCCGCCGACGTGGTCATCCGGCGTCTCTCCGATGGCCGGCGACTGCTCAGAGACCCAGCGATCACGGGACCCGCCGGGCTTGAATCCTCCCAGATGGTTGACTCGCTGGCCCTCGGCCACGACGGCACCATGGCCTGGATTGCGACCGCTAGATCGGTGGTCGCGCACTCCACTGAGATCGAAGTCCACCGAGCCAGCCAACGCGGACAGGAGCTGCTGGACCGCGGCACCGCCATCGACTCGAAGTCGCTGCGACTCCACGGCTCGAAGCTGACCTGGAAGGACGGCAGCGTCGAACGATCGGCCACGCTGCTCTGAGCCGGTCAGGCGACGATCTCACGAGAGGGGCCCGGTCACTCGGCGGCCCCCGGCACCGAGACGCGCCCGGAGGGCTTCGGGTCGGTCCGCCGGGTCGGTCCGCCGGGTCGGTCCGCCGTTTCAGCCCGAGTGTATGCTGGGCGCATGTTTCGCCATCTTGGGCGGGTGCTTCGGCCCGGCATCACCGTCCCGGTGCTCGTTCTCGCAGCATTGGGATCAGTCGCTGCCATTTCGGGTGCGAGCGCATCAGCCACCCGGGCTCAGGGCGGACCGAAGGCACCGAGTGCCTGCGGACCGGCCCACGCCTCAACCCTGGCCGCGAGCCCTACGGCGCGCGTCTACTCCGTGGGCGGAATCGCTTACGGGTGCGCGAACGGTCATCGCGGGCGCTACCGCTTGGGGAAGCACTCGCGGTGCTCAGTCGATCCGGTCACCGTCACGGGTGGACTCGCGGCCTACGGCCTCGAGAAGTGCGGCACCGACAACTGTGCCAGCAAGGTACTCGTGCGGCGCCTGTCGGACGGCAAGGTCATGGGCGACTTTCAGGCCTTCAAGGGGCCGGCCGGAACCGGCGTGTCGGCGACATCGGTCGAGTCCCTGGCCCTCAAACTCGATGGCGCCGTCGCGTGGATCGCCTCGGGGTGCTCGATCGACGCGCCCCCGGCCGACCTCCAGGTCCGCCGAGCCCGCAACCATGGACAAACGCTTCTGGACCATGGCAAGGCGACGGCGATCGACGGCCATTCGCTCCGCCTCCACGGCGCACGACTGACCTGGCGCCACGGCCGGACCACCCGCACGGCCAGTCTCGCCTGAGCTCTAAATTGCTTGTCCTGGCCTCGCCCCACGCCGCCTCCGGCGCGCCGTTGTCCTCGCTGACGGTGAGGGCGAGCACGCCTGGCAAGCCGGTCATGAACCGGATGATGTCCTCCTCGGGCACACGCCGATTCTGCCTGCCGAGGGCAGCCGTTCGGGGCTCACACCCCGGCGGAGATGTGCCGGCGGCTCAGCCAGCGCTTCGCCCAGCACTGGAGCTCTGAGAGCGCGGGCTCCAGCTCGCGTCCCATCCGCGAAAGCCCGTATTCCACCCGGACGGGCGGACCTGAGATGACCCTACGGGCGACGATCCCGCGCGCCTCGAGCTCCTTCATACGCTCTGACAGGAGGCGATCCGACAGCTCGGGGACGGCTTGGGCGATCTCCGAGAAGCGCAGCGGCCCATCCATCAGCACGCGCAGGATCGCGCCCGTCCACCGCCGTCCAATCAGCTCCACCGCCTCGTGATACAGCGGACAGCACCGGGTGCGGCTCGGCCCTGCCCTGGCACCTCCGGCGCCGTTGGGGACGCCAGGGCCGGTGGGGGCATCGGGGGCGTTGTGAGCGGCAGAATCGCTGGGGGCGACTGCCCCGGTTGGGTCGCCAGTCGGCTCGCAGTCGCGGATCGACATACCGCCGGTTTACGCGGCTTGCAGCGAGCGCGAGGCCTCGTTGGAACCGTCGACGGGCACCTCGCCCGCGACGTTGACCATCGCGGTGAACCCTTCGAGCGCCACCGCAGCGATCGCCTCCAGGATCTGCTCGTCGCCCCAACCCGCCTCCCGGGCCTCCTCGTGGAGGTGCATCGCCGGGCGTCCACCGTCGGCCAGCAGCGCCTGCAGATAGCGCAGAAGGGCGGCCTCGCTCTCGTCCCGGGAGCTGAACTGCCGGGCGAGGGCGACCTCGTCGAGGGCAAGACCGGCACCACGGGCCGCACGGGAATGCGTGGCGATCCCGGGCTCGGAGTGGTAGTGCTCGGCAACCGCAAGGGCGATCCGTTCGAGGGTGGCGAGGGTCAGCTTGCCGTGGCGCAGCTCGGAGCGAAAGCGCGCGTACGCCCGCAGCGCGGCGGGCGACCCCGCCAGCACGCCCAAGAAGTTGGGAAGCTGCCCGCCGGACGCAAGCGCGCCCCGCAGAACGGGGACCGAGCCCTCGGGCGCGGTCAGATCGTCATGGATTTGGAATCTGCTCATGGAAATCTTCATCGCTGACCACCGGGGTTTCTTAGGAGCAGGCAGCGTTCCCCGCCGCTGCCCTTTACTTTCGAGATCTGCTTACGGTTCATAAGTCTACCCGGCTTCCGTGGATTTCGCAAGGGCAAGATATTCGTCTCCTCCCCTTATACGGAGCCCGATAAACGCTGTATCAGTCCCGCGCCGCAGACGCATAAGTAGCGGGTCGCAAACCGGACATCCGCACGTCCACGGACACGCCCGCGGGCGTTCCATTCGCCTATTCGTTGCCGGCAACCTTGGCGACGAATGCCGCCACGGCGGTGGCATCCTTGCCCTGTACGAGAGCGGCGGGCATGACCCCTTGGCCCAGACAGACTTCCGGATCGGTGCTCGGCGGGTTCGGGAGGCAGCCGTATTTGAGCGTGTGAAGGACGAGCGAAGCCGCGGGTCGCAGCGTGTCCAGGTTGGGTCCCACCTTGCCCGCGGCATTCGCGGCGGCCAGGGTGTGACAGACGGTGCAGTGCTCGCCAAACAGCTCGCGTCCCCGCTTGTCGGCCGCGGTCAGCTTGACGCCTCCGACCTGGGCGCTGGCGTTCGCGTGATTGCCGGTCAAGAGCGCCGCGGGCAGCGCGATCCCAAACGCGATGTACAGAGCCGTGAACACCATCCCCACGGCCTTGCTTGGACCCCGGGACTGGGCCTGGAGCGTCTGGCGTACGCCGCCGATTCCTCCCCGCAGCGCGACGTACAGCAGGCCGAGTCCGAGCAGGACCCAGAAGGCGAGGAAAGAGAAGGTTGCGAGCATGGTGCGCGCGCACCATATCGTGCACGACTCTGGAATGAGTAGTTGCGCAGGCGACTCGCCCCGGCGAGCCAACGAGTCCTCCGGCCTCCTTTGTCATCGTCGCCTCCCCGAGGCGAAGCTCGTCACAGCGGGCGCAACGGCGCGGAAGTCGTCCGCCTCCGAGGAGTCCGCTCCCGGCCGAGGCTCGAATCGGTGGCTCGACTCTGATGCGTTCCGGGCCCCGAGGGCCAGCTCGCGCTCGTCGAGCATCGAGAAGTCCTTGACCTCGGCGAGGAGCTGGTCGGCCATCGCGATCGAGGCAATTCGATCGACGAGCACGCTCGTCGCTCCTCCCGACGCGGCGTAGCGCTCGAGCTTGCCCTCGACGAGCACCAGCGGCTCGGTCCTCACGGTCAACCGATGGCGCTCGTATACGCCCGAGGGGACAATCAGGTTGATCGTCCCCAGCTCGTCCTCAAGCAGCACGAATACGATCCCATTGGCCGTGCCGGGACGCTGCCGCGCGACCACGAGTCCCCCTACCCGGACTCGCGAGCCGTGAGCGAGGGTCTCCAGGCGCCGGCTCGAGACGGCCTCGGCGGGCAGGCGGTCTCGCAGCAGCGCAAGGGGATGAGCTTGCACGGTCAGCCCGATGCTCCCGTAGTCCGCCAGCATCGACTCCCACCGAGTCAGCTCGCGCAGCTGGGGCGGCGGCGGCAAGCCGAGCGGGAGCGCCAACTGAACTCCGCCCCGAACGGTCCGTCCGGTGCTCGCCACGCCGAGCTGCCACAGAGCCACGCGCCGAGCAGATCCCAATCGGATCGGGATGGCATCGCCACTCGCATCCCCACCCGCGCCCGCCAGCGAATCGCATGCCCCTGACCAGGCGAGCAGCTCGAGCGTAGACGCGCTGCACCCCGCGCGCGAGGCGAAGTCAGAGAGACTGCGGAAGCGCCCTCCGAGCTTGCGGGCGCGGACGAGCTCTGTCACCTCCTCAGCTCGTACGCCGCGTACGTAGCCCAAGCCGATGCGGACGCGAGCGCGGGACGAGTCGAGCGCGGGCGACGCACGCTCCAACTCACATTCCGCCCCGCTCTCGTTGACGTCCGGGGCCAGCACCTCGAGGCCTCGTCGCTGAGCTTCGTGGATGAGCGCGTCGGGAGGGTAGAAGCCCATCGGTTGCTCGTTCAGCAGCGCGCAGAGGAACTCGAGGCCATAGTGGACGCGCAACCATGTCGACTGGTAGGCGAGCAGTCCGAACGCTGCCCCGTGCGCCTTCGGGAAGCCGAATCCCGAGAAGCCCTGGATCATCGAGAACACCCGCTCAGCGGTTTCCTCATCCACCCCATGGAGGCGCTCTGCCCCCCTGACGAAGCGCTTGTGATGGGCCTCGATCGCCGCCACGGAGCGCTTGCGGCTCATCGCTCGTCGCAGGTCCTCCGCCTCCCCGGGCGAGAAGCCGGCGAACGCGATCGCGACCTCGAGCACCTGGTCCTGGAAGATGATCGTGCCGAGCGTCTCGCGCAGCACCGGCTCGAGCGCCGGATGCTCGTATGGGATCTCGTAGCCGGGATCGATGCGCAAGCGCTGCCGGCGCGCGATGTAGGGATTGACGGCTCCCCCCTGGATCGGCCCGGGCCTGACGATCGCCACCTGGATCGTGATGTCCTGGAGGTTCTCGGGGCGGGTGCGGCGCAATGACTGCATCTGCGCCCGGCTCTCGATCTGGAACACCCCGGTCGTGTCGGCGTTCCGGATGCATTCGTAGGTGGCCGGATCGTCGTAGGGGATGCGCGACAGATCGATCCGCTCGCCGCGGGTGCGGGCGATCAGCTCGACCGCGCGCTCGACCGCCGAGAGCATCCCCAGTCCGAGCAGGTCGATCTTCAGAAAGCCCGCGTCCGCGCAGGAGTCCTGGTCCCACTGGACGATCTGGCGACCCTCCATCGCGGCGGGCACGATCGGGCAGCAGTCCACGAGCGGCCGGGTGGCGACGATCATCCCGCCCGAGTGCTGGGAGAGGTGGCGCGGCAACCCGTGGGCCTCCGCGGCCAGGCGGGCGAGCCAGGCCCAGCGGCCGCTGGAGCCTCGGCGACCCCCGCTCCCGGCACGATCGCCCCCGCCCGCGGCGCCATCCCCGCTCCCGGCACGATCGCCTCCGCCCGCGGCGCCCAGCACCGTCCCCGGTGCGATCCCGAACGCACTCTCGATGTCCCTGGCGACCTGACGCGCGTCCCATCCCTCGCTGCTGCGCGCCACGCGCTCGATCTCCCCCGGCGGCAGTCCGAGTGCCTTGCCCAGCTCGCGGATCGCCCCGCGCGCGCGGTAGGTGGGAAAGGCGGCCACCAGAGCCGAGCGGTCGCGTCCGTAGCGCTCGTGGATGCGCGGGATCAGGACCTCCCGGATGTCGCGCGGGAAGTCGAGGTCGATATCGGGAAGGGCAGTCAGCTCGTCGTTGAGAAAGCGTCCGATCATCAGTTCGCCCGCGATCGGGTCGACGTGCGAGAGGCCGGTCAGGTAGCACACGATCGAGGAAACGCTGGACCCGCGTCCCCGTCCCGGCGGAAGCAGGGCGCGGGCGCTGTCGGGCCCGCGCACCTCCACCGCGACTTCGCGGGCGAGCTCGAGCATGTCGTGGTGAAGGAGGAAGAAGCCGGGCAGATCGAGCGTCTCGATGATCGCCAGCTCCTCGTGCAGCCGCGCCGCCGCTCGGTCGCGGACGCCCGGCGAGATGCTCGCATCCAGGTAGCGCTCCCCCAGGCGCGCCTGACACAACTGCGCCAGCTTGCGCATCGCCTCCGCGTCCTCCGCACCCGGATACCGGTAGCCGAGGTCGCTCCTGAGGTCGAAGCGCAGGCGACAGGCCAGCAGGGTGCTCTCCTCCACCGCCTCCGGATGCTCTGAGAAGCGAGCCGCCATCGCCGCCGGCGAGGCGAGCGCATGGCTGAAGTTGCCGCGCCGCTCCGGCTCTGAGGAATCGAGCGTCTTGTGCATGCGCACGGCTACGAGCGCGTCCTGCAACGGCCCACGCGAGCGGGCGTGCGCGTGGACGTTGCCGGTCGCCACGCACGGCACGCCGAGCCGCTGCGCGAGTCCGGCCAGCCGTCGGTTGCGGGCGCGATCGTCGCGCAGGAACAGGCGCTGCAGCTCGATCCTCAGCCGGTCGCCCCCGAACGCCTCGAGCAGACGCCTGAGCGTGGTCTCGTCGTGCACCCCTCGCAACGCGCACCCACTCAGGCAGATCAGCCCCTCGGCATGCTCGAGCACCTCCTGCAGAGGGATGTGCGCTCCAGCCGGCGGGCCCGCTCGCAGCCTGACTGACGATCCGTCCGGCCACCCCGACTCCTCGCGCGAGCGCGTGTGTGCGTGCGTCCGGGTCAGGAGGCGACACAGGTTCGACCATCCTCGGGCGTCCTGCACGAGCATGGTCAGATGACGACCGTCGTCGAGGTCGATCTCCGCCCCGTGAAGCGCGCGCAGCCCCAGCGCGCGCGCGGACATGGCGAGCTCCATCGAGCCCGAGACCGAGTTGTGATCGGTCAGCGCAAGGGCTTCATAGCCCAGCTCGAGCGCCGCGACCACGAGCTCGTCGGGAAGCGAGGCACCGTCGAGAAAGGAGAAGGCGGAGTGGCAGTGAAGCTCGGTGTACGGCATGGGAACACATGTTCGCACTCGACCCGGACAGCTCGCTCCGCCCTTGACAGCAAAGCAGCGACTGCTAATCTAGATCCAGTTAGCACTCACTACTCAAGGAGATGGCCCACATGACCGAGATGCTCCCCGCTCCCCGCCGAGGCTGGACGCTCGCGATCGTCTCGGTCGGCCTGTTCATGGTCGTCCTCGACAACCTGGTCGTCAGCGTCGCGCTGCCGAGCATCCACCGCGACCTCGGTGCCTCGATCCAGGCCCTCGAATGGACGGTCAACGCGTATGTGCTCGCCTACGCGGTCCTGCTGCTGACCGGAGCCGCGCTCGGCGACCGCTTCGGCCGCAAGCGCATGTTCATCGGCGGGACAGCCCTGTTCACCGTCGCCTCCGCCGCCGCGGCGCTCGCCCCGAGCACCGGCCTGCTGATCGCCGCTCGCGTCGTGCAGGGCATCGGCGCCGCGGTCGTGACGCCGCTGACGCTGACCCTGCTGGCCGACGCCTTCCCGCCGCAGCGGCGCGGAGTCGCGCTCGGGGTCTGGTCGGGGATCAGCGGGATCGCCGTCGCGCTCGGGCCGCTCGTCGGCGGCGCCGTCGTGCAGGCTCTGTCCTGGCACTGGATCTTCTGGATCAACGTGCCGATCGGGCTGGTGCTGGTCCCGCTCGCCGCCGCCGGGCTCGCCGAGAGCCACGGCCCGTCGAAGCAGCTGGACCTGCGCGGGCTCGGGCTCGCCTCAGCGGGTCTGTTCGGGATCGTCTACGGAGTGGTGCGTTCGCAGTCCCTGGGCTGGACCAATCCGCAGATCGTCATTGCCCTGGCGCTCGGAGCGTCGCTGGTGATCGCGTTCATCCGCCACGAGTCGCGCACCCCAGCACCGATGCTGCCGATGAGCTTCTTCGCCAACCGCGCCTTTGCCGTGACCAACGCTGTGTCGCTGACGATGTGGTTCGGGATGTTCGGCTCGATCTTCTTCCTCAGCCAGTACCTCCAGAACGTGCTCCACAACACGCCCCTGCAGGCCGGCGTCAAGCTGCTGACCTGGACGGGCACGATCATGGTCCTGGCGCCGCTGGCCGGGTTCTTCTCCGAGCGCTACGGAAGCCGGCCGTTCATGATCGCCGGTCTCAGCCTGCAAGCCTTCGCGCTGGGCTGGCTGGCCACGCTGGCCGGCGTGCATCAGACCTACGCGAGCATGATCGTCCCCTTCGTGCTCGCGGGGGCCGGCATGGCCCTCGTGTTCGCGCCCTCGGCCAACGCGATCCTGTCCTCGGTGCACGCGCACCAAGCCGGACAGGCATCCGGAGCCGCCAACGCGATCCGTGAGCTGGGCGGGGTGCTCGGGGTCGCGGTGCTCGCGACGGTGTTCACGAGCCACGGCAGCTATGCCTCACCGCAGGCCTACGTCGACGGTCTGATCCCGGCGATGTGGGTCGGCGTGGCGGTGCTCGTCGCCGGTGCGCTGATCGCCGTCGCGATGCCGAGCAGAACGAGGGCCGCAGCGGCCCAACCCAACCCGGCGACCATGACGGCCTCGTCCGTTCCGTCCGCCTGACGCTGCCCTAGCATCGAGGGTCGACGATCATGGCCGCCGCATCGAGATCACGAGACACAGCCCCACGCAAGCGCGTCCCGGCCGCCGAACGCCGGGACGCGCTGATCGAGGCGGCCGTGCACGAGTTCGCGCACGGAGGCCTGCACGGAACGCCGGTCGACCGGATCGCGCGCCGGGTCGGCGTCGCGCAGCCGTACGTGTTCAGCCTGTTCCCCAACAAGCGCGAGTTGTTCCTCGCCGCGGTGCAGCGCGGCTTCGAGCTCACCGCTGAGACCTTCGTTCGCGCAGCGGCGAAGTTCGATCCCGAGACGGCCCCTCCAGGCACCGACGTCCTCACGGCGATGGGCGCCGCCTACGTGGAGTTGCTCTCCGCGCACCGCGATTATCTGATGCTCCAGCACCAGGCCTACGCGGCCTGCGACGACGACGTCATCCGGGACCGGGTGCGGGCCTGCTTCGCCGGTCTGCTCGCCCACGTCGAGCGACTCTCGGGCGCCGAGCCCGAGCGTATCGACGAGTTCGTCCGGGGCGGGATGTGGCTCAACGTCGCGGCGGCGATGGGAGTCGAGGATCTCTCGGCCGGATGCGAGTGGGTGCGGGCCGAGGGGACCGGCCGACCCGACGACACGGTTACTCCACCAGTGGCGGGTGGCGCAGGTTCGCGTTGATCTGCTCCGACAGCGCCTCCGAGGCGGCGCGTCGAGCCGCCGCGCGCTGCTGCTCGTCGTCGTGTCCCAGCAGCGCCGCCGCGTAAGCGTCCGCGGCGATCTCGAAGCGCTCACGCTCCCGTTCGGTATCGATCGCCGCCTGATGTCGCAGCAGCTCGGCCCGTTCGGCGACCTCGGCTCCGGGCTCCTCGCCGGAGTGGACCTCTCGGTGCTCGACCTCGCGCACGAAGGTGAACGCGCCTTCGTGGCGGAGGATCGGACGGTGAGCGACGCGGTCGATGCTGATCGCGCCGTCCTCGCCGACGCTCGTCGTGACCTCGTAGCGCGGGTAGGGCTCAATCGCCTCGAGCCAACGGCGGCGGCGGGCGAGAACCTCGCCGCCGGACCGGCGCTCGAACCCGTCGGCCATCGCCTCGGCCACATGGACCCAGCCCCAGTGCAGACCGACGAGCACCGCCCCGAGCGCCAGAGCCGCGAGATCGAACAGACTGAAGCCGTTCGCGACGGCGTCGATCGGCCCGAGCGCCACCAGCGCCACACCGGCGGTCAGGGTCACCGCGGTCAGGAACCCTCCTATGCCCACGAGGGGAGCCCGCATCCGGCTGCGCGGAATCGGCTCCGGTCGACCCAGCGCCTGGGGAAGATTCGCCATCTCCTCGCCCAGCAACCGGTCCTCGGGCGCGCACCCGACCAGCTCGGCCGGGTTGGAAGCTTGGTCCATCCTTCGAAGGTACTCCTGCCCCTCCAGCCCACGATCCGGGAGTACTAACGTTCAGGGTGCGCCATCAGCATCCAAGGGCCGCGCGCCTACAGCGCGCGCGGCCAGAGATTCGCAACCCGGGAAGGGATCCAGAATGCCTTTCTTCTTCTTCACCGTTGAGCAGCAGGAGCGCGCTATCGTCGAGCGCTTCGGGAAGTTCGTGCGGGTCGCGGGGCCGGGCCTGCAGCGCAAGTCGCCATTCGTCGAACGAGTCGCGGGCCGGATGAACCTCCAGGTAGAGCAGCTGAACGCGGAGATCGAGACCAAGACGCAGGACAACGTCTTCGTCCGCGTCAAGCTCGCGGTCCAGTACAAGGTCGGCCCCGATCCCCAGCAGGTTCAAGACGCCTACTACAAGCTCGACGATCCCGAGGTCCAGATCCAGTCCTACGCCTTTGACGTCGTCCGCTCGCACATCCCGAGCATGGGGCTCGACGTGGCCTATGCCGACGCCGACACGATCGCGATGCACATCCAGGACACGCTTCACCGTCAGATGGCCGAGTACGGCTACGAGATCGTCAAGGCGCTGATCACCAACATCGAGCCCGACCAGAAGGTCAAGGACGCGATGAACAACATCAACGCCGCGCAACGCAACCAGGTCGCCGCCCTGGCGCAGGGAGACGCCCAGAAAACGCTGGCGGTCAAGAAGGCGGAGGGCGAGAAGGAGACGATGCGCCTGCAGGGCGAGGGCGTGGCCGAGGAGCGCAAGGCGATCGCCGAGGGCCTCAAGGAGTCACTGGAGATCATCGCCCAGCAGGGCCTCGACCCCAAGGAGGCGATGGCGCTCGTGGCGCTGACCCAGTACACGGACATGATCCGGGCGCTCGGAGAGGGCTCGCGGACCAACACGATCCTCCTGCCGCACTCGCCCAGCGGCGTCGGCGAGCTGATGGCGCAGATTCGCGACGGGATCCTCGTCGCGGACATCGCCAGCGATTCGGCCACCCGCGGCGGCAACGGCGGCGACCCGCGGCTGCCGGGCGGCGTCACCGATCCGCGTCTGCCGGCGGCCTGAGGAGCCCGGTCCACTCGGAGCAGGCTCGGGCGCGAGCCTGCGCCCTTACGGCTCCATGCGCCGCACGCGGCTCGATCGCCGCGAAGTTTGCGCGAGCTCCGTCAGAGCGCGAGGTGAAGCCGGAGCGCTTGGTCGACCGCGGCCAGGCTCGGTGGGGGTATCGAGCCCAGCGTCGCCGCGGAGCATCTACACGCCGTCTCCGGCGGTGGCGTCCCACATCTCGTCCTCGCCGACGGACTCCCACTCCTCCCACGCCTGGCGATAGGCGCCGGGCAGCTCCTCGAGACGCAGCACCCGGATCGAGGCGCCTACGGCGCCGCCGCGACCTGGGTCAGATCGCGCTCGGGCTCGATCCTCCAGCGCCGCGCCACCTCGGCCAGCCGATCATCGAGTCCCCACCGATCGGGCCGCTCCTCGCCCTCGTGCTCGGGACTGGCGCCCTTCAGGATCATCGCGCCGGTGTTGTCGCCAAGCCGGCGCAGCTCGTCGACCTCGGCGTCTGAGAGCCTGCTCTCATGGGGCAGCGCCGCGAGCTCGGCCCGCTTGTCCTCCACCGGACGCGCCGCCGGGCCTGCCTCCTGGATCAACGTCGGCACGACGCAGGCGACCGGCCCGTGGGCCAGGTTCCACTGACACGCCAGCTGGATCATGGTCAGCCCCGCGCGCTGGGCGATCGGCCGCATCGAGTCCAGACGCTCGCGCCCCGCCTCGAGCCAGCCTGCCGGACGGAAGCCCCGATGATCGTGCGCCGCCAGCTGCTGCCCCGGGAGCACATCGTCGAAGAACATCCCGCCGTAGTCGACGACCCGGGTGATCACCTTCACCTCGGCGGCCGCGGCGGCGTCCAGGCACAGCTCTCCGGGCCAGGGCTCGAGCGGGTTCAGGATGATCATGGCCCAGTCGATCAGACCGCCGAAGCGCTCGAGGCAGTCGATCAGGTCGAGCGTGAAGCCATTCGCGGGCCCCGGAGCAACGCCGATCAGGCGCGTGAGGCCACTTTCCCGCAGCGCCGCCATCCCATTCCAGACCGCCTCGCTGGTATAGCCGATCCGGTCTGGATTGTGCAGCAGCAGCAGATCGAAGCTGTCGATCCCGCAGCGCTCGAGGCTGCGCTCGGTCGCCATCTTCAGGTAGTCCCCATACTCGGAAGGGTCCCGCAGCCCCGGATCGGTGAAGCGGGGAAAGCCCTTGGCCCCGTCGCGCACGCCGGCGTAGAAGTCGTGGCCCACGGCCCCGACCACGCAGACGTCCGCACGCGCGCGCGGTTGCGCGCGTGCGACCAGCGCCCGGCCGAGCATCCGGTCCGCCTCACCGCTGCCGTAGACATCGGCGGTGATCACCGTACGGATCGCGTCGTCGGGAGCGATCAGCGAGACGAAGCGCTCGTCCTCGAGCGGCTCGCCGAAGCGCATGAAGCGCCCACCGCTCCAGGTTCCGACGGCGGCCGGGCCGGGATCGATCGCTGGAGGCGGATCGGACATGATGGCCAAGTGTAGGCGTGAGCGAGTGGAGGCATGACGGACGCTGCGACCGGGTGATCGATGCGTGGAGAGCCTCCCCGCGTGCTCACCGCTGCCTCCACCACCTCCCGCTCTGGAGGTCGTGAAAGACGACCTCGTTGCGTCCGCACGTGCTCACCACCTCCCAGTAGCGGCGGCGCAGGGGGCGATCGGTCCACCAGCGATCCTCGATGAGCCACGACTCGCGCACGGCATCGACCTCGCGGCCGTCGACCGCCAGGGGGCGGCCGTCCTGGCCGACCGCTACCGCGGCGCGACGGGGAATCGACAGGCGACGCGGCCCGGTCACGATGATTCCTATCCTGCCTCAACCTTCGAACGGCGCCAGCACCGCCCGGCGCTCGGGGAACCGTGAGTCGGGATCGACCTCCAGCACGCGCAGGGCGGCATCCGGCCCGGCGGCGGCGCGAGCCTGGCGAATGGCCTCGCGCAGGCGCGCCGCCCGCGCCGCGGCGGGATCCTCCAGCAACGCGCGCTGATCGCTCGCCGGCGGTCCGAAGCGCTCGACCGCGATCCGGAGCGCTTGCGCCGGTGCGGGCACCAGCGCCAGGCGCGGAGCCAGCACGAGTCGCATCCGCACCGGATCCGCGAGCGCTTCGCGGAAGACGACCTGCTCGCGCCACGTCCCGCCCTGCTCGACCAGCGTCGCGGAGAGCACGACCGCCCGCAGCGTTCGGCCCCGCCGCTCTCGCCGGGCGAGCAGACGATCGATCAGCAGCCCCAATCCTCGCTCCAGCTGACTGCCCGACGCCGCCTCCGGCAACTCGAGCGACTCGCGCAGGAACTCCCTCGCCGGTCGGGGGCGCAAGGCGCCGTCGCCGCCGCTGGCCAGCTCGTGGGCGAGCAGCCCGACCGTCCCGAAGCGATCGGCGATCGCCGCGGGTGGGAGCGCCGCCAGCTCACCCAGCGTCCTCACCCCGAGTCGCTCGAGCGCCTCGGGCAGATCGGCCAGCACAGGTCGGGCGCGCAGCAGCGCGACCGGCAGGGGAGCGAGATAGGCGCGGGCACACCTCCGCGCTGCGGCGCCCGGGTGTCGAGTTCCCACGATCTCGGGTCGGCGTACCCGGGCCCTGATCGCGGCCGCCACCGCCGCGAATCGCGACGGCGCCACCCCGAACCGCGCCGGGACCCCCAGCGCGCGCCGTGCGGCCGCGAGCACACCATCGAGCCCCCCGTGCAGCCGCAGCAGCCCGCTCGCGTCGAAGCAGACCAGTCCCGGACGCTCGGGCTCGACCGCCGCCCCAACCGATTCCAGGCGCACCAGCAGCCGCTCCCAGAAGTCAGCCACCCCAGCCGGATCGGGCGGAACAAGCACGAGCCTCGGACACCGAGCGAGCGCCTCCCCCAGCGCCATCCCGGGATGGACGCCAAACGCCTCGGCGGCGAGCGAGACCTCTCCGACCACGCCCTTCGGAGACGCTGCCCGCCGGGCACCTGTTGGCTTGGGCTCGGGTGCGAGCGCAGTGGGAGCCTGCAGGAGCTCGGTCCGGTCGCCGGTGGCGATCGTGAGCTGGAAGCGAGGGAGGAGGACACAGACGATCATCGAGACGAACGTATGTTCGCATATGGGGCAAGCGCGGCCAAAGGCGATCACGCCTGCGGCGCCGACCAGGACAGCTCGCGGCGATTTGCTCGGGCACGCCCTCCCCAGAAGCCGAGCCGCCTTCGAGCCCGCCCGGAGAACACGCATAGCACGACAATTCCGCCTCAAGCACGAGGTCGTGTCGTGCTATGCACGTGGGGCATGCATAGCACGACAAGGCTCAACTCGGCGGCTCCGAGTGTCGTTTTATGCAGGTTTCGTCGCGACTCTCGGCAGGTTTCGCCAGCGACTCGGCAGGGCTCGCCGCGAGCCGGCAGCCCCCCGTTGATCCCACAACCATCTTACTCAAGCGTGAGCCGTCAGGTCGAGGTCTCGGAGTCTCGAAGCAGCTTGCCCACCGTCACGGCGCTCAGATGCGACGCCCCGAGGTCGCCGGACAGCTTGCTGAGCAGCGGCTGAGCCTGGCTTGCGCGGGTCACGCTGAGCTCGATCACCTCGCCCGCGCGAAGGGCTCCCATCTGGTCACCGGCATCGTCGATCCTCACCGCGCCCGCCACCAAACGACCGCCGGCCCCGTGCGCAAGCCACCACTGACCGACGCTCGGTCCGCTCGACGCATACAGGAAGTGGCTTCTGAGACCCAGCGGAGTCCTCAGATGCCGCAGGCGCCCGCGGGTGCCCAGCCAGCGCACGAGACCACCGGTCGGTAGGCGCGGGACCGCTTGGTCGCCGTGGCCGAGCAGGGTCGACTCCCCCCGCGACGACGCTTGTCCGAGCGCAAACGAGACGTGCATGCCCCGCGAGGCGAGCGTGCTCGCCAGCGCGGGGAGCTGGCTTGCCGGAGCATCGATGAGCACCCCGACCTCGGGGCGAGTCGTCTGCACCGTGGTGATGGCGCGCATGGGCACGAAGTGCGAGACGAGCTTGTAGGACGTCCCCGTGGTCAGCGCCCAAGCGACGACTATCGCAACGGCCGCCGTCGCCGTCACTGCACGTGCCGTGCGCAGGCGCCATGCGGGCAGCTGATGGACCCGACGTTCGTCGCTGAGGATCAGCGACGCGGTGGAGGGGCGACGCGCGAACTCCCCGTTGGGCTCGGGGCGCTCGGCGAGCGCACGCTCGAGCGCGGGCGCGAGAGCTTGCTCTGAGCGCGCGACCTGCGCCAGCCCAAACCGCTCCAGGGCAGCGTTCGAGGCGCGGACATGGCCGTAGCCGAACCCATAGGACACCACCGGACAGCCGCGGATGATCGCCTCGAGCACGGTCAGTCCGGCGCTCGAATGCACCAGCGCGTCGCTGGCGGCGAGCACGTCACCCATTCGGTCGGTGAACCCCATCAGCTTCAGGCGCGGCTCGCCCGCGAACCGCTTGGCGATCTTCGCCCGCAGCTTGTCGTTGCGCCCGCACAGGCACAGCACGGTCGCGTCGGGCACCGCGAGCGCTGCCCGGGTAGCTCCGGCCAGATCGCCGACTCCCCAGCCGCCACCTGACACCGCGATCACGCGAACGTCCGGCGGTAGGCCGAGCGCGCGACGCGCGTCACCGCGCGAGCGGGCGGCGAGAAACGCCGGCGCGGTCGGCGGCTTGGCCCAGCGCACGCTGCCGGGCCCGGCGATCTTCTCGGCCTCCTCGATCGACTCGGGGTGGGTGACGAAATGCAGATCGATGCCGGGGTGCGCCCAGAAGCGCAGCCCGGCGAGGTCGGTGATCGAGGAGTAGCAGGGCACGTTCAACCTGCCCTTGCGGCGTAGCTCTCCCAGCACGGCGGTGACGCCGGGATAGGTCGAGACGATCAGATCCGGGTCGTGGGCGCGGATCAAGCGCATCAGCCCGCGGCGCCCGAGCCCGGTGAGCATCCGCTTGGCCAGCCACCGCGTCGGCGCGAAGTACATGAACAGCATGTACTGAAAGTCGAACAGCCACGGGATCCAGCGGAACATGAAGGCGGAGTTCTCGCGCAGGGTCTTGGTCAGGATCATGCCCATGGCGGGAAGCCCGTTGACCACCGAGATCTGAGCGTCGGGATCCTCGTCGCGCAATTCACGGGCCACGGCGCGCGCGGGCAGATCATGGCCCTCGCCGATGTCGGCGGAGATGATCAGCACCTGGCGGGGCTTGGATTCAGCGTCGGGCTCTCCCGCGGGGATGATCGCGACCGCCTCGCGCTCCGAGGCGGCGGCAGCCTGCTCCCGACGCCACCGCACGTAGCGGCCGACTCCCTCTGCGAACGGTGTCGCGGCGGTCCAGCCGAGCTCGCGCTCAGCCCGGGCGCTGGAGACGATCTTGCCGCCGAAATCGCCGGGGCGAGCGGGCGTATAGACGATCTCGGTGTTCCCGATCAGACCCTGGACGGTCTCGGCGATCTGCTTGATGGTGACGTTCTCGTCGCTGGCGAGGTTGTAGACGCGATTGGTCGCGACCTCCGCCACGCCCGATGCGACTCCCTCGGCGAGGTCCTCGACGTACACGAACCGTCTCGATTGCAGGCCGTCCCCCGCCAGGGTCAGCGGCTCGCCCTTAAACGCCTTGTTGACGAACGCGGGGATCACGGCCGCCTCGCGTGCGCGGGGACCGTAGGGGATGCCGAATCGCAGGATCGTGTAGTCGATCCCGTACAGCTCCTGATACGCCTTGCAGTAGAGCTCCCCCGCGAGCTTGGTGCTCGTGTACAGGTGGCTGGGAGGGGGCAGCAGGGTGTCCTCGTCCACCGCCTCTCCGGCGCAGTCGGAGTAGACCCAGATCGTGCTCGCGTAGACGATCCGCTTGACCCCGGCCCGACGAGCCGCCTCCAGCACCGCCACGGTTCCGCGGGCGTTGACGCGCTCAGCGTCCTCAGGCTCGGCGTGGACGTCGTTGACGTCCGCGACCGCAGCGAGGTGCGCGACGGCATCGCAGCTGTGTAGCGCCCGCTCGAGCGCTTCGCGATCGGTGATCGAGCCGAGCACGGTGTCGACGGTGCCCCGCTCGTGCCACGGCGAGGGACGCAGGTCGTAGATCACCGGCTCGTGACCGCGCGCACGCAGCTTGTCCACCACGTGCGAGCCGATGAAGCCCGACCCTCCGGTGACGAGGACTCTCATCGAGCGTCCCCGGCGCCCGAGCCGGGGGCCGTGGCTTCGGGACGGTAGTACAGCGGCACGCAGGAATGATTATGCGCGACCCAATCGCTGTTCGGCAGCTGCACCTGATGGCCAATGATCCGGTGGCAGGGCTCGTCGTAGACGCGTCCGGTCGAGCGCGCCAGCCGGTCGAACACGATGTACTTGTACAGACCGGAGACCATTCCTTCGGGCAACTGGAGACGGGCCGGGTACACCGGATCGAGCTCGGAGCGGGCGATCTCGTTCTTCCACGCGACGATCTCCGGCAGGCGCTCGATCTGCACCAGCCCGAGCGCGGCGGTGAACTCGCTCATCCGGAAGTTGAGGCCGTGGACCGCGTGATCAGGCTTGCCGTAGTTGCGAAAGTCACGCGCGTGCGCGACGACATCGGCCCGCTTGGAGACGAGTACCCCGCCCTCGCCGGTCGAGATCGTCTTGGTCGCGTACAACGAGTACACGCCGGCATCTCCGTAGGTACCCGCCGCACGCCCGTTCCAGCTCGCCCCGTGGGCGTGGGCGCAATCCTCGATCAGGAAGATTCCGTTGGCCGCACAGTAGTCGGCGATCTGCTGGGCCTCGAACGCGATGTGGCCGCCGATGTGCACGAGGAACGCGGCTCGGGGTCGATGTTGCTCGGCCTTGGCCTCGAAGTCGGCGAACGACATGCACAGATCCTCGCGATTGCAGTCGACGAACTCCACCCGGGCCCCGGCCCGGATCGCCGACAGCGGCGTGGCCATGAAGGTGTTGGACGGGCACAGGACTGTCTCCTCCTCCACGCCCGCGAAGTGAAGCGCCGCGAGTGCGCCGCCGGCCCAGCTGGAGAGCGCCACCGCCGGCGCCTGGTTCCAGGCCTCCCAGGCGGCCTCGAACCGCGCCACCATCTCGGCCTCCGACCAGCGGTTGGAATCGAGAACCTCGTCGATCAGCGCGTGCAGGCGCGCGCGATCACGGTGATCGAAGCCGATCGTGAACTTGCCGAAGTCCGCGCTCGCGGAAGGGGTGGTCGAAGGTCTGGAAGCGGTGGTCATTGATTGCTCTGGTACGGCCGGAGCCTGCGGTTCGCCGGCACGGTGGCAAGCCACGGTTCGAGTGGGCAAGTGCCGGCCGGCACTCCCCGCACTCCGTGCATCCCTCGCCAGGACTCTCAGGTCATAGTACGCACAGACAGCGTGTCAGACGGGTAGGACGGTACCGAGTCCGCGACGCCCGAGCTCGGCGATGATCAGCGGCAGGGCCGCCGCCGTTCGCCGGTGGGATTGCCTCGAGCTGTAGAAGTCGGCGTCGTGCAGCAGAATCACGTCGCCGCCGTGAACGTTTGCGGTGGCGCGGCGGGCGATCCGCGCCGGCGTGGTGTACTTGCGCCAATCCCTGCCCCAGCGCGACCAGAGCAGGGGCCTCAGCCCGGCGGCGGCGGTTTCCCGCAGCCCTGCGGAGCTGTAGATCCCGTATGGGGGCCGATGCCAGGCCGGCTGCACCGCGGTCGCGTCCACGATCGCCGCCGCACCCCGCCTGAGGTCGACGGCGATCTCCGCCGCGCTCAACCGCAACTGCAGCCGGTGCCGGTGTCCGTGCAGCGCGACGAGGTGACCGGCCGCGACGATCTCGGCCGCCAGCGCTGGGCGACGCTGCACCTGCTCTCCGACGAGGAAGAACGTCGCCGACACGCCGGCGCGGTCGAGTATCTCGAGCACGGCCGGCGTCCCCTCCGGATGAGGACCGTCGTCGAAGGTCAGGGCCACCCCGGAAGCCGCGCCGAGGGCCGCCCCGGAAGCCGCGCCGGGGGACACCCAGGGAACCGCGTCGGGGACCGCTAGCACCGTGCGAGGCAGCCCGAGGCCGCGGGCCGCGCTTGGCACGACCGGGGCGAGAGCGTGGCGGATCACGCCGGGATGATCGCCGACCTGCGCTAGAACCCACGGCATGCTTGGCGCGAACCGCCGCCGGCGCGCGCTCCCTGACCCTGACCTGGTGCCCGAGCTGGACCACTGGCTGCCCGACTGCGCGCTGCGCGTGGTGCACCGGCGTGAGAGCAATGCGCCCGTCGAGCGGCTGTGGGAGGCCGCGTGCGGGGTGCGCCTGTGCGATGCGGCGCTACTGGGCCGTCTCGTGCGATGGCGCATTCCGGGGACACCGCCGAAGATCTCCTTCGACGAGCTCTTCCGCCAGCCGCCGTTCATGGTCCTGGAGGGAGACCGAGACGGGAAGACCAGGCTCGTCTGCGGACTGGTAGGCCGGATCTGGACCCTGCGCCGCGACTATCCCCAGCTCACCGACCCGGAGGAGTTTCGTGGCTGGTCACAGCCGGGGACCGCGCGCGTTCTGCTGGCGAACTGGGTCCAGCCCATCGGCGGTGGCCGTACGGCGCTGGTCTCCGAGAGCCGCGTAGAGGCGATCGGCGCGCAGGGCAGGCTCGGGCTGGCCGCGGTACGCCCTCTGGTCAGAGGCTTCCAGCAGTTGGTCGCCAGCGACGGCATCGAGGCCGCCGTGAGGGGCGCAGAGCGGAGTTAGGGCACGCGCAGAGATTACTGCCGACTCCGACGGCGTCTGGGCGTGACTGGCGCCACCGGATGGTGTAGTCCATCGCCGTGGAGTCTCACGGTCCTAGCTAGGGTCTTGAGCGAGAAGACCCTACGACGGCGGCGCCCGACGGCTATCCACCTGCACAACTTGTCACCGCCGTCCTCATCGCGAGTCTCTGACGAGTTGTGCACGCCTGACGTGCACAGCTCGACAGAGCTGAGGTCCGGTGGCGCTCCTGACAAGTTATGCATGCTCGGGACTGGTCAGGGATCGATGTCCCGAGCTGGGCTCGAGCCCAAACCCCTCACCAATCAGGGCGGGTCAGGCGGGCACCCGGAACGTGCCATCTCTGCAGAACCCGGCCACGGATGCGGGCGCGACGGATAACGTCCCGTGGGTGACCGAAGAGCTTCTGTCCGGAGGCGACCACGTCATGTCCCCGAGCAGGTTCGACGCGGAGGTGACGATCCGCCGAACGCGCTACACGAGCGACGCCACCGGCTGGGCGGTGCTCGACGCGGCCTGTGAGGACGGTGACTCGGTCGTGCTGGTGGGTCCGCTGGTGCATCTCGAGGAGCGAGAGCACGCCCACGTGATCGGGAGTTGGGTCAACGACAGCCGCTACGGGCGTCAGGTGAAGGTGGCCCAGGCCACGCCGCTGCCGCCGTCGGACCCGGCGACTCTGATCACCTACCTGCGTCGCGTCAGGCACGTGGGCGAACGGCGCGCCCGCGCCCTGATCGCGCGCCACGGCCCCGAAGGGGTGCTGGAGGCGATCGACCGCGACCCGGAGGAAGAGCTCGCGCGCGTGGGCTTGCGCCCCCGGCGCGCCCGCGAGGCGGCGATGTCGTGGCAGGCGCTGCGGGTGCTGCGCCGGCTGCACCTGCTCCTAGCTCCGCACGGGCTCGGGTACCTGGTCAACCGCATCCACGAGCAGTACGGCGCTGACGCCCACCGGATCCTCACCAGCAGACCCTACGAGCTGACCAGCGTGTTCGGCGTCGGCTTCGCGATCGCCGACCGGTTGGCGCGCGGGGCCGGTGGCCCCGGCGCGCCCGACGACCCCGACCGCATCCGGGCCGGCGTTCTCCACCTGCTCGCGGAGGCCGAGCGTCGAGGCAGCACGTGCATGGCGCTGGAGGGGCTGCTCGGGGCGCTGGGGCAACTGCTCGGATCGGTCGTGTCAGCGGCGGCGATCGACGAGCTCGAGCGGACGGGTGACCTGGTGGCGCTCGGAGAGTGGATCTACCGTGCCCAGACCGCGGAGCTCGAGGCCGAGCTCGCCCAGCGCGTGACCGACCTCGTCCGGGACTCCCCGAACCCGCGGCTGCACAAGCCGAACGCCGACGGAGTCGCCCACCCCAGCGCCAGCTCCGACCCCCAGGTTGACCGGGGCCCCGCCCCCGGCCCCGGCCCCGGCGCCGTCGGAGAGCTGACCGCCGAGCAGCTGGCGGGCGTGCGCAACGCCTTCACCAACCGACTCTCGCTGATCACCGGGGGACCGGGAACCGGAAAGACGGCCTCGATCCGGGCCATCGGCTCGCTCGCAGCCGCCCGGGGGGCGCGGATCATGCTCGCGGCCCCGACCGGACGCGCCGCCACCCGGATGACCCAGGCGAGCGGGATTCGGGCTCGCACGGTCCACTCGGCGCTGGGCTGGGTTCCCGGCGAGGGCCCGACCCACGACGAGCAGGATCCGCTCGCCTGCGACCTGCTGATCATCGACGAGACGTCGATGGCCAACCTCGAGCTGCTCGTCACGCTGCTGCGCGCCGTCGGTCCCCGAACGCACGTGGTGCTGGTCGGCGACGCTGATCAGCTCGCGCCGGTCGGGGCGGGTAAGCCCTTCGCCGAGCTCGTCAGCACGACAGCGGTGGCGAGCACCTGGCTGACCCACATCTTCCGCCAGGCGGCGGGCAGCATGATCGTTCAGGGAGCCCACGCGATTCGGCGGGGGGAGACGCCCGAATTCACCCCGTCGGCGCAGACCCGCCGCGACCTGTTCCTGATCGAGCGTCCCGATCCCGACGCCGCGCTACAGGAGATCGTGTCGCTGGTGAGCCGGCGCCTGCCCGCGCACTACGACATCGATCCGGTGCGTGACATTCAGGTATTCGCCCCGGTGTACCGGGGGGAGCTCGGCATCGACCGCCTCAACGGCGCGCTCCGGGACGCTCTGAACCCGGACGGACGACCGGTGCGTAGCGGCCGCTTGCGCCTTGGCGACAAGCTGATGATGACGGGACGCAACCTGCACGACCAGGGCCTGATGAACGGGACCCTGCTGCGGCTGCTGGACGAGATCGCTCCGGCCGACGATGACCAGGACGAGGCCGCCCTGATCCTGAGCGCCGAGGAGTCGATCTTCCGCCTGGCTCCCGACGACTCCGAGCGACTGGCCCTCGCCTACGCCTGCTCGGTGCACCGCGGGCAGGGGATCGAGCTTCCGATCGCGGTGATCGTCGCCCACCCCGCGTGCGGGGCCTTCTTCCTGCGCCGCGAGATGCTCTACACCGCGATCACCCGCGCCACGCTCGCGACGGTGATCGTCGGCACGCGCCAGGTGATCGCCCGCGCAGCGCGGACACCCGACACCGGTGGACGCCACACCCGGTTGGCACAACGGCTGCAATCGGCTTAATTCGACGCTAACCCCCTTGGCCGGCGATTGCGGGAAACTCGGGGTTGTCATGGGTCGACGCGCGCAGCGCCGAGCGGAGGTTGGAACCGGCGCCTCGAGGTCTGAGCGTTCGGGCCCGTACGGGTCCCCGGATCTGGACCGGCTCGCGGACATCCTTGAACGTGCGGCAAGGGCGGGCATCGATCCCCAGCGCGTGATCGTCGCCCTCAACATTCCCGCCGCGATCATCTCGGCCGTCAGGCAGCGACGGGGTGTCTCGGGAGCAGATCGCGGGACGATCTCGAGGACCAATGCGGCGACGGCCGATACCCGGTCCAGGTCTCGGGCCAGGCGTTTCCGGTCCTGAGCCGATAGGCCGCCGCCGACCGGGCCACGCCGCGGACGGCTGCTAAGATGAGTTCCACGGGCGGCGTCGTCGCTCACGAGGTTCCCTGGCAGACGCGGTCGCGATCTGGGGCAGTGGAACTCCCTCTCTGTGCCCAGGTCACGCATGCGCAACGGCCGCACCGTAAGTGCAAATGGCTGCGTGGCCCACGAGCAGCTGTAGGTGGCTCGACGCGTTGTCGAGCGGCCCGCCGCGCCTCGGTGCGCGAAGCCCCGCGCCACAGTGCGCGAAGATCGGATGGGAGCAATCGGATGAAGACGACCAGAGAAAGAGCGCAGGAACAGCGCGAGGCAAAGCTCGATTCGGTGCGAGAGCAGGTGGAGAGCGGTTCCCTGGTGATCCGCCGGATGACCGACGAGGAGCGCCGCCGGCATCCTCCGTCGACGCTCAAGCCCAAGCGTCGCTATGCCTGAGCTGCCCCAACGAGAGCGATTGATCACCCGAGTCGCCCAGATGCGGCGGGCGGTAGCGGCCCGCGATCCCCAGCCGGCGGCCGGTCCGTCCCTTTCAGCCCCTTCGATGATCGAGTCGCTGGAGGCCCGGGTCGTGCAGCTCGAAGCGATGGTTCAGGGACTTCAGGATTCCGTGCACCGCGAGTCCACCCGGCAGAGCCGGGAGATCGCCGACCTGGAGGCGCGCCTGGAGCCTTCGGTGCTCGCCGTGGCCCTGAGCCGGGACGCCCGCCAGCGCGGGATCTAGGCGACCTCGACCGTAGATCGAGGCTCAGGCTGCTAGGTTGACGGGTAGCGGTCGACGCCGTCGGCCGCGAGGCAGCTCGCTTGGGTCCCGCAGACAGCGGTTCGGGTCAGCAACAGCCTCCCGAATCATTCGCGGCCCAACAGCGCCGCCAAGGAGCAGACATGTCCACGCAGTCCTTCGCCGAGCTCGGCGTTTCGCGCGCCGTCGTCAGTGCCCTGTCACGCCAACGCATCACCGACCCGTTCGCGGTCCAGCAGATGGTGATCGGAGACGTCCTCGCAGGGCGCGACGTACTGGCCAAATCACCCACCGGATCCGGTAAGACGCTCGCCTTCGGGATCCCGCTGGTCGACCGCATCGATGCCGATGGACCGCGCCCGGCCGGCCTGGTGCTGGCTCCCACGCGTGAGCTGGCGACGCAGATCGTGCAGGAGCTGCGCGGGCTCGCCCATGCCCGTGCGCTGCGCATCACCGCCGTCTACGGGGGCGTCGGCCTGGTCAAGCAGGCGCGCGAGGCCGCGTGCTCGCACCTGATCGTCGCCACCCCCGGCCGCCTCGAGGATCTGCTGGCCCGTCGCGCCTTCAGCCTCCGCGCGATCCAGATGCTCGTCCTCGACGAAGCCGACCGGATGCTCGACATGGGCTTTCGACCCGCGGTCGACCGGATCGTGGCCGGCTGCCCCACCACCCGCCAGACGCTGTTCTTCTCCGCCACCCTCGACGGCGAGGCCGGCCGGCTCGCCCAGCAGTACACACGCGACGCCGCGGTGCACGAGCACGGTCCCACGGCACGCCGGGCGGCATCGGAGATCGAGCATCGGTTCGTCCAGGTGTCGGGAGCCGGGCGGATCGAGACGCTTGTCGGCGAGCTCGCTCCCGGGCGCGACCTCACGCTCGTGTTCGTGCGGACCAAGCGTGGAGCTGACCGGCTCGTCAAGCGCCTGGACGACCACGGGGTGAAGGCCCTCGCGATGCACGGCAACAAGTCTCAGCGTCAGCGTGAGCAGGCCCTGGCCCGGTTCCAGTCCGGATCCGTCGACACGCTGGTGGCGACCGACGTCGCCGCGCGCGGGATCGACGTCACCGGTATCGCGCGGGTGATCAACTTCGATCCGCCCGAGGATCGGGATGCCTACGTGCACCGGGTGGGACGGACGGGACGCGCCGGCCATCCGGGAGTCGGAATCACCCTCGTGGAGCCCGGCGAGCGGCACGCGATCAGACAGCTCGCTCGTCAGCTCGGCCTGGAGCATGGGCTCGGCGGAGGCGATCGCGAACGCGGGCTGGGCGGCGATCGCCAACATGGGCTGAGCGGCGGCGATCGCGAGCATGGACTCGGCAAAGGCGATCGCGAGACCAAGCCGCGGACCGCTCGCAATCCCAGGCACACCGACCCGCGCGGGGGCAGGCGCACTCGCGGTCGGCGGCCGGCCGGCGCCCGCGGATGATGGTGCTACGCTGTGGGATGCGGGTCCGTCCGGACTTCGTAAAGTGGTGTTTAGCGCTCGCAGGCCGTTGCTTCTCGTAGCTCCTCGTCCGCGACACAGAGGCCAAGGAGAAACAGCAATGGCAAGTGGAACCGTGAAGTGGTTCAGCGACGAGAAGGGCTTCGGGTTCATCACCCCCGACGACCCGGGCAAGGATCTCTTCGTCCACCACACAGGAATTGTCGGCGGCGGGTATCACTCGCTCGCCGAGGGCGCGAAGGTCTCCTTCGAGTCGGAGGCCAGCGACCGGGGGCCGAAGGCGATCAACGTCCAACCGCTCTAGCCGGACAGCAGCAACCCGCACCCCGCCGGGACACCGGCGGCGGTGCGGGGTCTTGACGTGAGCCTCGCGGGATTCCCCACAGCCGGGGCTGCGAGCCGTACGTGAGCCCCCCAGCCGAGGCTGCGAGCCGTACGTGAGCCCCCCAGCCGGGGCCACGAGCCGTACATGAGCCTCACTTCGGCCCCGCGCCTGTTGATCTTCGGCGCGATCGCGTACGCCAACCACCTGTCTCATCTCGCGCGGGTGACCGGCTGGCGACCTTACGTGATCGATCCCCGCGCCCGGTTCGCGAACCGCGCAAGCCTCCCCGACGCGGAGGAGGTGGTGATCGCGTGGCCCGCTCCGGCGCTCGAGCAGCTCGGGGGCATCGACCGCGACACCTACCTGGCGGTGCTCTCCAACGACCCGAAGATCGACGACGAGGTCCTGCTGCTGGCGTTGCGTGCCGATCCCGCCTACATCGGGGCGATGGGATCGCGTCACGCCCAGGAGCGGCGTCGCGAGCGCCTGCTGGGCGCCGGTGTGAGCGAGGAGGACCTGCAGCGGATCAGCGCCCCGGTCGGCCTCGACCTCGGTGCCCTCAGCTCCGCCGAGACCGCGCTGTCGATCATGGCCGAGCTGGTGGCCGTGCGTCACCGTCGGCCGGGCGGCCGGTTGTCGGGGATACGAGTCTGTACATCGGGCCGAGGCGGGGAGCGCCGCGCTGCGCCATCCTGATCGACGTGATCCCTCCTCACCCCCGCCCTCGCCCACGCACGGTCCTCGCCAGTCCTCCCGCGCTAGTCGGAGTGGCGGCCTCGTGCGTGGGCCCGGGGCTGGAGGAGTCCCTGCTCTGGGTGCAGCGCACCGTGCGCGCCGCACGGAGGATGGGTGCCGGCCTCCTGGTGCTGCCCGAGTGCATCGTCGGCGGCTATCCGGTCGAGGGCGTGGGCGGCGGGCGCACCGCGGCGACTCCGCCGGCGCTGCACGTCGACGGGCCCGAGATCGCGCGCCTGGTGGCGATGGCGGCTGAGATGACGATCTGCGTGGGCTTCACCGAAGACGCACCCGGTGGTCCCTACAACAGCGCGGTGTGCCTCAGCGGCGACGGAGTGCTGGGGCACCACCGCAAGGTCCATCTGCCGCCGGGTGAGCGGTTCACCTACCGTCCCGGAGACCGCTTCGACGCCTTCGACACGCCGGTGGGCCGGATGGGGATGCTGATCTGCTACGACAAGGTCTTCCCCGAGGCCGCGCGCGCCCTGGCCGCCGACGGCGCCCAGCTCATCGCCTCGATGTCGGCCTGGCCGACCTGCCGGCTGGCCCCCGCCCGCCGCCTGGCCCGGGATCGGCAGACGCTCCACTTCGACCTGCTCGATCGTGCCCGGGCCATCGAGAACCAGGTCGTATGGGTCTCCTCCAACCAGTCCGGTCGCTCCGGCGGCCTGCGGTTCCTCGGCCACGCCAAGGTCGTCGATCCCGACGGCCGGGTGCTGGCCCGCACGCGGGGCGGACGATCCGGCCTCGCCGCGGCGCGGATCGATCCCGCGCAGGCCACCGCCGCCACGCGCGCCGCGCTCTGCCACCTCGACGACCGTCGCAGCCTCAGCTACGGCTCCGCGCGGGCAGGCTTGGCGGCGAGCGGCTGATGTGCGGGATCGCCGCCATGTACGGCTCCCCGGACGCCGAGCAGGGACGCCGGATGCTCGACCGGCTGGTGCACCGCGGACCCGACGACTCCGGCGAGGCGCTCGTGGGCGAGGAGGCCTGGCTGGGGCATCGGCGGCTGTCGATCGTCGACGTCGCCGGCGGCCATCAGCCGCTGCGCAGCCGCGACGGGCAGCTCGTGCTCGTCGGCAACGGCGAGGTCTACAACCATCATCGGCTACGCCATGGCCTGGCCGACCAGCGCCTGCTGACCCATTCCGATAACGAAGTCGCGCTACGCGTCGTGGAGGAGCGGGGACCGGACGCCCTGGCCGAGCTGCACGGCATGTACGCGTTCGCGCTCGCCAGCGAGGACGGCAGCTTCCTCGCCGCCCGCGACCCGGTGGGAATCAAGCCGCTGTACTGGGCCCGCCGCGGCGGTGACGTGCGCTTCGCCTCGGAGATCCGCGCCTTCGAGGAGGACTGGCACCCCGACGTGGAGTCCTTCCCCCCCGGTCACCATTGGACGCCGGTGGACGGGCTGCGGCGGTTCGCGCACGCCGTCCCCGACGAGCTCGAGTCCTTCGAGGGTCCAGCGGAGCCGGGCGCGGACATCCCCGAGACGATCCTCGCCCGGGTCCGCGAGCGCCTGTGCGAGACGGTGGAGCGTCAGCTCATGGGCGACGTGCCCGTGGGCGTGTTCCTGTCCGGCGGCCTGGACTCGAGCCTCGTGGGCGCGATCGCCGCCGACGTGCTGGGCGAGCGCGGCGAGCGCCTGAAGACGTTTGCGGTCGGCCTCGCCGGATCGGCCGACCTGCTCGCCGCGCGCGACGCGTCGGCATTCCTCGACAGCGAGCATCACGAGTGTGTCTACACGCCGCCGGAAGCCCTCGACGCGCTGCCCAGGGTGATCGAGACGATCGAGTCCTATGACGCGTCCCTGGTGCGCAGCGCCGTCGCGAACTACCTGCTGGCCGAGATGACGGCCGAGCACGTGAAGGTCGTGCTGACCGGCGAGGGCGCGGACGAGATCTTCGCCGGCTACGAGTACCTGCGCGACTTCGAGAGCGAGACCCTCCACGACGAGCTCGTGCGGACGGTCGAGGGACTGCACGACCTCAACCTGCAGCGCTGCGATCGCGTGACCATGGCCCATGGCCTGGAGGCGCGCGTGCCGTTCCTCGAGCTCGACATGATCGCGCTCGGGCTCGCGCTGCCGGCGGGCTGGAAGCTCGCCGGTCCCGGCCAGCCCGAGAAACGGCTGCTGCGCGAGGCGTTCGAGGGCTGGCTGCCCGATCGCCTGCTGTGGCGCGAGAAGTCGCAGTTCGGAGACGGCAGCGGCATGGCGTCGGTCCTACGGGAGCGGATGGAGGAGAGCGTCGACGAGCAGGACTTCGCGCTCGAGGCCGACCTGCTCGACCCCTCGCCCCGCTCGCGCGAGGAGCTGGCCTACCACCGCATCTTCGCGCGCAGCCACTCCGGCGTGCGACCGAGCGCCACGATCGGACGCTTCGCGACGACCTGACGCAGGCGGGAGTAGACTTTTCCGCTCGATGCTCACGCCGGTCGGGGCTTCCACCCTTTGGTACATCGGACTCGCGCTCGGCGTGGTCGTGATCGCGGTGGCGGCCGTGATCGTGATCGTGATCGTCGCGCTGGCGTTCAGGATCGCCAAGCAGGCCCGGACGGCGGTGCCGGCAGTGGAGAAGGTGCGCGAGCAGACGGAGCAGCTGGGCGGCATCGGCCAGATCAACGATTCCGGGGTCCGGATCCTCCATTCGGCGCGGGCGCTGCGAAAGGTGGCGGTGGGCAAGTGACGCCGGCGATCGCGGCCGTGTCCGGTCACACCCTGTGGGCGATTGCCCTGGCCATCGGCCTCGGCGCCGCGGTGATCGTGGCGATTCTCCTCACCGTGCTCCTGGAGGGGGTCGGCGACATCGAGACGTCGGTCGATGGCCTGCTCGAGGTCGCTGGCCGGGTCGCCGCCAACACATCGAACATCCCCCAGCTCGAGGCCACCGCGCCCGTGCTGGCCCTGATCGTGGAGGAAGCGGTGGTCCAGGACGGTTATATGAACGCCCTCACCGACGGGTACGGCGGCGTATGAGCAGCACCCATGCCCTGATCGTGCTGAGCGTGGTGCTGGCTGTGGGCGTGGTGCTGGTGCTCGCCGCCGCCCTGATCGAGGTTCGCCGGCGCCTGCTGAGGATCTCCGCGGGTCTGTCGACGCTGGCCAGCGCCCTGTCCGGCGTCGAGTCCCAGCACCTGCGCCCGCTCGAGGGCGCCGTCAAGGCGATCAACGCTCAGTTCGACACCATCCTGGGGGCACTGCCCGGCATCGCCGCCAAGGCCGCGATCGTCGCCGCCCGGAGACCACGATGATCTTCTGGTGGATCGGCGACGCGGTCCTGCTCGTGGTGATCCTCCCGGTCGTCGTGCGCCTGCTCAGCGGTGTCCTGCAAGCCGCCAAGGGGATCGTCCCCGTGGTCCAGGAGATCGCCGTCGTGGCGGATCGTGGATCGAAGGACCTCAACGCCGTCCCGCTGCTGCTGACCACGCAGGAGCAGGTGAAGCAGACCGTCGCGGGAGTCGCCAATTACGGCGGCTCGCTGGACGTCATCCTCGACGACGACACCGGCCCGGGCTAGGCACCCGGAGATGGCGCTTGTGCCGGCATCGGCCGCGGACGTGGTCGCAGGGGCCGTCCTGCTGGTCGCCGTACTGCTCATCGTCCTCGCGCTCGTGTTCTATCTCGTCTCCACGATCCTGGCCCTGCGCAAGATCACCGCCGGCCTCGACGTGGTCATCGACGGCGTCGGCGAGATCGTCCAGAAGAGCGCGCCGGTCAACGACGTCGTGACCACGATCAACCAGCAGCTCGACGCCGGGGTCGAGCTGCTCGAGGGGCTGCTGGTCAAGAAGGCGGGAATGCAGGACGCCGTCGGTCTGGTCGACGGGCTGTATCCGGGCTCCGGCGCGGCGGGGTTCAGGAAGTTCCCGCAGAGCAGGACCACCCGGGCTCCACGGATCTCCGAGGTCTACACCAAGGGGACCCTGACCCTGGCCCGCCTGGGCCGGGAGGCCCCGATCGCCGCCGCCAGCCCCCAGGGACCGGCGCTGCGCGACGTCGCCCGCGGAAGCTCGGCCGCTCGGGAGCTGTATCCGGAGGGACGTCCCGCCGGTGCGCGCTCGCTGCCCGGTTCGCCGGTGATCGGCACGGGGGCGCCCGTGCAGTACGAGCCCCGCGCGCAGACGCCCCCGAGCGAGCACGCGCGGCGTCCTGCCGGCGCCGGCCCGCAGGCCGGCGCCCCTGCTGGCGTCCCACGATCGAGCGGCCCGACCTCCACGCCGCCGTCCGCCGCGGCGCCCGAGACGAAGGTCATTCGCTGGAAGCGGGGCTGACCGTGCAGACCCCCGCGTCATTCGAGTATGAGCGCGCCACCAGCGTCGAGGGCGCGATCGCCTCGCTGAGCCGGCTCGGCTCCGAGGCGCGCATCATCGCGGGTGGACACAGCCTCCTGCCGATGATGAAGCTCCGGCTCGCCAACCCCGAGCACCTGATCGACATCAACGACCTCGCCGAGCTGTCCTTCATCCGCCGGCAGGGCAGCGAGATCCGGATCGGAGCGCTGACCCGTCACGTGGAGCTGCAGCGCTCCCCGCTGCTGGCCGAGCACTTTCCGCTGTTTCGAGACGCCGAGGAGGTGATCGCCGACCCGGTCGTGCGCAACCGCGGCACGATCGGCGGCTCGCTGTGTCAGGCCGATGCCGCCGAGGATCTCTCGGCCGTCTGCTCGGCGATCAAGGCGACGGCGGTGATCCGCGGCGCGGGTGGCGAGCGGGTGGTCGCGATGAGCGACTTCCACGTCGGCCCGTACGTGACCGCGGTCAGCGACGGCGAGATGCTGACCGAAGTTCGCATCCCCCTGCGCCCGGGAGGGGGCAGCGCACACGAGAAGGTCGAGCGGCGCGCAGGCGACTGGGCGATCGCGGCCGTCTCGGCGGCGGTGTGGATCGATGCCGGCAGGATTGCCGACGTGGGGCTGGCGCTGAGCGCGGTCGGGCCCACCACCGTCCACGTCTCGCGGGCGCACGAGCTGCTGCGTGGCCAGCCCCCGTCGGAGGAGCTGTTCGCACAGGCCGGGGCGATCGCCTCGGAGGACTGCAGCCCGAGCGCCGACGGCCGCGGACCGATCGACTACAAGCGCCACCTCGCCGGGGTGCTCACCCACCGCGCCCTGCGCCGGGCGAGCGCGCGCGCGCTCCACCAGGAGGTCTGACCCATGCAGGTCACGATCACGATCAACGGGCAAGCCGTCTCTCGCGACGTCGAGCCCCGTCAGCTCCTCGTCCATTTCATTCGCGACACTCCCGGGCTGACGGGCACCCACTGGGGCTGCGACACCTCCAACTGCGGCGCCTGCGTGGTGCTGATGGACGGCCAGCCGCTCAAGTCGTGCACGACGCTGGCCGCCATGTGCGAGGGGCACGAGATCCGCACCGTCGAGTCGCTTGAGCAGGGTGGTCGGCTGGACCCGATCCAGCAGGGCTTCCACGAGCGCCACGCGCTCCAGTGCGGGTTCTGCACCCCGGGAATGCTGATGACCGCGCGGGCGCTGCTGGACGAGAATCCCGATCCGACCGAGCTTGAGATCCGAACTGCCATCTCCGGAGCCATCTGTCGTTGCACCGGATATAAGAATATCGTCAGCGCGGTGCGCTGGGCGGCCGAGCACGAGGCCGCCGCCAAACAGGAGGCATGACGCATGGCCGTAACCGAGAACGAGAACCTGCCGAGCGCCGGAACCGAGCGTCCGATCGGCTTCGGACGCCTCAAGCGCAAGGAGGACGCCCGCTTCATCCGCGGGCAGGGCAACTACCTCGACGACATCCGTCTGCCCGGCATGGTCCACGGCGCCATCCTGCGCAGCCCGTACGCCCACGCGCGGATCGTCTCGATCGACACCTCCAAGGCGCTCGCGCACCCCAAGGTCGCCGCCGTCATCACGGCCAAGGACCTGGAGACGCTCGGGTTGGCCTGGATGCCGACGATCTCCTATGACACCCAGGCCGTACTGGCGGGGGACAAGGTCCGCTTCCAGGGTCAGGAGGTCGCGTTCGTGATCGCCACCGACGAGTACTCCGCGCGCGACGCGCTGACCCTGATCGACGTCGAGTACGAGCCCCTGCCGGCGATCGTCAACGCCCGCAAGGCGCTGGATCCCGACGCGCCGCTGATCCGCGACGACAAGGTGGGGCAGCGCGACAACCTCGCCAGCCCGACCTGGGAGGCCGGCGACCGGGCGTCCACCGATCGCGCGTTCGCGCAGGCCGACACGGTGGTGACGCGGGACATCATCTACCCGCGCTGCCATCCGGCGCCGCTGGAGACCTGCGGCATGATCGCCGACTTCAACCCGCAGACCGGCCAGCTCGACATCTACAACGGCAACCAGGCCCCCCACGCCCACCGCACGGTGTACGCCCATGTCGCGGGTCTGGCCGAGCACATGATCCGGATCCGCTGCAACGACATCGGCGGCGGCTTCGGCAACAAGGTCCCCGTCTATCCGGGCTACGTCTGCGCGATCGCGGGCTCGATCGTCGCCGGCGTCCCCGTCAAGTGGATCGAGGACCGCTCGGAGAACCTGATGTCGACCGGGTTCGCCCGGGACTACATCATGCACGCCGAGATGTGCTCCAAGGACGGGAAGATCACCGGCCTGCGGGTCGACGCGATCGCCGACCACGGCGCGTTCGACTCCACCGCCCAGCCGACCAAGTTCCCCGCCGGCTTCTTCCACATCGTCTGCGGGTCCTACGCCCTGGACGCATCCCACGTCAAGGTCAAGGCGGTCTACACCAACAAGGCGCCGGGCGGCGTGGCCTACCGGTGCTCGTTCCGGATCACCGAGGCGGTGTACCTGGTCGAGCGGATGGTCGACGCCCTCGCCCTGGAGATGCACGTCGACCCGATCGACCTGCGGATGCGCAGCTTCATCGCCCCCGAGCAGTTCCCCTACGAGACGACGACCGGGTGGACCTACGACTCCGGCAACTACGCCCAGACGATGGACGTCGCGAAGGAGATCGCCGGCTACGACGAGCTGCGCCGCGAGCAGGCCCAGAAGCGTGCCCGCGGCGAGCTGATGGGGATCGGGGTCTCGTTCTTCACCGAGGGTGTCGGTGCCGGTCCCCGCAAGCACATGGACATCCTCGGGCTGGCCATGAACGACGGCGCCGACCTGCGCGTGCATCCGTCGGGCAAGGCGGTGGTCAGCCTCAGCTGTCAGACCCAGGGACAGGGACACGAGACGACGTTCGCGCAGATCGTGGCCGAGGAGCTCGGGATCCCGCCGGAGGACATCGAGGTCCGCCACGGCGACACCGACCGCTCGCCCTACGGCCTGGGCACCTACGGCAGCCGCTCGACCCCCGTCTCGGGCGCGGCGGTCGCCGTCGTCTCCCGCAAGGTCCGCGACAAGGCGCGCCTGATCGCCGCGACCATGCTCGAGGCCCGACCGGAGGACCTGGCCTGGGAGAAGGGCCGCTGGTACGTCAAGGGCGATCCCGAGCAGGGCGCGCGGATCGACGACATCGCCCTGCGGGCCTACAGCGGCGAGCCGATGCCGACCGGGATGGAGGGCGGACTCGACGCGCAGGTGATCTACGACCCCCCGAACCTGACCTACCCCTACGGCGCCTACATCGCCGTGGTCGACATCGACCCCGACACCGCCCACGTCAAGGTCCGGCGCTTCATCGCGGTCGACGACTGCGGGGTGCGCATCAACCCGATGGTGGTCGACGGCCAGATCCACGGCGGGCTGGCCGAAGGGGTGGGGATCGCGCTGATGGAGGTGATCACCTTCGACGAGGAGGGCAACTGCCTCAACGGGTCGTTCATGGACTACCTGATCCCGACCGCGCTCGAGTGCCCCGACTTCGAGCTCGGAGAGACCGTGACCCCGTGTCCCCACCACCCGCTCGGCGCCAAGGGCATCGGCGAGTCCCCGAACGTCGGCTCACCGCCGGCGATCGTCAACGCGGTGATCGACGCGCTGCACGAGACCCACGGCGTCACGCACATCGACATGCCGTGCACGCCGGCCCGAGTCTGGGCGGCGATGCAGGGCCGCCCCGAGCCGCCGCAATGATGACCGCAGCGCTGACCCGGCGAGCGCAGGAGCTCGCCGCGCTGCGAGCGCCGTTCACCACCGCCACCGTGGTCCGCGTCCAGCACCCGACCAGCGTGCAGCCCGGCAGCGTGGCGCTGGTGCTCGGCGACGGAACCATCGAGGGGTTCGTCGGCGGCGTGTGCGCCGAGCACAGCGTGCGCGTGTACTCGCTCCAGACGATGCAGACCGGCGAGCCGCTGCTCCTGCGCATCCTTCCCGACACGGGCGTCCCGCTGGACGCGGACGCCGCCCCGCCAGAGGCGGACACCTCCTCGCCAGAGGCGGGCGCGTCCCCCGACGCGGGTGCCCCCTCGCCCGCGGGCGAGGACGGCGCGGTGACGGTCTCCAATCCCTGCCTGTCGGGCGGGGCGATCGAGGTCTTCCTCGAGCCCGTCCTGCCCGCGCCGCGAGTGCTGGTGGTCGGTGATACGCCGATCGCGGCGGCGCTGCAGTCCCTCGGCGCCACGCTGGGGCTCGAGATCGTGGCTTCTCGCGACCGTCCCGATGGCATCCTCGAACCTTCGGGCGGCGATCTAGCGCTCGTGGTCGCGGCGCACGGACGCGACGAGCACCGCGCGCTGCGGCGCGGCGTGGAGGCGGGCGTGCCCTACATCGGACTCGTGGCCAGCGCCAAGCGCGGCGCGGCCGCGCTCGAGGAGCTGCGCCAGGACGGAGTCGCGCAGGAGCACCTGGCCGCGATCGACACCCCGGCCGGCATCGAGCTCGGGGCGCGCACCGCCCCCGAGATCGCGCTGTCAATCCTGGCCCGGATCGTCACCGTACGCCGCCGCGGGTGGACCCCCACCACCGCGGGGACCGGCCCGCAGGCCGGTCACGTGAGCACTCGGACCGGCGCGGCCGCCGGGGCTCGGACCGACGCAGCCGCTGCTTTGGCGGCCACCGCGGTTGATCCGATCTGCGGCATGACGATCGTCGTGGCCCCGGACACGCCATCGGTGACGCGCGCGAGCGAGACGGTGTACTTCTGCGGCGCCGGTTGCCAGAGCCAGTTCGAGGCGCAACCCGAGCATGTCGTCGTCCCCGGCTGAGCCCTTCGTCACCATTCTCGTGCTCGGGGCCGGGGGCTCGACCCGGCTCGGCGCGCCCAAGCAGCTCCTGCCCTACGGGGAGAGCACGCTCCTGGGTCACGTCGTCGGCGTCGCGCGCGAGTGCCGGACCGATCAAATCGTGGTGGCGATCGGCGGCGCCGCCGACGACGTGCGCACGGGGGTGGATCTGGGGGGAACCGAGGTCGTGGTCAACCGCGCCTACGGCCAGGGTTGCTCATCCTCGATCGCCGCGGCGCTGGTGGCGTTCGACCCGCGTTGCCAGGTGCTCGTGCTGATGCTCGGAGACCAGCCGGGAGTGACGCCGAGCACGGTGACGGCGCTGCTGCGGGGACGCCAAGGGGCGCCGCTGGCCGTGTGCCGCTACGACGACGGTCGCGGGCATCCGATCGCGTTCTCGCGCCAGGTCTTCCCGGCGCTCGCCGATCTGCATGGAGACAAGGGCGTCTGGAGGCTGCTCGACCAGCGCGCCGCGGACCTCGTCGAGGTGCCCGTCGCGGGCCCGGTGCCGCTTGACGTCGACACGCTCGAGGACTACCAGGCCGTGCTGGCGCAGGCGGGCTTCGCGCCCGCCGCGGCATGACTCCGGGAGACGGCGCCGGCGAGGCGGCGCAGGAGATCCGTCACCTGGCCCGCGACGTCGAGACCCTGGCCCGGCGCCTGGCCGGCGTCGACTACCTCGTCGACGAGGGCCTGGCGACGTCGATGTTCCTGAGCCTCAGCCTCCCCCAGCCGTTGCTGCTCGAGGGTGAGGCCGGGGTCGGCAAGACCGAGGCCGCCAAGGCGCTGGCGGCGGTTCTCGACACCCCGCTGATCCGCCTGCAGTGCTACGAGGGGATCGACGCCTCCGAAGCCCTGTACGAATGGAACTATCCCCGCCAGCTGCTGAGCATCCGCCTCGCCGACTCGAGGGGCTCCGAGCTGCGCGAGGCCGACCTGTTCGGTCCCGACTACCTGATCCGCCGTCCGCTGCTGCGCGCGCTCGAGCATCCCGGTCCCCGCCCGGCGGTGCTGCTGATCGACGAGATCGACCGGGCCGACGACGACTTCGAGGCCTTCCTGCTCGAGCTGCTGGCCGAGGCCACGGTCACCATCCCGGAGATCGGGACCATCCGGGCCACGCACCCGCCGATCATCGTCCTGACCTCCAACCGGACTCGTGACCTGCACGACGCGGTCAAGCGACGCTGCCTCTACCAGTGGATCGACTACCCGAGCCCGGAGCGCGAGGTGGAGATCGTGCGCCGCCGGGTGAAGGGCTCCTCGGCCACGCTCGCGGTGCAGGTCGCCGACGCCGTGTCGCGGATGCGCGACAGCGACGTGCAGAAGCCTCCGGGGATCGCCGAGGCGATCGACTGGCTCGCCGCGTTGGGACTGCTCGGCGTGGAGGTGCTCGACGCCTCCGCGATCGATCGCACGCTCGGTTCGGTGCTCAAGTACAGCGAGGATCAGGAGGTGATCCGGGCCGCCGGCCTGGAGGCCCTCGTGAGCAGCGTCGACGGCGGAGACGATGGCTGAGGCGAGGTTCGGCGTCGAGACCGTCAACCTCGACCTCCCGGCGCTCGTGGGCGCGCTGAGCCAGCGGCTGCGCGACGCCGGCCTGCCCATGACCCCGGAGCGCAGCGCGCGCTTGGCCCGGGCGCTGAGGCTGGTCAAGCCGATCACCCGCCGGCGCCTGTACTGGACCGCTCGGGCCGTGGTGGTGTCGGACGCGGCCCAGGTCAAGGGGTTCGACGCGGTGTTCTTCGCGGTGTTCGGCGGCGGGCACATCCGCGAGGACTTCGAGCCCGAGGACCTCCAGACCCTTCCCGCACCGCCCGAGGACGGGCCGAAGTCCGACCACAGGACCTCACCGCGGTCCTCCCGGGAGCAGGACCTCCCCCCGCCGATCGGCACCTCATCCTCACCGCCATCCCAGGACGATGAGGAGCCCCGAGAGCTCGAGGTCCCGGTGGTGCTGGCCAGCGACGAGGAGCTGCTGCGACGTAAGAGCTTCGACGCGCTCGAGCCCCACGAGCTCGCCCAGCTCTACCGGCTGATGAGGAGCCTCGAGCTGCAGACGCCCCGGCGGCGCACGCGCCGAACGAAGAAGGGCCGCCATGGCGAGCGGATGGACATGCGCCGCACGCTCCGCTCGAGCTTGCGCACCGGCGGCGACCCGGTCCGCCTCGCGCGTCGGCGCCGGCGGATCGTCCCCCGGCGGATCGTGATGCTGTGCGACATCTCGGGCTCGATGGAGCCCTACGCCCGCGCCTACCTGCAGTTCCTGACCTGCGCCGCCGGCAGCGGGCCGGGCGCCGAGGCGTTCGTGTTCGCCACCCGTCTGACCCGCCTCACCCGTGCGCTGGCGGGCCGGCACCCCGAGCGGGCCATCCAGCGTGCCGCCGCCAGCGCGCCGGACTGGTCCAGCGGAACCCGGATCGGCGACGCGCTGAAGACGTTCAACGACCGTCACGGGCGCCGCGGCATGGCCCGCGGCGCGGTGATCGTGATCCTCTCCGACGGTTGGGAGCGCGGCGACCCGATGCTGGTGGGCCGGGAGATGGAGCGCCTCGCGCGCCTGGCCTACCGGATCGTGTGGGTCAACCCGCGCGTCGCGGCCAGCGGCTTCGCTCCCCGCGCCGGCGGGCTGGTGGCCGCGCTGCCCCACTGCGACGCGCTGGTCAGCGGCCACACCGCCCGCGCCCTGGAGGAGGTGGCCGAGGCGATCGGCGCGTCGCACTCGGACGACGGCGCGCCGGCCGCGAGCTGGAGGGCGCCCGCGCCGGCGCCCGAGGGTGACGAGGACGAGGAGCCCTGGGGGAGCGCGACTCCGGTCGGGGGCAGCTCGGTCGCCATGCCCAGCGGACACGGACCGAGCCGGGGGCACACCACGCCGGGGTGGGCGCACGATGAGCACGAGTAGGCCCGGGGCGTCCGGCGGAGCTGAACTGCGCTGGGCGAGATCGATCCAAGGAGCAGCCGTCAGATGAGTGAGTCGCCGACGAAGATCTGCATCTTCCCGGGGTGCGAGCGCCCCGCGGCCGCACCCCACCCGCTCGGCGGCCCGCAACCGAGCTTCTGTGATCTGGAGGAGCACAACGCCCTCACCGCCCACCAGGAGCGCCAGCGCCGCAGCGCCGAGAGCGGAGCCATGCCCGGCGCCGAAGGTGGGGCAATCCCCGGGGCTGGGGGTGGAACGGGAGGTGTTGTTGTGTTTTGGGGGTGGGGAGAAGACAAACCCACCCCGACAGAGGGGAAAGGA
>JBPCPO010000015.1:0-8878 GCA_050999075.1 Solirubrobacteraceae bacterium
CGCAGCGCCTCCAGCAGCGCCGCGGTCCGAGCGTCGTCGCCCGCCCTCACGGTGACCGGCAGCGCGCCGAACAGCACCTGCGCACAGCGGACGCGCAGGCGCGCCAGGCTCTCGGCGTCCCGCCCGGAGTCCAGGTGTGCCCGATAGAACGCGATCTCGGCCCCGAGCGCGTGACGGGCGTCGTCCTGCGAGACGGTGACGCCGAAGCGCCGCTGCAGGACCTCCACCAGCGTCGGGGCCGGAGTGGCCAGCGCCACGAGCGTCCCCATCCCGTCGATCAGCAGCGCCGAGCGTTCGCGTTGCACGGGGCCGTTCGATAGCAGGAGTGCGAATCGGCGGGCCGAAGACCCCTCCCAGCTAGACTGGCGGCGGCGCTCCCGCATGCTCTGAGAGCCCGCGCCAGCAGCCGTTCAATCCCCATGAGCCGACGTGATCGACAGCGCCGCCGCCGGCGCAACCGCGGTTCCGCCCTCAAGCGCGGACTGGGATTGACCGCGGTGCTCGGCGTCTGCGGCATCGCGGTGGGCGCGCTGGCGGTCACCGGGTGGGTGGTCAACGTCGCCCAGTCGGCGCCGAATCTGAACACGCGCCACCCGAGGATCCCCGGCTCTCCGTCCCAGGTGTTCGCCGCCGACGGCACGTCGCTGGGCTACATCTGGTCGCCGAGCGTGCACACGCCCCTGGCCGGCAGCCAGATCCCGCTGCAGGTCAAGCAGGCGACGATCGCGATCGAGGACCGGCGCTTCTACCAGCACGGCGCGCTCGACTATCAGGGCATCGTCCGCGCCGCGATCAAGGACGCCGTCAACGGCCACTCCCTGCAGGGCGCTTCGACGCTGACGATGCAGCTGGTCGACAACGTGTACCTGCCCAAGCGCTACCAGGCTGCGCGCCAGAAGCATGACCTCAAGTACAAGATCGTGCAGGCCAAGCTGGCCACGCAGCTGGAGGCCCGCCACACCAAGAACTGGATCCTGGACAACTACCTGAACGACGTCCCCTACGGCACCGTGCGCGGCCAGACCGCCTACGGGGTCGGCGCGGCCGCCCAGATGTTCTTCGACAAGCCGGTGTCCCAGCTGACGCTCCACCAGGCGGCGCTGCTTGCCGGCCTGCCCCAGGCGCCCTCGGGCTACAACCCGTTCATCGACGTCAAGGCCGCGCGCAAGCGCCGCAACGAGGTGCTGCAGGCGATGGTCAACGCCGACGACATCACCCAGGCGCAGGCCGACGTCGCCGCCAAGCGCAGGCTCCAGGTCAAGGCCGACGACCGGTACTCGGTCAAGAAGGACCCCTACGTGTTCGACTACGTCCAGCAGGCGGTGGCCCGGGACCTGTGCCCCAGGACCCCCACCCACTGCCTGCGAATGAACCAGGGCGAGACGAAAATCTACACCACGAGCGACCTGCGCAAGCAGGTCCTCACCCACAAAGCCATCCTCAACCACGAGTCGCTGCGGGCCGCCCAGGGTGGCCCGGGAGCGGCCGCCGCCGGCCTGGCCTCGGTCGACCCGCAGAACGGCCACATCCTGGCCATCGCCTCCTCGTCTGACTACAGCCAGACCAACTTCGACTACGCCACCCAGGCCCACCGCCAGCCCGGTTCGTCGTTCAAGGTGTTCGTGCTGATGACGCTGATCCACGACTTCCACGGCAACCCCAACGACACCTACTACAACTCACACCTGCTGAACCCCGGCTGGCTGCCGGGCTACCCGACCTATCTGGTCCACACCGCCGAGGACTCCTACCAGGGCAACATCAGCGTGACCAAGGCGACCGTCCTCTCCGACAACACCGTGTTCGCTCAGCTCGACGCCGACCTCACCCCCGAGAGGGTGACCGCCACCGCCCACGCGATGGGCGTCACCACGCACCTGGACTCGCTGCCCTCCGAGGCGATCGGCGGGTTGAAGACCGGCGTGACCCCGCTGGAAATGGCGGACGCCTACTCCACGCTGGCCAACGGCGGCTCCCACGTCCCGACGACGATCATCAACAAGATCGTGTTCCCCGATGGCAGCGTCGGCGATTACGGCAACGTCAAGAAGACGCCCGTCTTCACCCCTGGCGAGGCCTACGCGGGCACCCAGGTGCTCAAGGGCGTGATCACCAGCGGGACCGGCACGCAAGCCGGCTACGGCTGCCCCGCCGCCGGCAAGACCGGCACCGCCAACAACCTGTCGAACGCGTGGTTCGTCGGCTACACGCCGCGGATGTCGACCGCCGTGTGGGTCGGCTATCCGCAGGGCAACAGCATCCCGATGGCCGATGGCTTCGGCGGCACGCTGGCCGCCCCCATCTGGCACGACTACATGCACTCCGCGTCCGGCAGCTACTGCGGCGACTTCCCGCGGCCGGCCGTGCCGTTCCAGGGCACGGCGTTCGCCGGTCAGTACTCCGTGGCCAGCGGCTCCAACACCGTCAAACCGGGCAGCGGCGGCACCGGCGCGACGGGAGCGAACGGCGGGACGGCCACCCCGGGCCAGACCAGCTCGACATCCACCAGCCCCACGCCGAACGGCAGCCCGCCTCAGAATGGCAATGGCAATGGGGGCGGCGCAAGGACCGGGGCCTCAGGCGGCACCGGCCTCTCGCACTGACGCACTGCTGGTAGCCTCGTCCGCATGCCGAAGGAAGAGAAGGTCGAGCTCGAGGGCGAGGTGGTCGAGGCCCTGCCCAACGCGATGTTCCGCGTCAAGCTCGACAACATGGATCGCGTCGTGCTCGGACACGTGGCAGGGAAGATGCGGCGCTTCCGGATTCGCATCCTGCCGGGTGACCGCGTCCGGGTTGAGCTGTCGCCCTACGACCTCGACCGCGCTCGGATCGTCTACCGGCATCGCTAGTAGGGGCGTGCGCGACGGCTCACGCGGGGTTGACGGCCTGGGGTTGACCGACGGAGTCGGGACGTGCGCGAGCTCGAGCTGATCGAGGCGCTCGAGCAGACGCTCGTCGCCGGAGGACCGCGAGTCGTGCGCTGGCTGGGCGACGACGCAGCGGTGGTCCGGGCGCGTGGCTATGGCGTGACGTCGGTCGACCTGATGATCGACGGCGTCCATTTTCGCTCCGCGCAGCTCTCCCCGGCGGAGATCGGGCACCGCGCGCTGGCGGGTGCGCTGTCGGATCTCGCGGCGATGGGCGCCGTGGCCGGTGAGGCGTACCTGGCCCTCGGTCTCCCGCCCGGAACCGAGACCGGCTACGCCGTCGCGCTGGCCGCCGGCGCCGCAGGGCTGGCCGCTCGGACCGGGGTGGTGATCGCGGGCGGTGACCTCGCGCGCGCCGACGCCATCACCGTGTCGTTCACGGTGGTGGGATGGACCGACGATCCCGGCGAGCTGGTCGGGCGGGATGGGGCCCGCCCCGGGGACCTGGTCGCCGTCACCGGCACGCTGGGAGGCGCCGGCGCGGGACTGGTGCTGCTCGACTCGGCGCCACCGAGCTCGCTGACCGCAGATGTCACCGACGCGCTGGCCACGCGCTACGCCCGACCCGAGCCGCGGCTGACGGTGGGGAGAGCGCTGAGTGGCGCCGGCGCACGGGCGATGATCGATCTTTCCGACGGGCTGGCCACCGACGCGCTGCACCTGGCGCGGCGCAGCGGCGTGCGCATCGAGCTCTCGCTGGCCGCGCTTCCGGTGGCCGCGGGAGTGAGCGAGGTCGCGTACAGCCTCGGTGTGGAGCCGCGCGCGTTCGCGGCCACCGCGGGCGATGACTACGAGCTCTGCGTCTGCGTGCCCGCGGCGGCCAAAGTCCTCGCCCAGCGCGCCGCGGCGACGGCCACAGGTAGCGTCCACGGCGCCGCGGAGGAGGGCCCGAGGGACACCGGCCTGACGTGGATCGGGCGTGTGGTGGAGGGCCCAGGCGAGCTGGTGTTCACCGACGCGCCCGACGGACTCTCGGGGTACGAGCACTCGTTCTGAGCGCTTTCGCGTGGCCGCTGCGCGAACCGATGTCGGTCACGCCCACCCCTCGGGCGCAGGAGACATCGGTTGCGTCGCGACCGCTCGCACCGGACACACGGAGAACCTCTCAGGCCCAGCGGCTCACGTCGCCGACAGCGCCGCCCCCTTGGGCTCCATCTTCTGCAGGCGCGCGAACACGATGATCCGCTGGGCGGCGCTGTAGAGCGGATTGCAGGCCGAGAGCACGAGGCGCTCGTAGCCGCGGTTGTCGACCACCGACACCGCCGTGGGCAGGACGATCTTCTGGTACTGGACGACGTAGGTGAACCAGGCGTAGGGCATCTTCAGCACGATCCGGTCGCCCTGCTTGAGCGCGTTGATGTCGTGGAAGGGCTTGAGGTAGGTGGTCCGGTGACCGGCGATCCCCACCGTCTGGCCCAGGCCCGGGAAGGCGGTGCTCGGATAGTGGCCGGGACCCTTCTGGAGGCTGGAATCGTCGGTGCCCTCGATCACGTGGTAGCTGATCCCGATCTTGTGGATGACGATGGTTCCGATCGGAAAGCCGGTCGGGACCCGGCGCTGCTCGAGCCGGGCCAGGTAGGCGATTCGCTTCGACATCCCCAGGCCGATCAGCGGCCGGCGCTCCAGCGGGGACAGCGGCGCGCTGTTGTAGCTCAGATAACGATTGTCGAGTTGGCTGCGCTTGATCAGGCCGATCACCGCGGTCAACGGCTCTTGCCACACCAGCGTCAAGCCGGCGTCCACCAGCATCAGCACCCCCGCGATGAGCAGCACCGAGGACATGTCGCGGACCAGGCGCCTCATCGGGCCGGGGGTCCCATCGCCGCCGCGCGTCTCATCGCCGCAGCGCCGATTTGGTGCCTCCGAGCGATCCCGGACCGGCGTAGGTGATCGGTCCCCGCACCGTCACCGGTGCCGGCACGGCACGGTCCCCGCGCGCCGCACCGACGGCGATCACCAACGCGCTCACGGCGCAGCCGAGCACGACGCTCCACTCGATCCCCGCGAGCACACTCACCTGACCGCCGGCCAGCAGCAGCGTCCCGTTCCACAGCACCCCCAGCGGGTCCAGTCCGAGCACCTTGGCGTAGTAGACCGCCACCAGCACGGGCGGCGCGAAGCCGATCGCCAGCAGCGCGAGCCTCACCGCCGGGCGCAAGCGCACATCGGGGGCGACGACCCACATCCAGAGATGCAGCGCGGGAAGCATCAGGGCGGCGGCGAACGGATTCGAGACCCAGATCGCCAGCGCCGCCACGCACATCACCAGCAGCACGGCAGCCGCCGCCCCGGGGGCGCCGGCGCCCACCGAGCCCGACCGCATCCCCGGCGTGGACGCGAGCCGGATCACCCATGGCCGTATCCAGACCAGAGAGACGACGACGAGGATGCCAACGCCGAGGAGAACCGCGATCCCGCTTCCCCGCAGGGGCACGGCCCCGGCAGCGACCGGACCGGGAGGGGCGACACCGATCAATCCCACCAATCTCGACGCGAGCACGAGAGCGAGGCCCAGAACGAACGGGGCCGCGCCGGCCAGGACCCATATCGTCCAGCGTGCGATCGCGTGGCCACGCCGGCGGGCTCGAGCCAGGCCGTCGATCGTGGCCCCGAGCACCGGCAGGATCAGCGCCAGCACGAGCAGGCGGATCGCCCACAGCGGAATCACCTTGCCGCTGTAGAGCAGGTAGGCGGAGGGGGCGGGCACCGTCGGACCCCCGTCGAGCGCGCTGATCGTCTGCAGGACCGTGCGCCCGAGCGCCGCGATCCGCGGTGACGAAACCGCCGCGTCGGGGGCTGGCCCGGCGTCGCCCGAGAGCGACAGCAGGACCGCCGGCTCGCTGCGGGCTCCGAACGGTCCCTGTTCCCCGACGCTCAGCGGGAACGCCAGTCGGGCGAGCTGACCGGCGAAGCTCGTCCCGCCCGGACGCAGCCCCGTCTGCGCCCCCAGCGCGGCGGCCACCGTGTTGCGCAGCATCGGCGGCGCCACCTGCTGCCCGTCGGACCACGGGACGACGATCGGGTTGCGGATCCGGGTCCCCGCGAGGTCGCCGAGCACCAGCACGGCATCGACGCTGCCCGCGAGACGGCGAGCGAGCTGGTCCGCCCCCGCGGTCCCGGACGAGGCGCTGGTGGAGACGAGCACGATCGTGTGCTTCAGTGTCCCCGAGAGCACACGGGCCAGCTCGAGCAGAGTGGCCGTGCCCGACAGGGCGGCGGTCGCGGGAGAGCTCAGCGCGTCGCGGTGCGCGACGACGACGATGCTCCCCGGCGAGAGGCCGACCCGGACGGCGCTCACGCTCTGCAGGGTGCGGGTTCCGTCGGCGGTCCGGGCGCTGAACCGGTGCGTGGACACGGCGAACCCGTTGCCGTCGCGGCGGAAGCTCTTGGCCACCGCCGCCGCCAGCTCGTTGTCACCCGCGGACCCGGGGCGGCGGGATGGATGCAGGCGGGCCAGGCTCGTCATCGAGGCGTAGGCGTTCTGGCCGTTGAAGGCCTCCGGCGCAAGGGTCGTGCCGAGCGCTCCCTGCTGGTCGCGGAGGGAGAACGCGAGCACGATCACCGCCAGCGCACCGGCCACCAACCCCGTCCGGTAGATCCGCGGATCCAGCATCCGCCGGACAGGTTAACGGCCCCCCTCCCGACGGGGCGACGGTGAGCGGTGCCCATGCGCGCGGGCCGGCACAGCGGCGCGGGCACCCCGGCTCGCCCGCGGCGGGCACCCCGGCCCATCGGCGCCGGGCACTACGCTTAACCGGAAGGAAGGAGACCGTGGCCGACCACACTGCCCGCATCCTGCTCGTGGACGACGAGCAGTCGATCCAGACCCTGCTCTCCTATCCGTTGCGAAAAGAGGGCTACGAGGTGGTCCAGGCCACCGACGGGCGCCAGGCCCTGGACCGCTTCGACGAGCAGCGCTTCGACCTCGTCGTGCTGGACCTCATGCTGCCCAAGATCGACGGGCTCGAGGTCTGCCGCCGCCTGCGAGGACGCAGCTCGGTTCCCATCATCATGCTGACCGCCAAGTCCGAGGAGATCGACAAGGTGGTCGGCCTCGAGCTCGGAGCCGACGATTACATCACCAAGCCGTTCTCGCTGCGCGAGTTCTCGAGCCGGATCAAGGCGACGTTGCGCCGAGCGGAGATGACGCAGCTGGCGCAGACCGCCTCCAGCGAAGCGCCGCTGGTCGTGCGCGAGCTGCGAATCGACTTCCCCAAGCGCTCGGTACGGGTGCGGGGCCGCGAAGCGCCGCTGACCTTCGTCGAGTTCGAGATCCTCTCGGCGCTGGCCCGCGGGCCGGGACGGGTGTTCACGCGCGACATGCTCCTGGCCCGGATCTGGGGGGACGCGGCGTACCGCGATCCGAGGACCATCGACGTCCACATCCGCCATCTCCGCGAGAAGATCGAGCTCGACGCCAAGGATCCCGAGTACCTGTTCACCGTGCGCGGGGTGGGGTATCGATTTCGCGACACCGAGCTGTAGGCGACCGTGCGTTCACTGCGCAACCGGCTGGCCCTGCTGTTCTTCGCCATCACCTTTTTGGCCATCGGCGCGCTGTACATGTACGTCGCACCGGGGCTGCAGACCCGCCTGCTGGACGAGAAGCTCCGACAGCTCTCGCACTCCGCGCAGCGCTACTCGGGGCCGATCCGCACGACGCTGCGAGGCGCTCCGTCCAGATCGGCCCTGCGACACCGAGTCAACGAGGCGGCGGCGCTGTCGGGGGACCGGGTGACGCTGCTGTCCCTCGTGGGGGCCACAGGCGCCGCCAGGCTCTCGCGCCAGGCGGATTCCAACAGCATGCTCGGCACCGACGGGGTCCGGGGTCCGGTCGCCCGGGACGCAGCCCGGACCGGGAGGCTCACCACCGGCACGGAGACAGGGGCGTCGGGCAAGCTCGCGGAGGCGGCCCTACCGGGAAGTGCCGCCACGGTGATCGTCTACTCGGCACCGGTGACGGACATCGTCAGCAACGTGGCCATCGTGCGTCACGAGATCCTCGTCGCGGGCGGGATCGCGCTGCTGGTCGCGCTCGTCGGGGGCTACCTGGTGGCCCGCGCATTGGCGCTGCGGGTCAAGCGGCTCGAGCACGCCGCGGAGCAGATCGCCGCCGGGGACTTCGAGCACCCGATCCCGGTCGGCTCGAGCGACGAGCTGGGACAGCTGGCGATCGCCTTCAACGAGATGCAGCGTCAGCTCGCCCAGCTCGATTCGGCCCGCAAGAAGTTCATCGCCACCGCCTCTCACGAGCTGCGCACGCCCGTCTTCTCCCTGGGCGGATTCCTGGAGCTGCTCGAGGACGAGGATCTCGACGCGCAGACCCGCCGCCGCTTCCTCGATCAGGTCTCCGACCAGGTCGATCGGCTGCGCAAACTGTCGGTCGACCTGCTGGACCTCTCACGCCTGGAGGCCGGCGCGCTCGAGCTGCGTCCCGAGGAGGTCGACCTCGGAGAGCTGACGCGGTCGGTATCGGGGGAGTTCGAGCCCAAGCTCGCCCACCACGACTCCCACCTCGAGCTGCGCCTGGCGGCGCGGCGGATCGAGGCCCAGTGCGATCCGGTTCGCGTCGCCCAGATCATGCGGATCCTGATCGACAACGCGCTCACCCACACCGCGCCCGGCACCCGGATCGTCGTCACCGCTGGTCGGGACGACGGCCACGTGCGCCTGGCCGTTCGCGACGACGGGGAGGGGATCGACGATCACGCGCTGGGGCGGGTCTTCGAGCCGTTCTACACCGCCGACGACGCCCAGGGCTCAGGCCTGGGATTGGCGATCGCCAGCGAGCTGGCCGAGCGGATGTCCGGCCGCCTGTCGGCGCAGTCGGAAACGGGGAGCACGATCTTCACGCTGGAGATCCCGGCGTGAGGCGGGTGCGGGGGGGGGGGGGGGGGGGGGGGGGGGGGGGGGGGGGGGGCGGGACACGCAGAAGGGGGGGGGCGAAGCGT
>JBPCPO010000058.1:0-8069 GCA_050999075.1 Solirubrobacteraceae bacterium
CTGTTGGCCTCCGTCTGCTCCTCCTTTTTCTTGTTCTTCTCCCCGGCCCCCCCCCCCAACCCCACTCCCTGGGACCCCGCCCCCCCCCACGATGGGGTGCCGGTGGAGCAGCTGCGCCGGTTCGAGCGGGAGCTGCGCCGGGAGCTCGAGCGCGACCTGATCGAGCGCACGGCGTCGCTGCCCCCCAAGCGCGCGCTGGGCGAGCTCGAACGGGCGCTGCCCACCGGGCCGATCGGAGACCTGGCCGCGGTGCACCGGGTGGTCACCCAGCTCAAGCGCCGCCTGGCCACCCAGGGTCACGAGCTGCGCGGCCGCCGGCGCCACGCCCACGTCGACGTCCGGCGCACCATGCGCGCCTCGCTGCAGACCGGAGGGGTGCCGATCGTGGTCAAGTATCGCCCCCGCCGGCCCCGGCGGCCGGAGCTGTTCGTGCTCTGCGACGTGTCGACCAGCGTCACCAGCGCGAGCACCTTCTTTCTCTCCGTGCTGCACGCGCTTCACGACGCCCTGCGCAAGCTGCGCTCGTTCGTGTTCATCGAGCGGATCTCCGAGGTGACCGAGGTGTTCGAGCGCGAGCGCGACTTCAGCGCCGTGAGCGCCGCCGTCTCGCGCGACGCCGGCGTCGCGGACGTCTCGGGCTACACCGACTACGGGCGGGTGTGGAGCGAGTTCCTGGCCCTGATCGAGGACGAGCTGCATCCGCGGGCGACCGTGATCGTGCTCGGCGACGCCCGCACCAACGGCCGTCCCCCGCGCGAGGACCTGTTCGCCGCCATCACCGTCCGCGCCGGCCGGACCTTCTGGCTGAACCCCGAGCCCCGGCTGTACTGGAACTACGGCGACTCGGTGATCGCCGCCTACGAGCCCCACTGCACGGCGTTCGAGTGCTGGCGCACCGATCAGCTCGAGGAGTTCGTCAAGGCGCTCACGCGTCCGATCGTCGCGTAGACCGCCGGCGCACGCCTCTGCGCTATCGCAGCGGATCGACCCAGCGCAGACCGGAGAAGCGCGAGAAGTCCGCGTCGGAGGAGCACAGCGTCGCGCCGTGCTCGATCGCGAGCGCCGCCAGGTGCGCGTCGGAGGTCAGGTCGCCGGCGGTTCCGACGGGACCGAGCAGCTCCCGCAGCACGGCGGCGTGCCGGTCGGTGGGGTGCACGATCGTGGTCGCAGCTTGCGCGAGCCACTCGTCGACGTAGTCGAGCGCTTCGTTGAGCTTCAGTGGACGCTCGGACGCCGCGGCTCTCGTGCTGATGCGCACGAAGCCGATCAGCACCAGCCACGCGAAACCGACGGTCTCGGGGCCCGACAGCGTCCGGTTGAGCCAGCTCAGGGCCGCTTCGTAACGGAACGAGTCCCGATCGGCCGCGTACAGGAGCAGGTTGACGTCGGGCAGCTTCACTGGCCACGACGGTACTTGCGCAGGACTTCCTCGTCCTCGAGTTGACCAGAGATCGTCAGAGCCTTGTCGATGTTGAAGCCGGGACGGATGCCCATCGACCTCGACTTCATCCGGTACGGCTTCTCGTCCACCACACCGCGGCCGACCCCCGCCCGCACCGCGTCGTTGAGCGCCACCTTGAACGACACGTCGCGCTCGCGTGCCAGCTGCTTGAGCTTCGCGGCGACGTCCGGGTCGAGCGTGACCGTCGTCCTCATCGGAGGCATCATAGCAGCACGCTTCGTGCTGTCATGATGCTTCCGGCTCGTCTGGCCGCCGACCGTCGCCCGTTGGGTGGCGGGATGCTCGCGCCCGGCACGCGATAGCATCTGCCGCGAGGATTGACAACCAGGGGGGCTGGCGGAAAGCCGGCTGAGATAGCGCACGACGCACCGAGCGACCGGCGCTGACCCTTCGAACCTGTGGGGTAATGCCCGCGAAGGGAGCGACACGAACGATGATCGAGGCTCCCGTGAAGGAGCCTCGCGACCTTCACCACCCGGTCGGCGTGCGGGTGGCGGTCGTGAGCCGCACGTTTAGGAGCCGGCGCGGTGAGGTGCAGGCGCTGGCCGGCATGTCGCTGCACGCCGCCGCGGACGAGGTGGTCGCGGTGGTGGGACCGAGCGGCTGTGGCAAGACGACGCTGCTCGAGCTGATCTGCGGCCTGCAGAGGCCCGACTCCGGCGGCGTGTGCACGCAGCCGGCGGCGCTCATGCCCCAACGGGACCTGCTGCTCCCGTGGTGCAGCGCGATCGACAATGCCGGTCTGGCGCTGCGGGCCCGCGGGGTCTCACGCCGGCAGGCGCGCGCAGCGGCGGCGCCGTGGCTGGCGCGCTTCGGCCTGGGGGGATTCGAGCTCAGCCGGCCGGCGCAGCTCTCGGGCGGGATGCGCCAGCGGGTGTCCTTTTTGCGCACGCTGCTGGCCGGAAAGCCCGTCCTCGTGCTCGACGAGCCGTTCGCGGGACTCGACGCGATCACCCGCCACGAGATGCAGGGCTGGCTGGCGCAGGTCCTGGTCAGCGAGCCGCGCACCGTGGTGCTGGTCACCCACGACGTCGAGGAGGCGATCGTGCTGGCCGACCGCGTGGTCGTGATGTCCCCACGCCCCGGGCACGCGGTCGCAGCGCTCGAGATCGACCTGCCCCGGCCGCGGCGGCGCACCGATCCGCGGGTCGTGGCGCTGCGTGAGCAGGCCCTGACGGCGCTGGGGGTGGGCGCGTGATCGGGGTCAGGCGGCTCGGGGCGCTGGGGTTGGGCCCGTGATCCCGGTCGGGCTCCGTGCGGTGCTGACCGCCCCGCTGCGACTGCGGTTCGGCTGGCGGACCGCGCTGCTGCTTACCGTGCTGATCGGCGTGTGGGAGCTGTACGTCGATCTCGGCGGGGTCGACTCGCTGATCCTCCCACCGCCCCACCAGGTCGCCAGCGCGCTGTACATCGACCGCGCGCTGCTGTGGAGCAACTTCCTCGTCACCGCCGAGGAGATACTGCTGGGGATCCTGGTCGCGGCGGTGACCGGGCTCGCGCTGGCCATCGCCATCCACTTCTCGCCCACCCTCCGTCGCGCCGTGTATCCACTGCTCGTCGCCTCCCAGACCGTCCCGGTTCCGATGGTGGCGCCGCTGCTCGTATTCTGGCTGGGCTTCGGCATCCTGCCCAAGCTGATCGTGATCGCCCTGGTGTCGTTCTTCTCGATCTCGGTCACCACGCTCGCCGGGCTGGCGGCCGTCGACCCTGATCTACGCAAGCTGATGCGGACCTTCGACGCGACGACGCTGAGAACCTTCCGCTACGTCGAGCTGCCCGCGGCTCTGCCCGGAGTGTTCACCGGCGTGAAGATCGCGGTCGCGGTGGCGGTGATCGGGGCGGTGTTCGCCGAGCAGGCGGGCTCCAATTCCGGGCTCGGATACCTGTTCCAGCAGTCGCTGCCCCAACTGCTGACCGCGCGCGCGTTCGCGGCCGTCGCGATCCTGTCCGCGTTCGCGATCGCGCTGTTCGCCCTGTTGACCCTGGCCGAGCGGCTTGCGCTGCCGTGGGCCTACCAACCCCGAGGAGACAGATCGCCATGACCAGAAGATGGATCGCCTCCGCCGTGGCCATCGCCGCCACGGCGCTGGTGCTCGCCGCTTGCGGCGCCAAGAAGGACACGCTGACCCCCGGGGCCAAGGCCCAGTCGCTCACGCTGATGCTCGACTACTTTCCCAATGCGGACCACGTCGGCATCTACCAGGCCCTGGCCGAGGGCGACTTCGTCAAGTCCGACCTCGACGTCCACGTCCAGGTGCCCTCCGACCCGGCTCTCCCGCTCAAGCTGCTGCAGGCCGGCAAGGTCGACGCGGCGATCTCTTACGAGCCCGAGGTGATGCTGGCCCGCAACCAGCACCTTCCGCTGGTGTCGATCGCGGCGATGGTCCAGAAGCCGCTGACCTCGATCATCTCGATCGGCCGCAAGCACATCACCAGCCCCTCCCAGCTGCTCGGGAAGCGGGTCGGCGACGGCGGCATCCCCTACGAGCACGCCTACCTGACGACGATCCTGCAGCGGGCCGGGGTTGCGGTCGGAGCGGTGGACGAGGTCAACGTCGGCTTCAATCTCGTACCGGCCATGCTCTCCGGTCGCGTCGACGCGACGCTCGGTGGATACTGGAACTACGAGGCGATCCAGCTCGCGCAGCTGCACCGCCACCCGAACGTGATCCGCATGGAGCAGGTCGGTGTGCCCACCTACGACGAGCTCGTCCTGGTCGTGCGCGAGAGCACGCTGATCCACCACGCCGACGAGATCCGGCGCTTCGTGCAGGCGCTGGGCCGCGGCTATGAGTCAGTCCGCCGCGACCCCCAAGCCGGGATCAAGTCGCTGCTGAGCGCGAACCCGGGGCTCGACCCAACGCTGCAGGCCGCCAGCGTCCGGGCGACGCTGCCGGTGTTCTTCCCCGCCGATCCGACCCAACCGTGGGGATACCAGGACCAGACGCAGTGGAACGCCTACGGACAGTGGATGCTGAGCCATCATCTGATCTCCGACCCGGCCGCGGTCATCAACGCCTCGAGCAACGAGGTGCTGGCGGGTCAGGGACTGTGAACGTGCAGCGCATGCCAACCCGCGAGCCCGGCCCAGGGCGCGTAGGGCTCGAAGAACGCACTCACCTCATCCTCGCTCGCGCGCGCCCACGGATCGCCCGTGCGCAACCGCCCGACCAGCTTCAGGTAGGCCAGGTCGCCCGCCGGCAGCTGATCCAGGCGGCCCTGGCCGGTCAGGGCGAGCTTCTGCACGGTCCAGCTGCCGATCCCGGCGATCGCACGCAGGCGCCGCCAGCCGAGCTCGTGGTCGGGACCGTCGAAGTCGACGCGGCCGGCGGCCACCTCGCGGGCGACCCGCACCAGGGCCAGAGCTCGACCCGGGGAGAGGTCGAAGGAGGCCAGCAAGGCCGGAGCCTGCCGCGCCAGCACCGCCGCGCTCGGCGAGTCGCGCAGGCCGGTGGTGGCGCATCGGCGCCCCAGCGCCGACACCAGCCGGCGCTGGATCCTGGCCGCACGCTCGTACTCGATCAACTGCTCGCAGATCGCCCACACGAGCGCCTCGAACGGGTCGGGGCGCGCCGCGACGCGCCGGCCAGGATCGGCCCGGACCGCGCGCCCGATCAGCGGGTCGAAGCGGAAGCGCTCCCAGAACGAGCGCAGGTCCTGGTCAATCCCGAGCGCGACGCGCATTCGCTCGATCCCCCACCGGGCCGCCCCGCGGTCGCTCGCCCGGGCGCCGAACAGCACGCGATCGGGAGTGAGCTGAGCCACCCGGACCAGAACCGGCTCGCCGTCGGCGTGCAGCAGTCGGTGAAGCACGCCACCGCGCACTCGCGTGAGGCCGTCCAGGCCGCCGCGCCGGGGAAGCGAGAAGATCCAGCGGGGACGAACCTCGACGCGAACCTCGACGCCGCCAGGCACCGCCAGGGGACGGGTCGACCCTTCGCCTGCGCTGGGCCCCGCGAGGCGGGTCACTCCCCGGGCTTGGCGATCAGACGCACGTTGACGAGATAGGTTCGACTGCCCGCGACCGGCAGCACGTCTGCCGGTCGCCGGGGCGGTACGACTTCGCGCCCGCTGCGGGCGAGCCGGCGAGCGCCGAGGCGTCGGGCCAGCGCGAATGTCGCGGCGCCGGCGACGAAGCCGGTCGCTGCCGCCGCGGCGGCGCTGAGGGTGGGAAGAGCCGCGGGACGGACCGGCTCGATCGTCCGCAACTCGGCGAGCACGGGAAGGGCCTCGACGGTCTCCTCGCCGAGCATCGCGTCGACGGGCTCGGCCCCGAGCCGGTCGTCGACGGCCTCCTCCCCCCGCCGCGCATCGACCGGCTCGGCCGAGCCGTCATTCGTGCCCATCGGATCCTGGCTCATCCTCACCACATGGTGACAGCGCCGGCGGCGATCTTCAAAGGATCTTCTCGGGTCCAGGCCGAAACCAGATCGTCGCCAGATCGGTGCCGATCGTTACGATACGCACGCGACGGCGGCCCGGGGGGCCGCTATCCGGCCGGGAACCCCATGCGGACCTCAATCGACGTCTTCGCCAAGGCTCGCGAGCACGAGCGCCTCGAACAGCTGAAGGTCGCTCGCGAGCTCGACGCGCTGCCCTACTTCCGGGTCCTCGAGGGACCGACGCTCCCGGTCGTGGAGATGGAGGGCAAGCCGCGGATCATGCTCGGCTCCAACAACTACCTCGGACTGACGGGGGACGAACGCGTCAAGCAGGGAGCGCTCGACGCGCTGAACCGGTACGGGACGGGGTTGACGGGGTCACGCTTCCTCAACGGCACGCTCGATCTGCACCTCGAGCTCGAGCGCGAGCTCGCGGAGTGGCTCGAGACCGACGCCGCGCTCGTGTTCACGACGGGTCATCAGGCGAACGTCGGGGCTCTGGGGACGATTCTCGGTCCCAGTGACACGGTGATCGCGGACGCCGGCGATCACGCCTCGATTCTCGACGGCTGCATCCTCTCGCGGGCGAAGCTCCGGGTGTTTCGCCACAACCGGATCGATCGGCTGCAGCGCACGCTCGAGCGGGCGGCGCAGGATGGAGGCGGAATCCTCGTCGTCGTCGACGGCGTCTTCTCGATGGAGGGTGATGTGGCTCCGCTGGTGGAGATCGCGGATCTCTGCCGGGAGTTCGGAGCCCGGCTGATGGTCGACGAGGCTCATGCCCTGGGAGTCCTCGGCGCCCGCGGCGCGGGAGCGTCCGAGCTGCATGGGATCGAGGATCGTGTCGATCTGCGGATGGCCACGTTCTCCAAGTCGCTGGCCTCGTGTGGCGGGGTGATCGCCGGGCCCGCGGACGTGATCGAGTTCCTGCGGATCCAGTCGCGGCCGTTCATGTTCACCGCGTCGGGCGTGCCGGCGGCGGTCGGGGCGGCGCTCGCGGCGGTGCGGATCTGCCGCTCGCCGGAGGGACGAGCGCTGTTCGCGCGCGCGCTCGTGAACGCCCGCTACCTGCACGACGGCCTGCGGGAGCTCGGCTTTCAGGTCGTCGAGCCGACGCGGCTCGAGGACGGCCGCGAGGTCGTCACGCCAATCGTCCCGGTGGTGGTGGGCGATGACTGGAAGGCGGTCTTCCTGTGGAAGTCCCTCTACGACGCCGGGGTGTACGTCAACGTCGCGATCCATCCCGCCGTCCCGCCGGCGGGGGCGCTCCTGCGCACGAGCGTGATGGCCACTCATGATCGCGACACGCTGGACCGGGCCCTCGGTGCCTTCGACGCGGCCAAGCGGGCCTTCGAGACCGAGCACGGGCCACTGCCGGGGGCGGTCAGGCCCTCACCGACCCTCAGGCCCTCGGCGACCGGTCTGTAGATCCCTTCCCCGCCCGGGCGTGGATGGCCTAAGGGCTTGTGCGTTAGCGCACAAGTCTTCGGCACGAAGAAAAGCGCGCTCTGAGCGCATGGACCGCGACATGTGTCCTTGCTGTTACTCCGCCGGTGACGTAGGTTTTGCATTCGTTGAGGCCGGTGATCGGCCGCGGTGCGGATGTTGTCGAGGATGGACGAAGAGGCACGGCGCAGTCGACACCTGAGAAGAGCAGAGATCAGCAGGACCCGTCGTGACGCGCATTTCCCCGCGCGACGCGATCGGTCGACAACGGCCAGGTTCGTCCCGTGGACGGGACGTAGCGAGGGAGAGCACTAGATGAGCGATACCGCCATGATGACCGTGGAGCCGCAGAGGCTACGAGCCCTCGAACGCGCCAACCAGGTCAGGCTCGCGCGAGCGCAGCTCCGGCGCCGGATCGCGGACGGCAAGACGCTGGCCGCGGACATCATCCTCGCCTGTCCCACGGAGGCGAGCAGCTGGTCGGTGGGTGAGCTCTTGATGAGCCAGCGGCGGTGGGGCCACACGCGGTGCCGAAAGTTCCTGGTCCGCAACCAGATCAACGAGATGAAGGCCATCGGGGCGTTGACCGAGCGTCAGCGCCGAGTGATCGCCGCCCAGCTCCAGCATGGACCTTCCCCCGACGCCGACCAGAGCGTCCACGCCGGCGCCGGCGCCGGCGCGTGGGCCATCCCCTCCGGATGAAGCCCGAACGGCACCGGCGCGGTGCCACGCACGAGTGAGGGTGCTCAAAAACGCCTAACCATCGACCAAAAATGGAA
>JBPCPO010000089.1:0-6915 GCA_050999075.1 Solirubrobacteraceae bacterium
GCGGGCGAATCGGGCCGGTGGGGGGAAGGGGGGCCTCGCCAGCGGCCCCCCCACCCACGGGGGGGGGTTGGCCCCGCGGGCGATCAATCGTCGACCAACGTCATGCGTGAGCGATCAACCGCCGACCCGTGAGCGCAACTGGACCGGAACCGCCGCCGGGGACCCCGTCAGCATGGAGGGGAGCACGGTCAGCCCTGACTTCGCGAGCATCGCCTTCCCGCTTGGGCCGAGCAGGTACTTCACGAAGGCCGCGGCGCCCGGCTCATCGGGTGCACCCCTCAGCACGCTGACCGTGTAGCTCGCGCTCGCGGAGACCGGGGCTAGGGACACGGTCTGGAGGTGCTCCTGGGTGGCCTCGTTCGCGTAGAAGAAGCCGGCGTCCAGCTGGCCCGACTGCAGGCGCCCGACGAGGGTCTCCTCGGGGAACACGGCGAACTTGGCCTTAGCCTTGGTCAGCGCCGGCATCTTCAACATCGCCGCGGCCTTGGTCGCCGCTTCGACGGTCAGCTTGCCCTTGGGGTCGAGCTTGGGGTCGGTCCTGCCGACGCGGATCCCGGCCTGGGTGATGACCTTGTACCACGGCTCGGAGCGGAACTTGGCCGCGAACCTGCTGTGCGGGTTGTAGGCGATCAGCAGCGGCGCCTTGGCAAAGGTCGCGTACCAGCTCACGTAGTTGTCGTTCGCCGCCCCCTGCAGCTTCTTGTTGGCCTTCGGACTCGCGCTGATGAACACGTCGCCCCGCCTGACCTTGCCCTTGATCTGGGAGACCAGCTCGTCCGAGCCGGCGCCGACGCCCTCGAACTGGTAGCCCTCGGCCTGGGTGAACGCCGCGCCGAGTCCGTGCTCCATCAGGTTGGTCAGCGATCCGGCGTACAGCACCGACACCTTCCCATGACCGGAGGCAGACGCCGACGTGCTCCCCGACGCGGCGGCCGACGTCGTGCTCGACGGGGCGGTGCTCGCGGGGGTCGAGCTCGAGCTGCTCGACCCGCACGCCGCCAGCGCACAGGTCATCAACGCGCCGCTTCCAATCGCCGCCGCCTTCGCTCTAATGCTCCTCAGCCTCATTCACGGCTCCTCTCTCGACCATCACGGAGGTTGCCTTCACCGTCGCCGTCACCGGATCGCCGGCTCGCAGCGCGAGTTCCTGCACCGCATCGCGAGTGACCGCGGCGGTGAGCCGGAACGGGCCCGCGTCGATCTCGACCAGGGCCATCACGCCGTCGACCTCCACCGAGCGCACCCGGCCGGCCAAGCGGTTGCGCGCCGACAGGACGACTCCGGTCTGGTGGCGCGGCGGAGGAGCCCCCAGGCGCCGCAGCTCGGCCGCCGGCACGAGCCGCCGGTTGCGAGCGTCGCGGTGCGTACGCAACTTGCCCGATCGATCCCACCGGCGCAGCGTGTCGACGCTGACCCCGATGACCCGCGCTGCCTCACCCAACGCCAGATCCGGCTCCTCCTGCATGTGCATAAGCATTGCATATGCACCGTCCACCACCCCTAAAGCGCCACCGCCAGGGCGCCGATGAACCCGGCATGTGGCTGAGTGCCTGACGCCGGCCCTGACCCCGACCGCCCCGACCGCCCCGACCGCCCCGAGCGGTACCGCCTGCTGCTCGAGCACCTGCCGCAGACGGCGATCGTCGTCTACGACCACGATCTGCGCCTCGAGCTCGTCACCGGTCCGGCACTGCGAGAGGCCGGCCTGGCGCCGGCGCAGATCGAGGGCGAGCTGCTGGAGGACGTCGTGCCCGACGGCACGGCCCAAGTGCTCGCCGACCACTATCGCCGCGCGCTCTCGGGCGAGCACGTCTCGCTCGAGTACCGATCGGCTCTGGACGGACGCGCCTTCTGGCTCCAGGTGGTACCCCTGTGGGGCGAGCACGGCGAGGTGACCGGCGGGATGGCGGTCTCCCTGGACATCACGGAGCGAACGCGGGTCCAGGATGACCTGCGGCGCAGCCAGGAGCAGTTCCGCCAGGCCTTCGACGCGGCACCGATCGGGATGGCCCTGCTGGGTCTCGACGGCACGCTGCAGAAGGTGAACGCCTCCTTGTGTGAGATCACCGGCCTGCGGACCGGTGATCTTGTCGGCCTGCCGCTGGCCGCGCTCGTCGATCCGGACGACGCCCAGCGTCACGTCGCTCGGCTCGAGGCACTGGTCCGCGGCGAGGTCGAGACTCACGGCACCGAGATGCGGTTGCGTCACGCCTACGGTCGAGCGGTCGAGACGACGTTGCACGCCGTCCTCGTGCGCGACGGGAGTGGCGAGCCCGAGCACCTGCTGCTTCAGATTCAGGACATCACCGACCGTAAGCGCTTCGAGGACGAGCTCCAGTGCCTGGCCGACCACGACCCGTTGACGGGCCTGCTCAACCGGCGTGGGTTCCAGCGCGAGCTCGAGCGCCACGTTGCGGACATCAAGCGCTACGGCCCCGAGGGCGCGCTGCTGGTCCTGGACCTCGACCACTTCAAGCTGATCAACGACACCCTCGGGCATCAGGCCGGGGACGAGCTGATCTCCCAGGTCACCAGGCTGCTGCGCCGGCGGCTGCGCGTCACCGACGTGCTCGCCCGGTTGGGGGGCGACGAGTTCGCCGGGCTGCTCCCGCGCGCCGGCGCGCGGCAGGCGGCGATCGTGGCGGACGCATTGATCGCCGGGGTCAGGGAGGAGCAGGTCAAGCTGAGCCCGCTGCGAACGGGGCGGGTCACCGCCTCGGCGGGCGTGGCGATGCTCGACGACAGCGGCCTGACCGACGAGGAGATACTGAGCCGCGCGGACCGGGCGATGTACGACGCCAAGCAGCGCGGACGCGATTGCTACGCCTTCCATGCCCGCCGCGATCTACTATTGACGGATCTGAGTGTGACTACCGACAGAGGAGAGACGCGATGAAGCAATTCAGTTGCGGGGCGGTCGTGCCGGGCTGCGACGCGAAGTTCGAGGGCGAGACCGACGAGGAGATCCTCGGCCAGGTCCAGACCCATGCGGCGCAGGCGCACGGTATGACCGAGGTTCCGCCCGAGGTCGTCGACCAGGTTCGGGCCAACATCAGCGACGCTCCCGCCGCCTGAGTCGGCCGCGAGCGCGACGGCAACTGCGAGGCCATATGCGTGCGCTCGTCTCATCCTCCACGCCACCACACGCGCAACTCGCCGACGTGCCCGATCCGCAGCCCGAGCGTCACCAGGCGCTGGTGGCGGTCAGTGCGTTCAGCCTCAACCGGGGTGAGACCCGGCGGCTGGAGTCGCTGGAGCCCGGCTCGGTCACGGGGTGGGATGTGGCCGGGGTGGTTCGCCGGGCGGCGCAGGATGGGAGCGGCCCGGCGGAGGGTGCGCGCGTCGTCGGGCTGACGCAAGCGGGGGCGTGGGCGCAGCTGGCCGCTGTCGACGGCACCGGGCTGGCCGAGCTGCCGGAGGGGATCAGCCTCGAGCAGGCGGCGGCGCTCCCGGTCGCGGGGCTGACGGCGCTACGGGCGCTCGAGGTCGGCGGCTTCGTGCTCGGCAAGCGGGTGCTGGTGACCGGTGCCAGCGGAGGTGTGGGACGCTTCGCGGTTCAGCTCGCGAGGCTCGCCGGCGCCCACGTGACGGCGCTGGCGCGGCGCGCCGGCGGGCTCTCGGAGCTCGGTGCCGCGGAGGTTCTGTCCGAGCTGGAGCCGGAGGGCTCGACGTTCGACGTGATCATCGACGCCGTCGGGGGTCCCACGCTCGGCGCCGCACTCGGTCGTGTGGCGCCGTCGGGCACGATCGTCAACTTCGCCGCCACCAGCGACGAGCCGGTTTCCTATCCCACCCGGACCCTGTTCGGACGGGCTCCCGGTGCTCGGCTCTACGGGCTCTACCTGTTCTCCGAGCTGGAGCACACGGGCACCTGTAGCGCCGACCTGCGACGCCTGGCCGAGCTCGTGGCCGATGGCCGCCTGGACCCGCAGATCGACCTCACCGCGCCGTGGACGGAGGCCAAGGACGCGATCGAGGCGCTGCTCGAGCGCCGCGTGAACGGCAAGGCGGTGCTGAGGGTCGAGTAGGGCTAAGGGCCTGCGGGCGTGCGGGCCACGTCGGCGTCCGCGATCGCGGAGGGGATGGCCGTCGGCTCGGTCCCCGGCACCAGGTAGCGGTACACCAGCGCCGCAAGGGCGGCACCGACGGGGTAAGGGTGCGTTCGTCGCACGTAAGGGTGCCCGACACCGAACCGGCGGCGTTCTCCCGATGTGCGTCGCGGCCTCTCAGTCCATCCTGATCTCACGTGGATTTGAACCGAGAGGAGCCCATCGTGCATCCCAACCTCAGCCTTGCCCTCAGCGCCGCAGTCCAGAACGATCTCCGCCGGCGCACCGAGCACCGAGCGCATGGCAACGCGCTCGCGCGAAAACGATCGTGGATCGCGGCCGGCCGGCGCTTCTGGCGATACTTCGCGGATGCGGGCCAGGCTCACGAGCAGCCACTTCGTCGGCCGGGTAGGCGAGCTGGCGGAGCTCGAGCTGGGGCTGGCAGAAGCAAGTAGTCGACGCCCGGTCGTCGTCCTGCTCGGCGGGGAATCGGGCGTCGGAAAGACGCGCCTGATCGGAGAGCTCGAGCACCGTCTGCGGGATGGGGACGCGCTGGTCCTGCGGGGGGAGGGGATGGAGCAGGGCGAGGGTGAGCTGCCCTACGCCCCGCTGCTGAGCGCCCTTCGTCCGCTGGTGCGCGAGCGCCATCCCATACTGCAGTCGCTCTCGCCCGGAAGCCGGACTCAGCTGGCCGCGCTACTGCCGGGACTGGCCGACGGCCGGCTGCCCGCGGCCATTCACGACGCCTCCGCGCAGCTGCGATTGTTCGAGGCGCTGCTCGAGCTGCTGGATCTGCTCAGCGACGTCCAACCGCTGGTCCTGATCCTCGAGGACATGCACTGGGCGGACCGCTCGACGCGCACCTTCGTCGCCTTCCTCGCGCGGAGCCTGCGCCAGGAGCGCGTGATGCTCGTGCTCAGCTACCGAGCCGACGAGCTCCATCGCCGCCATGCGCTGCGCCCGCTCCTGTCCGAGCTCGAGCGCCTGGAACGGGCCCGGCGGGTCGAGCTGGCCCCGTTTGACCGTGGGGAGCTCGTCGAGGCGCTGACCGACATCCTCGGCGACGCTCCGAGCGATGAGCTGGTGGAGCGGCTGTTCTCGCGCAGCGAAGGCAATCCCCTGTACACGGAGGAGCTGCTGGCGGCTGGGCTCGACGGGCGCGGCGCCGCTCCCCAGAGCCTGCGCGATGCGTTCATGCTGCGCATCGAGCGTCTGTCCGAAGCGGCCAAGCGCGCAACCCGAGCGATCGCCGCCGGGGGAAGGCTCGACGAACCGACGATCGCCCAGGTGAGCGGGATCGAGCACGAAGCGCTGCACGCCGCGTTGCGCGAGGCGGTGGACGAGCAGGTGCTGGTGGCCGGCGTCGACGGGCGGCTCTACTTCCGCCATGGGCTGCTGCGCGAGGCGCTGTACGACGACCTGCTTCCCGGCGAACGCGGCGAGCTTCATCTCGCGCTCGCGCGCGCCTTCGAGCAGGGTCCATCCGCGGAGCACGGCCGCGAGGTGGAGCGCGCCGCGGCCATCGCGCGCCACTACTCCGCGGGGGGCGATCAGCCCGCCGCACTGCGCGCCAGCGTCCACGCCGCGTGCGCCGCGCGAGACGTACACGCCTACGGCGAAGCCGCCGATCTGGCCGAGCGCGCGCTCGAGCTGTGGCCCCGGGTTCCCGACGGAGACCGAACCCTCGAGCTCGATCAGGTGGGAGTGCTGACGCTGGCGGCGATGGGGCACGGGATCGCCGGCGATCGCTCCCGAGCCGAAGTGCTGTTGCAGACCGCCCTGCGGGAACTCGACCCAGACGCCGATCCGCGCCGCTACGCGACGGTGCTCGCGCTGCTGGCGCGCATGCAGTGGTCGCTCAACCGCGGCCTGGAGGGAATCGAAACCGCCCGGCGGGCGCTGGCGATGCTCCCGCCCGACGACGCCAGCCGCGAGCGAGCCGCATTGCTGGCCTGGCTGGCCCGCACCCGGGTCCTGCGCGGTCACTTCCGTCACGCGGTCACCGATGGAGAGGAGGCGCTGAGGGTCGCGGTGGCAGCGCAGGACAGTCACGTCGAGGGGCAGGTGCTGAACACGCTCGGCATGGCCCAGATCGCCCTTGGTCAGGTGACCGAGGGAGTCAAGTGCCTGCGTCGGGCGGTGGCGATCGCACGCCACAACGACGACCTCGACGGGCTCGCGACCGCCTACGCCAACCTGGCCGCCATGCTGAACCTCGCCGGACGCAGCGCCGACGCCCTGCGCACCGCGACCGAGGGTCTCGCCGCTACCCCGCGCCGCTTGAGCCGGAGCCGGGACTGGATGATGCTGACCGTCTCAGAGCATGCCTTCGAGGTTGGGGACTGGGATCGCGCTCGGGCCAGCCTCGGGCCCGCGCCCTCGCAGCGGGTCGGCGTGCTGCTCATCTTCCGCCTGATCCGCGAGGCGGAGCTGGCGCTCGGCGAAGGCGACGACGAATGCGCGGCCCGATGCCTGAAGGAGGCCGAGCCACTCGTCGCGAGGTCCTCCGAGCCGCAATGGATCGGGCCCTTCGGCACGCTCCTGGGAGAGCTGCGCCGGCGGCGAGCGGATCTGTCGGGTGCGCGTGCTGCGGTCGCCCAGGCGCTTGACCGCTTGGAGCTGTGCACCGACGACGTGATGCGGATCGCGCGCGTCACCGCGGTTGGGCTCGGCGTCGAGGCCGACTTCGCCCAGCGCGCCCGCGACCTGCGGGAGAAGGACGATCAGCGTGAGGCGCTGACCCGGGCGCGCATCCACATGCAGCGGCTGGGAGGCGCCGCCCAAAACAGAGGTCCCGTCGAGCGAGCAGGGAGGGGCGCCGGGGCCAACAAACCCACCCACACACGCAATTCGAACGACAACGCCA
>JBPCPO010000038.1:0-3713 GCA_050999075.1 Solirubrobacteraceae bacterium
CCGACCTGACGCACGAAGCCCCAGAACAGGATCTCCCTGAAGCTGCGCGGCAGCGCCGGCGGTCGGCGCGGAATCAGGTCGCCGAAGGGCTGAAACAGCGGCCCCCCCTGGTCGATCACCTCGAGCCCCGCGGCATGAAGCAGGCGGCGGTGGGCGGCCTTGTTGGGAGTCCACCACCGCGGCTGGTCGTCCCAATCCCACAGCTGTCCGAGCGGTCGGCGCGGACTCAGGATCGTCAGCGCGAGCGAGGTCGCCTCGAGCGAGAGCAGCTCGGCTCCCGGTGCCATCACCGATAGCAGCGCCCGCAAGGCCCGGGCCGGATCGGCGAGGTGGATCAGCACGTTGCCGACGAACACGTAGTCGAAGCTCCCCAGTCGACCGGGCTGCACGTCGTACAGGTTCATCCCCTCACGTTTGACCTGCGTGAGGCCCAGGGCATCGCGCACGAAGGCGAAGTGCTGATCGGCCAGGCCCGAGCCCGCGCGCCGCTGGCTGTCGGTGGGTCGTCCCTGCCAGTCCTGCCGGCTGGTGTCGGGCAGATCGACGCTGATCACCTCGGCGGCGCCTCGGCGAGCGAGCTCGAAGGACCAGAAGCCGTCACAGGCGGCGGCGTCGAGACAGCGCTTGCCGGCCAGCGAGGCCGGCAGCGGGAGCTTGGCCACCACGCCGCGCAGGTCGAAGTAGCCCGGGGTGATTGCCCCATCGGGCAGCTCGAACGTGTGGTACCACGGCCCGATCCGCGCAGCCTCCCCGGCGAGATCGGTCATCGGGCGCGACTCTACAAGTCGGCGGGATATCCTGCCCCCGGTGCACGGCGATCACGCGCGGCGCAGCCGCCTCGCGCTGGCGGGCGTGATCGGGCTCGCCGCGGCGAACTTCCTCTGGCAACTGGGATCCTCGAGCTACTTCGTCGACGAGGTGCTGAGCGTCAGCGCCGCCACCGTGCCGCTGGGCGATGTCCTGCCCAACGTCTCGCGCTCCGAGCTGACTCCGCCCGGGTACTTCTACCTCCTGCACGAGTGGACCTACCGGCTCGGATCGCACGCCGAGTGGCTCACCCGGCTCCCCTCGGCCATTTGCGGCGTGCTGCTGGTGGGCGCGGTGTACTGGCTCGCGCGACTGGTGGCCGGAAGCTGGGCGGTGGCGCTCGGTGGCGCCGCGCTGACCGCCGTGAGCCCGTTCGTGCTCGAGTACGCCCAGCGTGCCCAGGGATACGTTTTCGTGATGCTCGCGGTGACGGTTGCGGTCGCGTGCGCCCTCGCCGCCGAGCGCTCGGACCGTCGACGGACGGCGTGGCTCATCACCGGCGCCGCTGCGGCGGTGATCTCGCTCTGGGTCCATTACACCGCTGCCTTCGTGGTCGTCGTGCTTTGTGGCTGGGTGGCGACTCGCCGAACGCTGCCGATCAGAGCGCGGGCGGCATTCGTGGGGACGTGCAGCCTGGCGGGCGCCGCGCTGGTGCCCGTGCTGGTGGCCCAGCACAGAGCGATTCCGGTCCGCACCGGTGTCGCGGCGAGCGCGGGGCTCGCCGCCGTCAACGTGCAGCGGCTGCTCGAGACTCCGTTCGACGGTCGGGTCGATGCCCTGGGCGTGCTGGGGATGCTCCTCACGGTCGGCGCGGTCGTGTTGGTGGCCGTACTGGTGCGCCGACGCGCCGTGACCAGGGAGTGGCGGCTGCTGCTGCTGCTGGCCGCCGGCGAGCCGCTGACTCTGCTGCTCGCAAGCGCGTTCGGCGCCCACCTGGCCCTGACTCGTTACGCCGCCGTGTCTGCACCGTTCATGATCGTCGTGATCGCGACGGCGCTCGCCGCCATCGTCCGCCTGGCGCGGCCGCGGTATCTCGGCACCGTGCTGGCCGCGGTCGCGGCGACGTCGCTCGCCGCCGTCGCGCTGACGGGTCTGCTGGCCAGCCACCAGACCCGTGGCTTCTACCTCGACGCTCGAGGCGTCGTCGCATACTTGACTGGGCACACGCTCGGCCGTGACGCGGTGCTCGCACCCAGCAGCCCCGCGATTGCCGTGCCCCTCATCTATTACGGCATCTCCCGCCTGCATCCCGCCGCGACGAGCGAAGCCGCCGTCGCGGAGCTGCTAGCCCAGCACACCCGCCGCATCTGGACGATTCTCGCGCTGCCCGCGGGTGATCATCCGACTTCGGCGCAGCTGCTGGCGTCCCTGGCGCGTCCGGCCCGGGCGCTCGGCTACCGCGCCGTCTCGGCGCGGGTGTTCCCCGGCGTGTCGACGCTCGCCGTCGTGCTCGAGACGCCGGTCAGCTAGCCCGCAGAATCGACATCGACCTGGCGGGATGCCGTCGCGGCGTCCTTCAGATCGGGCTCGGCTCCTTGAGGCACCTCGGGACCGCCGTCTGAAGTCGCGTCGGCTCTGTCGCCCCCGCTGCGCTGCACGCCGCTCTCGGTTGCCGGCTCGGGCGAGCCGGTCGTCTCTCCCAGCACCGAGCTGGACAGATCCGGATCCTCGTCCAGCATCTCGCGTGGCGCGTCGGATCCCCCGAGCAGCGCGGGAACGATTCCCTCGTCCGCGGTCTGCGCCCACGCGCCCTTCTCGCGGGCCTCGGTCTCGTCGGGGGTGCTTCCCCCGCGCTGCTCGGTCGGCTTCACCGCATCATGCTCTTGGTCGCTCTTGGGGGACGACATGGATCCTCCTTCAGAGTTAGGGCCTGTAACGCTCGATGGCTCGATCGGCTCGATCAGGTGAGCTGGGCCGCGGAGTGGCCATTGCCGACGGGTTCCTCGGCGGGGGTCGCTCGCTCGACGAGCGCCTTGAGATGCTCCTCGAGCGTGCCGTGCAGATGCAGGTCGCACGCGGCTCCGGTCACCAGGCCGGCGGTGGCCAGCCGCGCGAGCGCGTGGGAGATCGAGGGTCGCTCGGCCCCGACGAGCTGTCCGAGCAGTCGGTGGGTGAGGGGCAGCGTCACGCGGATACCCGCGGGCTCGACGCGCCCCCAGCGGGCCGCCAGGTGCCAGAGCAGCAGTACGAGTCGCACCTCGAGCCGCGGCTGGCAGGTGATCGCCCGCAGCATGTCGATGTCGGCGATCCGCCTCGCGGCGCGGCGCAGCAGCGCCTGCACGATCTGTGGCCACGGGCGCACGCGCTGGGCGAACTCGGCGTCGAGGAGCGCGAACCGAGTGGGGGACAGAACGCGCCACTCGTGCTCCCCCGCCAGCAGGTCGTCCGTCCTGGCGGCGGGGGGTTGCAGCAGATCGCCGTCCCCGATCAGCTCGGTCGCGGTTCGATCTCCGACGCGGGTGGCGAAGGCGATCAGACCGTCGAGCAGCAGCAGACCCGGCCCGCTGCGAACGGTTTCGAACCAGCGGCCCGGCTCGCGCTCGCCGACCTCGGCGTCGAGAATGGACACGGTCGCCAGCTGGCGCGCGGCGATCCGCGCGCGGATATCCAGCTCCTGCGCGAGGTCGTCGTCGGCGTCGAGCAGGCAGACCCGCGTGGAGCTCGGATCCTGCTGGCGACGGGCCAGGTCGGGGCGGCTCGACCACCGGAGTGGTCCGAGTTGCAGCGGCTGTTGATCTTCGATCGGTATGGTCGCTCTCCTGGGGACGATGCCGCAATGGGATCGATTTCGATCGACGCCGGCGAATTCCCTGGAAACAGCTTACGAGGCCCGGATAGTGCGAAGAGACTGTAACGCTGATTACATTAGCTTCCGTAAGCCCCATTACCAGGCTTGCCAGCCCGCC
>JBPCPO010000064.1:0-19054 GCA_050999075.1 Solirubrobacteraceae bacterium
TCGCGACGACAGTCGCGGCATGCTCTTCCGCCGGGCGATCAGGCAACATCAACACCAACAACAACAGACGCCAGGTGGGGCCACTTCAGGCCGTCGCACTGGGGCCAGTGCAAGTCGTCGTTCCGAAGGGGTTCCGTCCGGAGGAGGTGCAAGGGGGTTGATTTCAAGTAACCGAGGACCCGCTTGTCCGATGTTCACTGACCATTGGGCGGAAACTCGTCCGAGGAAATGCCTATCGGGATTCTTCGCGACTCTCACGTCTTCCTATCGGGACGAGTCTTGCTCCTTGCGCCGCGGCGTTTCGGGCCGCCGGCCTTGAGCCAGTCCTCGACGCTGGCCGGCACCAGTAGTTCTGGCTGCCGAACCGACCGTCGGGCTCGGGGACGAGGCGCCACCGCTCGCCGGCGACCGCCGGGTAAATGGCGCGAGACCCCACGCCGAGACGGTCCGCGAGTTCAGGGACGCGAATGATGAGGTCGTCCATCTCGACGGCGGTACGGCAAGGGAACGGCTCACCGGCGACGTAGGCGCGCATGTCGTATTCGAGGAACGCGCCCGGCGCCGCGCTCCACCACTCGCGCGGGGAACTCAGCAGGGCGGTTGGACACTTCCCGGCTCACCGCTACGCCGTCCGTCCGAGTAGCGCCGCCGCCGTGTCCGTGCTCACGAGACGCAACGGGTTGCGCTCGGTCCGTACGCGCTCCCGGCTCAGCTCCGTCGGGTTCTCCACAGTGCCTCGGGCGGCGCCGGCGATATCCCGAAGACGCCGTAGAGGTAGTTCAGGCAACGACGAGCGGCGAGGCGGTGTCCAGCAACTGTTCGTTGCGGGCGGCGCTCCAGAGCATGTAAGCCTCGGCGCTCTCATCCGGCGGGTTCTGATCGAGCCACGTCCTCACGGTCGCGGGCTGCGCAACGCGCTCGTGTCGGTGCGTGGTGAGGTAGCGACGCTGGCGTATCTGGCGAACGCTCTCGGGGAGCCGGCACCCTCGAAGGCCTCGGTCGGCCCTGCGCCACCCTTGCCACTTCGCGAAGGCGCGGCCGACCGAGGAGACGTTCCACGGAAGGTCGAGCTCCCTCGCATGTTGGTCGAACTGTGAGGTCGTGGGCGCTTGGTTTTCGGGCAGCATCAGGGCGGTCGCGACCGCCTGCATTGGACTTGCCCGTGAAGGAAGGCGGAGCTAACCTGGCGGTGCAGCGCGAGAGCGCATCCAGTCCGCGGCCAGGGCCTCGGGCCCACCTCGCAAGCTGTAGATGACGAGATCGTGCGATCGGCTCATCCAGGCTTTGCCCCGCTGCGCGCCTTTCATCGGCCGCCCGGCAGCTGGAGACCGCGACCTCCCCCTCTGATCGTCGCAGCAGCGATCCCAGCCAATCGCCGGGGACCCGCGGTGCGGATCCCGGGATCGAGGCGGCCAGTTTTTGATCTCGCCGGCATGAACCTCGGTTATCGCGCCCTAGCGCGGGCGGACCCTGGACCGGCTCGCGAACGCAGTGCCCCCCCAAAGCCAAGATTGGGGCCATCCCGGAAGCCCTGTACCCACAGGCCACGCTGTCGCTGCTCGAGGGTACGTTCCTCCAACGTCAGCGTTATCGGGCGTCTACGATCAGATCGATGGACCGGGGTGGAGCATGGAGCGAATCACGACGGTGACCCGCGGATCATGAACGACGGCGACCGCGAGATCCTGGCCTTCGCGGCGGCGCACCGAGTGGTGCTCGCAAGCCACGTCCACATCCTGCTCGGCAGCGGCGAACACGGTACCCCTACGCGACTCGCGGCGCTCGAGAGAGCGGGATTGGTCAGGCACGAACGCGCGCTGCGCTCCGAGCCGTGGTGCTATCAGATCACCCGACAGGGATTGGCCGCGCTCGGCAGCGACCTTCCGCCGCCTCGCGCCGACCTGCGCTCCTGCCGCGAGGACATCGGCGTGGCGTGGCTATGGCTCGCCGCCCGCGACGGAGCGTTCGGTCACGCAGACCGCGTCATGTCCAAGCGCGAGCAGCGTGCCCTTGACCGAACGCGGACCGCCCGGGCGCAAGCCGACGAGCGCACCGAACCACGGCTCCCGCCCGGCAATCGCAGCGAGCCACCGTTCGGCGTGCGCCTTGAGAGCCGCGGCCCCGAGCTTCCCCGCCTTCACTACCCGGACCTTCTCGTGATCAGCGAAGGCAAGCGGATCGCGATCGAGCTGGCGCTCTCGGTACCCGGTCAACGATCCGTGGAGCAGATCCTCGGCGGATACCGGGCCGAACCGAGCATCGGCGTTGCCCTGTACCTCGTCGATGACGATCTCGTCGCCGGGAGCATCCAGGCCCCGGCCGCGCGGCTCGGAATCTCCAACCGCATCCACGTACAGCCCGTCCGCTACCCCGGAACGCGCGAGCAGAGCCACGCCACCCGACGCGAGCAGACCGAACCCGTCGAGTCACACACGACGTAGACGCGGCCCGCGTTAGGGAGGATGCTCGGCCCAAAGCAGAAATCTCCATCGAGACTCCCAGTCCCGCGCTGGCAGAAGGGGTCGCTCCTACTCAGGCAGGGATCCCGCGAACGACGATCGCCTCCTCGCCAAATACAGCCCGGACCTCGACTCGCCCGCCCAGCGCCTCAACATAGTGCGCCAGGGCCGAGAGGTAGAGATCCTCGCGCCGCTCCTCCTCGGACAGCCTCTCGTCGGCCAGATCGAGCGCGGTCTTTACCGCCTCGTGACTAACGCCGCGCTCGTACCGCGCGTGCGCGATGCGTCCCTGCGCCTCCATCAGCCGCTCGTAGATTCCGGCGCGCATCTCATTCACCGGCTGTTCTGAGCGAACGTCCTTCCCGCTCCTGGTCGGCTCGGCCATGAGCCTCCTTTCCGATGCTCGGCTCCCGATCGAGATATGCGCTCGGGGAACCGAACCTTCCGCGGTCACCAGCGATTCCGTCACCCGGCTGTGTCGCCGCTGACCAGCATACGCTCGAAACGAAGCAAGTTCACTGACAACTCACGACGCTTGCCGGAGACGGTCGACTTCCGCTGCGAGCCGGCGCTCCTACCCGCAGGGGATCACCCGGCACCGCGAATGGCCTGGCCTGCCTTCGTCGCAAGACCTGCGCCGGACATCGATGCGCGAGATGCGAACACGCCAGAAGAAATGCCTCAGCTCAGGCCAACGCTCCAGAGGCGGCGCGGACCGGAACGTAGGCCCACACACGCACGGCGCGCGAGGCCGAGCGCCAGGCGCCCCGGCGCTCGACGCGAAGCTGCGCCGACACGGCGCCTCGCTCGCGCCGGAGCAGCGTCGCGGGCTGGTGCTGGGTTGCTTGACCGCTAGCTGGTGATCATCGAGGGGCAGGCCGGGTCGGGAAAGAGCACCGTGCTATCAGCCATGGCGCTCGCCCACCAAGCGAACAGTCGCGAGACCGTCGTCGTGAGCACCGCCGCGCAGCGCCTCGTCCGGCGCGCGCAGCGCTTCATCACGTGCAAGCGGTCAGAACCGTCGATGGAGCCCGGGGATTCAAGCGGGCCGAGACGTGTCCCGAAATATGTCCCAAACTAGGCAAATCTGACCTCATATAACCTGACGCAGAATCATAAAACTCCTGCAAAAAGCCACCTAGATGAGGCCCCTGAGGCCACTCGTAATGAAGGGGTCCCCGGTTCGATTCCGGGCGTCGGCTCTTTCCGCCTTTCCGCCTCGGCCGGTTGCAGGTATTTACCACTACGGCGCGGTAGCCCGCTGGGATGTCGCAACGTCCACTGAGCGTCCACGTCTCAGCGCGGCCCGAGGCAGATCCCGCCGATTCGCTATGTCGCGCCGAAAGCACTCGCCGGCCGCCGTCGTGACCGGTCCGTGATGCTGTAGCTCACCCGACGACGGTGTCGCTGAGCATGCGCTTGGCGCCGCGGCGTATGAGAACTGTCCCGCGGGACGACCTGTTGGTCGATCGCAGCGAGCATCTGCTCGACGAGATCGCCGGCGACGGTCGCGGCTCGCGCAGCGGGGCGTCCCCAGGTGTGGGCCTCGCGCGCGATGTCGGCGATTGTTGTTGCTGTGAGCAGGACGCGCCCGTGCGCTTCGGCGGCGATCAGTCCGGGAAACCGCAGGTCGTCGACTTTCAAATGTGGGTGGACGGGCGGCCATGAACAGGCCGAGCCCAGCCTCCGTTCGGAAGCTCAACGAGGAGCAGCTTGTCCTGGAGGCCGGCGAGCGACAGCTCGCTGTCGTCATGAGCGCCGAGCGGATGCTCGGGGAGTTCGTCGATCGCCTCGGCCAGGCCCTCATCGGAGTAGGGAATCGCGTCGAAGCGGGCCGGGTCGGGTGGCTCCTCGCCGATCACGAGCGCTCCAGCGACATCACGGCCGTAACGGGCAAGCAGCCCGAACGTGTCGTTGACCGCAACCCCGGCTTGGGCGGCCATCTGCTGGAGCGCTTGTCCCTCCGGCAGCAGTCCCTTGCAGAACGGGAGCGCGTCTTGGGGGCGCGCACCCAGGGGCAGCGCGCAGGAGATGATCGGACTGTTCAGTGGCCAGCGCTCAAGCGCCGCTGCCGTGTACCGACAGCGGATATTCGGCCATCGCCTCTGCTCAGGTCGGCGACATGCTCCTCTCCCAGCCAGACCCGGAGTCGCTTAGCCCCCTCTCGCCATCGTTCTCCGCGAGGGTGATCGTGATCGTCGCACCCATCCGCCGCAAAGCGCGCAACATCCGGTCCAACTGGATCGAGGATGCTCCCGCTTCAAGCTTGGCGAGGTACGTCCGATCGATTCCCGTCTCCGTCGCGAGATCCTCCTGACGCATCCCGCGTACCGTGCGGATGCCCGCGATCGCCCGGCTGAGATCGGACGGGCTGCGCACCACCCATGACCTAGAACCTGTTGTGCTCATATCGCACAATGTCGAGCCTCGGACCAAGTCTGCCAAAAACAGCACATTCACCGCCCGGGCTGCTTTTGTGTGCTGATATCAGCACACAGCACCGTTGTGGCTACGGGGCCGGTCCCGGCGGGACGGTCTCGCGGTAGATGTCGGCGTTGTCGCCCAGCAGACGGAGACGGCCTTGAGGGTCGTCGGGATCGGTCGCGACTCGAGCCGCGTTGCAGCATCGAGAACACGCAAGCCGAGCCCACCGCTCACGCTCTTTCGGGGATCGTTCTCGACCCGACCATCACGGTCCGGATCAGTTGAGCTGCGCCTGCATGGCTCGCATTTCCGCTCGCAGGACCTTTCGCAGGGACTCGTCGCTGGGGAGCGCCAACCGCATTCGTGCCGCGCGTATGGCGGCGCCGAGATCGCCACGCCGCTGGTAGGCCGCCACGAGATTGTTGAGCATTCGCATGGCGATCTCCGATGCCGGCCATGGACGTACCAGCCCCCCGGTTTTGCCGGTCTCGACGGTCGATCCGCCGGCGAAGGGGTCGAGCAGCAGCGGGGGGTCGACTCCGAAGTGCCCGACGACGAAGTGACCGGGCAGTCCGACCCCGGCGAGCGGCACGCCGGCGCGTCGAGCCACTTCGACGTAGACCACCGATAGAAGGATCGGCAAGCCCCGGCGCTTCGCCAGCACCAGGTCGAGCATCGAGTTGTCGGGATGGTCGTACTGCTGTGAGTCCCCGACGAATCCGTGCTGGCCGTAGAGGAGCTCCGCGCAGGTGCGCATCTGCACCCTCGCCGTTCCATCCTTCCGTTCAAGAGCACGCGACAGCTCGACGCCGAGGCCGTCGAGCCTCTCCATCGCCCACGCTGCGTCGACGTCGCGAAACTCCACCGCGAGCGCGAGCGACAGCACGTCCAGAGACACGCCGGGGGTGCCGGCCAGCTCGGCGAAGGAAGGCAGGATCGACATGTCGGCACCGAGCTCTCAGGCCGATCCGGGTTCTGCCTGCTGGCGATGCATCTCGGCCTTCACGCTGTCGGGCAGCACCCGGCTGACGATCTTCAGCTCCTGCGCCAGGTTGGTATCGGTGGCGAACGCGCCGCCGGCGCCCACACCGGCGTTCAAGCCCGCCGCGTCGAGCGGTCGCGGGAGCTGCGCGCAAAACGTGGTCTCCGGTGGCGACTTGGCCTCGCTTTGCTGGAAGACGATCTTGAACGGGCCGTCCTCCTTCTTCTGGAAGATCTCGTAGGCGTACAAGGCGTCGCTCAGCGGCAGGTGATGGGTGGCGAAGCTCTCGACCCCCAGCGGATCGGAATCACCACTGACCAGGGGCAGGAGATCGTCGAGCGATGGCGCCCAGGCCGATGACGAGCACGCTGCTCCCGTCGGGAATGTCGGTGTACTCGACGGGCTGCCAGGCCGTCGGCAGAAGGTCGGACAGGAACACGAAGCGATCGTCGGGCGGGCCGTCGGGAACCTTGGTCGGTCCGTGGTGCGCCTGCGGGACCCGCAGGTACTCCGCCCCTCCGCCCGGTCGTCCCCCTTGATCTGCGTCACCTCCGAGCCGTCCTTCTGCACGATTCCCATCGGCTCGTGCCCGAGAATGTCGCCGGCGTCGAGGAACGGGCCGAGGACTTCGTAGAGATGCAGGTCAGATCTGCACAGTCCCGTGGAGGTCACGCGGATGATTGCGTCGGTGGGGTGCTCGGTGGTGGGATCGGGAACGTGGTCGACGAAGCTACCCGAGCAGACGCGGCTCAAACCGACCGGGACGGCGGCGTCTACCGGACTGCGCGGGGCTCCCCACGCGCATCGACCAGACGCCGAAGGCTTGCGACGTCGAGTCGTCCCGGCGGGTCCAGTCGGTGTGGATCGGCCAGGATCGACACCGGGGTCTCGGCCTCGCCAAAGCCCTCGAGCACGAGGTCCGCGTCGCCGAAGTCCTGCTCGCGGGTGTAATCGTTGACCACGACCACGCAGGCCAGCCCGGCTGACCGCGCGGCAGCCAGTCCGTTGCCCGAGTCCTCGACCGCCGCGGCAGCGCCGGCCGAGAGCGAGAGGCGCTCGAGCGCGATCCGGTAGGCGCTCGGGTCGGGCTTGCGCACCGGCGCCTCCTCGCTCGTCACGACCACTTCGAAGCGACCGGCGCCGAACTGTCGTTCGAGCAGCGGGTGGACCCAGGCCGCGCTCCCCGTCGTGGCCACCGCCAGGCGGATCCCCGCGTGCCCCAGTTCGGAGAGCAGCTCGGCAACGCCGGCTCGCGGCTCGATCTCGCCCTGACGCGCCATCTCGGTGAAGATCTCGGTCTTACGCGCGTGCAGACGGCTCGCCAGCTGAGCGGGGTCGCCGGTCGCCGGCTTGTGCTCGTTGAAGTACGCGTTGATCCGGTGCTCGCCTCCGGTGACCTCGAGCAGCTTGCCATAGCGCTCGATGTCCCACCGATCGGGAAGCCCGGCCTCCTCGAACGCCCGATTGAAAGCGACGCGATGGCCGTCGCGCTCACTGTCGACCAAGGTGCCGTCGACATCGAAGATCACCACCTGTAGCGAATCCTTGGGGGCGGATCTCGTCGGTCGGTCCATGCGTTCTCTACTAGTCTCCCAGCCGCCGTGGACGATCGCGGGAACTGGCTCGGCCTCGACCTGGGCACGCAGAGCGTGCGAGCGCTCGTCGTCTCCGGCGACGGCGCGGTTCTCGGTGCCGGCTCAGCGCCGTTGACCAGCCGCCGCAGCGGTCCCAGACACGAGCAGGATCCGGAGCAGTGGTGGACCGCGCTGTCGGCGGCCTGCCGTCAGTCGATGGCGGAGCTGCCGGCGAAGTCCACCCGCGAGATCGAGGCGCTGGCGGTCTGCGGCACCTCGGGAACCATCCTGCTTGTCGACGGGGCGGGCGATCCGCGCTGCGCCGCGCTCATGTACGACGATTCCCGCGCCCTCGAGGAGGCCGGGCGGGCCAACGAGGCCGGAGCTGGCGCCTGGGAGGCGTTGGGCTATCAGATGCAGCCCACGTGGGCGCTGCCGAAGCTGCTGTGGCTGCTGCACGAGCACGGAGACTGCGCGCAGGACGCCCGGCTCGCGCACCAGGTCGACTTCGTCACCCGCCGGCTGATCGGGCGCGAGGTGCCGGCCGACTCGAGCCACGCGCTGAAGACGGGCTACGACCTGCTCCACGAGGCGTGGCCTCACGACGTGATGGCCGCGCTGAGGGTCCCCGAGGGGATGTTGCCGCGTGTCGTGCGCTCGGGGACCGAGCTTGGCCGGGTTGGCCGCGCGGGGGCGCAGGCGACGGGCATCCCGCAGGGCACGGCCGTGATCGCCGGGATGACCGACGGCTGCGCGGCGCAGCTCGCCGCGGGGGCGCTGAGCGCTGGGAGTTGGAACTCGGTCCTCGGGACGACACTGGTGCTCAAGGGCGTCTCGCGCGAGCGGATCCAGGATCCGCACGGCGTGGTCTACTCCCACCGCTCGCCGGACGGCGATTGGCTGCCGGGCGGCGCCTCGAGCACCGGCGCCGGCGTGCTCTCCCATCGGTTCCCGGGCCGGAACCTGGCAGCGCTGGATCGGCTGGCGGCACAGCGCGAGCCGGCGGGGGCGCTGGCCTATCCGCTCGTCTCGCGGGGCGAGCGCTTTCCGTTCCTCGCGCCCCAGGCCGAGGGCTTCATGATTGGCTCGCCGGCCGACGAGGCCAGCGAGTACGCCGCCCTGCTGCAGGGCGTCGCCTACGTCGAGCGGCTGTGCTTCGATCATCTGGACCGTATCGGAGCGCCCACCGGCGGCAAGCTCAGCTTGACCGGCGGGGCGGCGCGCAGCCGCTACTGGTGCCAGCTGCGCGCCGATGTGCTCGGCCGGGAGGTCCGCCGGGTCGAGCACGCCGAGCCCGCGCTGGGGATGGCGGTGCTCGCCGCCGCCAGCGGGCGGCGGCTCTCGGGGACGGCCGCGCAGCCAAACCCACCGGAAGCCCACGCGCTGTCCGAGACCGCGGCCGCGATGGTCCGTGTGCGCGACGTCATCGAGCCGCGGCGCGAGGGCAGCGACCGGTTCCGCGAGCCCTACGTGCGGCTCGTCGACGAGCTCGCGCACCGCGGCTGGCTACCGCGAGAGCTCGCCCAGCACGCGCGTGACCGGGCCGCGCGCTGAGTGGACGACGGGCGACAGGCGCTGTGTGACGCGGGCTCGATCCCGCGAGGCCGCGGCGGCCCGCCTACCTGGCGTTCACGTGGACGATCACCGAGGTTCCCAACACCCTGCTCGTGTGGTTGTATGAGCTGACCTGGACGTGGTAGGTCCCCGGGCACCAGTGGCTGCCCGCGGACGGCCTGAAGGTGACGTGCGCGCGCTGGCCGACCGGGGTGTGAAACACAGGATAGTTGCCGGTGTCGCATGGATAGGGGCCGGTGGTCTTGACCTGCGTAAACGCCACTTCGACGATGCGGCCCGGACGCACCCTGGGCACGATGAACGTCGTGACGAATGCGGTCCTGACACCGCCAACTCTCGGGCTCACTCCGACCTTCACCGGCGGGGGCCCAGCCGCGAAGGCCATGCTGGCGAAGCCGGCGAGCACCAGGATGGCCAGCAGCCCGCAGGCGGTGAGAGGGGTTCGGTGCTCCAAGCGATTCATCAGATCACTGCTCCTCTGGCCTCCGAATTTGCAGCCATGCGTCGCACGGCCATCACTGCACCCCCAGAACACCGCACCAGGCGAGGAGTTGCGTCAGGCGGACTGCGCTCGCGGGTGCGCTGATCCGATCTCCGCTCGCAGGCCATAGCGGCTACGGCGAGAGCTCCCCCAGCACGATTTCGGGCCGGGCCATGAGGGCGCGACTCGCCGCCGCTCCAGGTTCACGGCCCCCCCAAAGCATGCAGAACGCGTCAACCGTGTCGTCAGAGGTCCGCCTTGTCAAGTTGTGCATGTCCCACATGCACAATGCGTCAAGCATGTGGTCTGCGGGTCGCCTTGTCGAGTTGTGCATGTCCCTACGTGTTCAAGTCCCCGAAGCTGTCGCCGCAGGGTCCGACTTGGAGCGCGAACGGGTGCCGCAGATGGGCAACGGAGACACGATGCCCGCCATCCCGGTCAGCGACTCGATCATCAGCTCGATCTGAGCTGCGAGCTCGTCTTGTAGACCCTTCGCGTCGGGTGCCGCGCGGCGCAGGTCCCCGATTCCGACGTAGGCGAGACGGGCGTGCCGGCGAGCGGCGTCCAAGGCGAGTCCGAGGTCCGAGTAGAGGCGCTCGAGAAAAGTGAGCCGGGTGGCGGTCACGCGCCGCAGCACAGTCCCGACGCGCCGGTCCGAGGCAGCCGCGAGCACGCCGGCTTGGGCGCTGGTGCCCTGCGCGGCGCGCTCGTGGGCCAGGCGCGCGAGGGCGATGAGGCGCCGACGTGGAGCGTCGATGGTCTCGATCCACGCGATCACCTCGGTGGTCTCGCGCTGCTCCCAGAGCGCGAGCGTCGCCGCGATCAGCTCATCGCGGTCGGAGAATTCCGCGAGTACCACCAACGCCGCATCGTGGCCCCGCCGTCAGCGGTTGTGGGAGGCGCTGCACCAGCTGCGACTTGGCGATCTCGCCGTGTCGCGGACGCTGATGGCGCTGCGGAGCCTGCCCGCGCGGCTGCTGGGGCGCCCGCGCTCAGGAAGCGTGACATCCTGCGCGAGGTATCCCGTCGTGCCGAGGCTGCCGGCGGTCCTTCGCCGGAAGCGGCGACGGTCCTGGTCCTGGTCCACCCCCCCGCAGTAGATCGCTCACTCTTCGGTGGGACCCGGATTGGCCTGAGCCTCCGGTTGGGACGAGGTGACTGCGGTGGATCGCCTGCTCACCCGCTCGCGGTAGGCCCGCAGCAGCCGGCGGTGGGTGAGCCACCCGATCAGCTCGTCGTCGTCCTCGCCCCCGAGGACGGGCATCCCCTCGTCGTCGGTGGCGCCGAGGATGGCGATGGCGTCCTCGAGCGAATCCTCGGCGTAGAGCCGGGGCGACTCCCGCGCGAGGGTCGCCGCCACGCCCTCGGCATCGGGATCCTGACTGATCATGCGCTCGACGTCGATCGCCGCGACGACACCGAGCAGCTTGCCGTCCGGGTCGATCACCGGGATGGAGTCGGAGCGTTCGGCCGCGAACCGCGCGACGATATCGTGCAGCGGCTCGTCGGGGGTGAGTGCCTTCGGAGCTCTGCCCATGGCCTGCGCCACGGTGATCTGAGCCATCAGGCTTCGCATCCGTGGCTCGTCGAGGTTGATTCCCCGCCGGCGCAGCTTGAGCGTGTAGATCGTGTCGCTGGTGAGCGCGTTGCTGAGCGCGGTCGCGACCACGATGGCGAACATCAGCGGCAGGATGATGCGGTAATCCCCGGTCAGCTCGAAGATGATGATCAGGCCGGTGATCGGCGCGCGCGCGGCGGAGGCGAAGACCGCGCCCATGCCGACCAGCCCGTAGGCCCCCGCGGCGGCCGCCAGGTGGGGCAGCAGGTGGTGCGCGACGGCACCGTAGGCGCTGCCGAGCATCGCGCCCATGAACAGCGACGGCGCGAACACCCCTCCAGATCCACCGATCCACATCGTCAGGCTGGTGGCCAGGATCTTCGCCGCCAGCAGGCCGAGCAGCACCAAGATCACGTAGTGGCCTCCCACCGCCCGCTGGAGCACCGGGTATCCGACGCCGTACATCTCCGGCACCGCCAGCAGCAGCAGGCCGAGCAGGATGCCGCCGACGGCGGGCCGCAGCCAATCGGGTCCCCGCCACAGGCGATCGGCGAGATCCTCCCCGCCGTAGAGCACCCGCGTGAACGCGATTCCCACCCCGGTGGCGAGAACTCCGAGTCCTGCGTAGAGCAACAGCTCCAGCGGCGAGGTGAAGTTGAATCCCGGCAGCGACAGGAACGACTGGCTGCCGAAGGCGGCCCGTCCGATCGCGTCCGCGGTCACCGAGCTCAGCACCACGAGCCCGAATGACCGCGTCTCGAAGTTGTGCAGGATCAGCTCGAGGGCGAAGAAGACCCCGGCGATCGGCGCGTTGAAGGTGGCGGAGATGCCGCCGGCGGCGCCGCAGGCGACCAGCAGTCGCAGCTGGGCCTCCGAGGCCCCCAACCGCTGCCCGAGCACCGACCCGAGCGCCGAGCCGATCTGCACGATCGGGCCCTCGCGACCGACCGACCCGCCCGATCCGATGCAGATCGCCGACGCGATCGACTTCACCGCCGGCACCTGCGGGCGCATCCGACCGCCGAGGCGATTGACGGCCAGCATCACCTCCGGAACGCCGTGCCCTCGCGCCTCGGGGGCGAAGCGGGCCACGAGCGGGCCGTAGATCAAGCCTCCGATCACCGGCGTGATGAGCACGAACCACATGCCCAAACCGGGCACCAGCGGGTTGCTCCGGTGAGCGACCCCGCTGTAGTCGCGGTGCCCGGTCAGCAGGTAGGTGACCCCGAGGATCATGTACCGAAAGGCGACCGCGCCGAGTCCCGCGCCGGCGCCGGTCAGCACCGCCAGAGCGGTCAGACCGCCCGAGCCGCGCGCGATCGACCGCCCCAGGCGCTCACGCGAGCGTTGGGCAAGCGTTGCCCCCGCGCCCTCTGGCGCCGCGGGCTGAATCTTGGCGTCCACCCCGAAAGCGTATGGAACCGCCCTCCGTCATGGTTTCTCAGCGTCCGCTGCGGCAGCAGGTCGTAGACTCGATCCACCCAGGCAGGAACAAGACTGAATCCTATTCTCATGATACGGTGATCGATGTGGTTTCCTCGGACACGTTCCGGCGCCTGCTGATGGCCGCCGCGCTCGGGCTGCTGCTGGCCGGCTGCGGGGTACTGATGGCCGGCTGCAGCGGGCTGGCGAGCTCGCCGGCCGGCGCGTCAGCCGGCCGGCTGCCCGTCGTCGCCGCGGAGAGCTTCTGGGGCAGCATCGCCCGCCAGCTCGGGGGGGACCGGGTCGCGGTGAGCAGCATCATCGTCAACCCGAACATCGATCCCCACGCCTACGAGCCGAGCGCCTCGGACGCGATCGCCCTGGCGCGCTCGAAGCTGGCCATCGTCAACGGGCTCGGGTATGACAGCTGGGCGACGAAGCTGCTGACCGCCGACCCCGACCACGCGCGGGGGGTGCTGAACGTGGGCGACCTGCTTGGCCTCCAGCAGGGGGATAACCCACACCAGTGGTACTCCCCGCCCACCGTCCGGCGGGTGAGCGACCAGATCGTGGCCGACTACAAGCGGCTCGATCCCGAGCACGCGGCCTACTTCGATCGCCAGCGCCAGCGGTTCCAGATCCAGGGGCTGGCCCGGTATGACCAGCTTCGGCGCGAGATCCGCGCCCGCTTCGCCGGTGTGCCGGTCGGCTACAGCGAGAGCATCTTCCAGCCTCTCGGGCAGGATCTCGGCCTGAGGCTGATGACTCCCGTGAGCTTCGCCACCGCGATCGCCGAGGGATCCGACGTGACGGCGGCCGATAGGCAGACCGTCGATGCCCAGGCCCGTGATCACGCCATCTCGGTGTGGGTGTTCAACCGCCAGAACGCCACCCCCGATGTGCAGCGGGTGAACCAGATCGCGAAGGGGGCAGGGATTCCGATCGCGGCCGTGACCGAGACGCTCGCGCCGGCGTCCGACAGCTTCGAGCAGTGGCAGGACGCCCAGCTGAGCGACCTGCTCGGAGCGCTGCACCGGGCGACGGGCCGGTAGCGGCCGTGCCGGTCCCGCGGACCGACCAAGCGGCGCGACCCGGCGACGGCGGGGTCCGGTCTCCTGCGCCGGCCATCTCGCTGCAGGGGGCGCAGGCACGACTCTCCGGTCGCGTGATCTGGAGCGAGGTGAGCCTCAGCATCGATGCGGGCGAGTTCACCGCGATCCTCGGCCCCAACGGGTCGGGCAAGACGACGCTGCTGCGGGTGCTGCTCGGCGAGCTGCGGCTCGCGGAGGGCACCGCGTCGGTGCTCGGGCAGGCGCCGGGAACGGTGAATCGGCAGATCGGCTACCTCCCCCAACGCCGGCACTTCGACGCCAGCACGCGGATTCGCGGAATCGACCTCGTCAGGCTCGGCTTGGACGGGGCCCGGTGGGGCTTGCCGCTGGGCCGACGGGGTCGTGAGCGCGTCGAGGAGGTGCTCGCGCTGGTCGACGCCGCCGAGTACGCGCGGCGCCCCATCGGCGCGCTCTCCGGCGGCGAGCAGCAGCGGCTGCTGATCGCCCAGGCGCTGGTCAGCGATCCCCGGATGCTGATCCTCGACGAGCCCCTCGACAGCCTCGACCTGCCCAACCAGGCCGCGGTCGCGGCGCTCGTGCAGCGGATCTGCCGCCAGGACGGGGTGAGCGTCCTGCTCGTCGCGCACGACGCCAACCCGCTGCTGTCCTATCTCGATCGCGTGGTCTACTTCGGGGCTGGGCGGGCGGTCGTCGGCGCACCCGCTCAGGTGATCACCTCCGACACGCTCAGCCGGCTCTACGGTGCGCCGATCGAGGTGCTGAAGGCCTCCGACGGCCGCCTGATCGTGGTTGGACTTCCCGAGGCGCCCTCGCACCACCACGATCGCCATGACCATCCCTAGCCTGCTGGTGGCCTCGGGGCTGTCGCTCGATCCGCTCTCGGATCTTCGGCAGCTGACCGCGTTTCCGTTCATGGTCAACGCGCTCGAGGCGGGGACGGCGGTCGCGGTCATGGCCGCGGTGGTCGGCTGGTTCATGGTCATCCGCCGCGAGAGCTTCGCCGGCCACACGCTCTCGGTGATGGCGTTCCCCGGCGCGGCCGGCGCGCTGCTGATCGGCCTGCCGGCGCCCGCCGGCTACTTCGTCTTCTGCTCGTTCGTCGCCCTGGTGATCGGTGGCACTCGGGGGTGGGGGGCGGCTCGAGGTCGGGCTCAGGAGTCCGCGGTCACGGGAGCGGTTCAGGCCCTCGGGTTGGCCCTCGGGTTCCTGTTCCTGAGCCTCTACCACGGCCTGCTCGCGGGCTACGAGAGCCTCCTGTTCGGCAGCTTTCTCGGGATCACGCGCAGCCAGGTCCTGACGCTCGCGATCGTCGCCGCGCTGGCCGTGGCACTGTTCGCCATTGCCGGCCGGCCGCTGCTGTTCGCGTCGGTCGACGAGGCTGTGGCGCGGGCCAACGGCGTGCCGGCGCGCGCGCTGGGCCTGGGGTTCCTGCTCGTCCTCGGTCTGGCCGTGGCCGGGACCGCGCAGATCACCGGTGCGCTGCTGGTGTTCGCGCTGCTGGTCGCCCCCGCCGCCACCGCCCGCCTGATCACCCCGCGGATCGGCGCGGGCATCGGGCTGACCATTGTCATCGGCGTGGTGATCTCCTGGGTGGGGCTCGCCCTCGCGTACTTCTACGACTATCCGGTCGGCTTCTACATCACCAGCATCGCCTTCGCGCTCTATCTTCTGGCCCGCGTGGCGCGCGCCGTCCTGGACCATCCGGCGCGATCTGCGCCCTCCCGACCGGCGGTGGCGGGGAGACCGTGATGTTCGCCCACGAGTTCGTCCGCCACGCCTTCCTCGCCGGCACCCCCGTTGCTCTGGCCTGCGGGCTCGTCGGCTACTTCGTGGTTCTGCGCACGGCGGTCTTCGCCGGTGATGCTCTCAGCCACGTCGCCTTCACGGGCGCGGTGGCCGCCGCCGCGGCGGGAATCGACGTGCGCATCGGCCTGTTCGCGGGCACCGTCCTGATCGGCCTGCTGATCGGTGGCCTGGGGGAGCGCGCGAGCGCTGACGACGTCACGATCGGGATCGTCCTCGCTTGGATCCTCGGGCTCGGGGTGCTGTTCCTCGCCCTGTTCAACTCCGGCTCGGGCGCGGGCAACGGGGTGCTGGTCGTTCGCGCGCTGTTCGGCTCGATCTTCGGGCTCAGTACGGTTGACGCGGTGCTCGCGGCGGTGATCGGGGCCGGCGTGATCGCCACGATCCTGGCGATCGCCAGGCCGCTGCTGTTCGCCAGCGTCGATCCGATCGTTGCCGCCGCGCGTGGGGTACCGGTCCGCGGACTCGGGCTGGCGTTCCTGGCCCTCGTCGGCGTAGCGGCCGGCGAAGCGACCCAAGCCGTGGGCGCATTGCTGCTCCTGGGGTTGATCGCCGCGCCTGCGGGCGCGGCGAACCGGCTCACGGCGAGTCCGTTCCTGGCCCTGGCGCTGTCGGGCGTGCTCGCGGTGCTCGCCACCTGGCTTGGGCTCACGCTCAGCTACCTGATTCCGAGGCTGCCCCCGAGCTGCGGCGTGATCGCCGTCGCCAGCACGATCTACGCGCTGGCGTTCCTGGCCACGGCCAATGACCGCGGGGCGCGGTCGCCTTCCCGGCCGGCGAGAGGCGGACCTAGACTGGGAGTCGATCGTGCCCGGGAAGCCTGACAGCTGGGCGCGGCACGCCCGCGAGGTGCTCGCCCAGAGTCGCCACCACACCGGGACCGCGCGCTTGGCGCTGCTGCACCTGCTCGACTCCCAACCCTGCGCCCTGTCGGCGGTTGAGATCGAGGATGCTCTGCGCGCGGGCGAGCGCCCGGTCGCCCGAGCCAGCATCTACCGGATCGTCGACGAGCTGGAGCGACTGCGACTCGTCCAGCGCGTCCAGGTCGGCCAGGCCATGGCGCGCTACGAGCCGTTGCGCGCCGGCACCGGTCATCACCACCACCTGGTCTGCGACAGCTGCGGGTTGGTGATGCCGTTCACCGATCCCGACCTCGAGCAGGCGATCCAGAAGCTGAGCCGCCGCGTGCCGATCGCCGTCACCGAGCACGAGATCGTCCTGCACGGGGCCTGCGCCGCCTGCGCCGAGTAGGGGAGAGGCCGGAAGACTCGTTCGGGCGCCCATCGCGGCGAGGATCCTGCGCACGGCGACCGGGGCCGATCTCGGGGCTGAACGTCGAGACTCCTGCGATGATTCATACTGGACGTTTGCGCCGGAACCGTCGCCCAGCCAGCAAGGTGACGACTCTGATAACGGGCACTCGCAACCGCCCGGTTCCTGTCCAATTGCTTCTACCTCAGGCTACCCGACGACCGGGTTTGACACGCTGCCGATCCCGACACGGGGCCGGAGACACTTTCGCCGCGCGCAGCGAGCCGGCCGGCTCCCAGCCCCGCCAATTGGCATCTTCACCAGAAAGCAACCGCTAGGCTTCGAAATAGTGGTGTCATGCGTTGTCCTATGCGGTGCGTGATGATCGTTACAAAACAGAGAGAGGACAAACCGTGCAGCAGGGATCAAGATCAGAAGAGCCAGAGGCGAAAGCGACAGGCCTGAATCGCCGCGGCTTCCTCCAGAGTTCGGCCGGCGTGGCCGGTGGAGCGGCGATGACACTGGCCCCGTCGGCGGCGGCGGCGCTGGCGCTCGCCGGCCCTGCTCAAGCCGCTCCGGCGAAGGTCGTCGCTCGCTCGGGCGAAAGTCCCTCCGAGCCCGTGGTCGCTTACGTGCACAACGCCAAGCGTGGCGAGGTGACGGTGATGTCGGGCACCACCGAAACGACATACCAAGATCATGAACTGGCCCAACGACTGCTCGACGCGGCGCGTCGGCCGAGCGCCTGAGGAGGAACGCCAACATGTCATCGCATCGCGAAGCACCGGAGATCAGCAAGGATCCGGTCGCCGACAACACCGATACCTACGCGTTCATAAGTCCTGATCGTCCCGACACCGTGACGATCCTGACGAACTACATTCCGCTCGAGGCGGCGGCGGCCGGACCGAACTTCTACGAGTTCGGCGACGATGTCCTCTACTCGATCCACATCAGCAACAGCGGCACGGGACTCCCCGACATCACCTATGAGTTCCGCTTCGAGACCCGTGTCCGCAACCCGAACTCGTTCCTCTACAACACTGGGCCGATCGGCTCGCTGAACGATCCGAACTTCAACCGCCGCCAGTTCTACTCGGTGACGAAGGTCACCGGGTCGCGCAACACCGGCCCGGTCGTCGGGGGACCCCATCACGGTCGAGCCCGGGACGCCGGCCCCGTCAGCGATGTCGGCGGCCAGCGGCAGGTCCTCGCCACCGGGCTGGCGTGCCCGCCGTGCAACGTCGGCGTGCACTCGACGCCGAATTATCCGGCGCTGGCCGCGGCAGCCGTTTATCCGCTACCCGGTGGTGGGAAGGTGTTCGCCGGTCAGCGCAACGACGGGTTCTTCGCCGACCTCGGCGCGATCTTCGACCTCGGAGACCTGCGTCCGGTCCAGAACCATTTCGCCTTTCCCCCGATGCTGTCGGCGGCGGGCGGAATCGACACGCTGAAGAGCGGCATCAACGTCCACACGATCGCCATCCAGGTCCCGATCAGCGCCCTGACCAGCGGCGGAACGGTGCCGAGGAACCCCACCCCGCAACCGACGATCGGATTCGGCGGAGCCAACCCGACGATCGGGATATGGGGCGCAGCCAGCCGGCGCAAGGTGCGTCTTCGTGGAGACGAGGAGGGCGACGGCGCCGAGGCGGGTCCCTTCGTCCAGGTGTCGCGGCTCGGCAACCCGCTGTTCAACGAGGTGCTGGTGGGGCAGGGCCGCAAGGACGAATGGAACCGCAGCCAGCCCCTCGACGACGTCAATTTCCTGAACGGCGTCATCCATCCGGAGCTCGCGGCGCTGCTGCCGACGCTCTACCCCGGGCTGTTCCCGAACCTCGCTGCGCTGAACGCCTCCGGCAAGCCTCGCCTCGACATCGAGGCGATCTTGCTGACCGGCATCCCGCCAGGTCTCATCGCGGGCTTTCAGAACTTCACCAGCAAGGCCCCCGCCGACATGCTGCGCCTCAACGTTGCGATCCCGCCCTCCTCATCGCCGAACCCCCTCGGCGTGCTCGGCGGCGATTTGGCGGGCTTTCCCAATGGCCGGCGCGTGGCCGATGACATCGTCACGATCGAGATACGAGCCCTTGCCGGCCTGACCTACCCGCTCATCGACAGTACCTACATGCCCGACCCCGCGGCCAAGGCCGTCACGCAGGGCGTCGTGACCCCGCCCACGGGTCCGCCCGGGACGGCCCGGTTCCTGCCCTACTTCCCCTACCTCGGGATCCCCGACGACGGCTTCGACACTCCGCCGAACCCGACGCCAGGTCCGGGGACGCCAGGTCCGTGACACCAAGTCCGTGACACCAAGTCCGGCGGCGAGAGCAGGCGGACTCTCGCAGACCATCCAGTGGCGCGGTGGTCGCCGGGTCTGACCGACGCTCGGCGTGTGCTGTTTTTTTCTGGTAGCGGAAACACCCCCCCACCTCTCGTTGCGACCTTCCCC
>JBPCPO010000095.1:0-11466 GCA_050999075.1 Solirubrobacteraceae bacterium
CGCGCTGGGTGATCTCCTTCATCACCTTCTTCAGGCGCTCCTCGAACTCTCCGCGGTACTTCGAGCCGGCCACCAGCGCCGCCAGGTCGAGGGTGTAGATCTGCTTGCCCTTCAGCAGCTCGGGGACATCGGAGTTGGTGATGCGCTGGGCGAGACCCTCCACAACGGCGGTCTTGCCGACGCCCGGCTCGCCCACCAGCACCGGATTGTTCTTCGTGCGTCGCGAGAGGATCTGCATGATCCTCTCGATCTCGGTCTCGCGACCGACCACCGGATCGAGCTTGCCTTCGGCGGCCAGCTTGGTCAGGTTGCGCCCGAACTGGTCCAGCAGCTTGGAGGACTTCTTGCCCTCGCCCTGGGCGGCGGGTCCGCCCGCACCGGCGCCCACGGCGCCACGCTGACGACTGCCGGGGCCCGACAGCATCCGGATCACCTCGTTGCGGATCTTCTCCGAGTCCGCATCGAAGTCGAGCAGGATCCGCGCGGCGACACCCTCGTTCTCGCGCACCAGACCGAGCAGGATGTGCTCGGTGCCGATGTAGTTGTGGCCGAGACTCAGAGCCTCGCGCAGCGCGAGCTCCAGCACCTTCTTGGCTCGCGGGGTGAACGGGATCTGTCCGGAGGTGACCTCCTCGCCGGAGCCGACGATCCGCACCACCTGCGCGCGTACCCGCTCGACCGTGATGTCGAGCGACTCGAGCACCCTGGCCGCCAAGCCCTCCTCCTCACGGAGCAGGCCAAGCAGGATGTGCTCGGTGCCGATGTAATTGTGCTTGAGCGTCCGTGCCTCTTCCTGGGCCAGGACGACCACCTGGCGGGCTCGCTCTGTAAATCGCTCGAACATAGGCCTTCTCTTTGGCTGGGCGGGTGGCCGGGCGGTTGGTCGGGGTGGTTTCCTGAAATCTCGGTGGCGCTGCGGAACGCCGATAGTGCTTCTGCTCTACCCATCTATTCGGCCGGTAAGCACGATCGGATGAATGAACGGTTCGTTTGGGACCTCCCCGAGTCTAACAGCAGCCCTGGAGCCTTTTGCTCAGTCGCGCATGACCGGGAACAGCACGACCTCGCGGATCGAGCGCTCGCCGGTGATCACCATCACCAGGCGGTCGATCCCGATCCCGATCCCACCCGTGGGTGGCATCCCGTGCTCGAGCGCCCGCAGGAACGCCTCGTCGTAGGGCTGAGCCTCGGGATCGCCGGCTCCCGCCAGGGATCGCTGCGTCTGCAGGCGTCGGCGCTGCTCGTCAGGATCGTTGAGCTCAGAGAACGCGTTGGCGATCTCGATCCCGCCGATGAAGGCCTCGAAGCGCTCCGCGAGCCCGGCGGTCGACCGGTGGTGCTTGGCCAGCGGCGAGAGCTCGATCGGGTAGTCGAACAGGAACGTCGGCTCGATCAGCGTCGGTTCGACGTGCTTGGAGAGCAGCTCGTCGACGAGCTGGGGCCAGGTGTCGTGCTCCGGGACGGACAGTCCGCGGCCGCGCATGGCATCCGCGAGCTGGGCCCGATCGCGCAGCTCCAGGATGTCTAGCCCCGTCCGCGCGGCGATCGCCCCGGCCAGCGTCTCGCGCCGCCACGGCGGAGACAGTGACACCTCGCCGCCGTAGCCCACCGCCTGCGAGACGGCGAACACCAACTGCTCGCAGCGGTCGGCCATGTCGAGATAGTCCGCGTAGGCCTCGTAGAGCTCGAGCATGGTGAACTCCGGGTTGTGCTTGGGCGAGAGCCCTTCGTTGCGGAAGTCCTTGCCGAGCTCGTAGACCCGCTCGAGGCCCCCGACGATCAGCCGCTTGAGGTACAGCTCGGTGGCGATCCGCAGGTAGAGATCGCGGCCCAGGGCGTTGTGGTGGGTGGTGAACGGCCGCGCGGCCGCCCCGCCGTATAAGGGCTGGAGGATCGGCGTCTCGACCTCGACGAAGCCGTCGTCGTCGAGCTGGCGCCGCACGGCGCAGACCACGCGCGCCCGGGTCATGAACAGCTCGCGGGCCCGCTCGCTGGCGATCAGGTCGAGCTCGCGGTGGCGAAAGCGCGTCTGCACGTCGTGCAGGCCGTGGTGCTTGTCCGGGGGCGGGCGTAACGACTTCGCCAGCAGCGTGAAGGAAGCCAACCGCAATGTGAGCTCCCCCCGACGTGAGCGCAGCGCCGTGCCGTCGACTCCGATCAGGTCGCCGAGATCAAGCCCCAGCAGCAGCTCCATCCCCTCCGGACCGAGCTCGTCGACGCGCGCCTGGAGCTGGATCCGTCCGGAACGATCGTAAAGATCGAGGAACGCCATCTTGCCCTGGCCGCGGCGGGCGGCGAGGCGCCCCGCGATCCGATGCGAGGACACCGTCTCCTGGCCCGCGGCCAGCGCGGCATGCTCGGCGCGAACCTCACCGATCGGCTGCACGCCGTGAAACTCGTGCGGGAAGGGATCCACTCCCGCGGCGCGCAACGACTCGAGCTTGCGACGCCGTGCGGTGAGCAGCTCGGAGGACGAGGGAGCGCGTGCTGGAGTGCTCCGCGGGGCATCCGGCCCCGCGTTCTGATGTGGTTGCTTCGCGTCCAGCTCGCTTGACCGTTCGCGCTTTGCGCTCACTCTACTTCGAGCCGATGTCGATCTTGGTGATCTTCAGCCGCCGCTGACCCTTGGGCGTGGTGAACACGACCTCTTCGCCGCGCTTCTTGCCGAGGAGCGCCTTGCCCACGGGCGAATCGTTGGACAGGCGCATCTGCGCCGGCGCAGCCTCGGCGGAGCCGACGATCGTGTACTTGGTCGACTTGCCGCCCTCGTCCTTGACGTGGACGAGCGAGCCGACCCTGACCACGTCGGTGCCGAGGTCCGAGGCGTTGATCACGGTCGCCGAGCGCAGCTTGTCCTCGAGCTGCGCGATTCGCGCCTCGAGCATCGCCTGCTCGTTCTTGGCGTCGTCGTACTCGGCGTTCTCGGAGATGTCGCCGAACTCGCGCGCCTCCTTGATCCGCGCGGCGACCTCGCGGCGGCGGGTGGTCGAGAGCTCCTCGAGCTCGGCCTTGAGGTTGACCAACCCTTCTGGGGTGAGAATGACGTCCTTGGGCATGGAGGAGGGCCTGTATTCCGGTTGTTTTGGGCGAGAAAAAACCCGCTGCGGCAGCGGGAACGGCACGCTTTCCGGCTCGCGTGGGCGCGGGAGTATAGACAGACGGCGCCTGGTCTCAGGAGAGCGGCGCCTAGTCCTAGCCCGTCGGTTCACGGGCCTTGCTGGTCACCGACCATTGGATCGCGTCCGTGTCGCCCGCGCCCTTATGCCGGCGCCGGCCTCAGCGCGGTCCGTGGCCCTGAATCTCGACCGCCTGCTGGAAGGTCGGGCGGTTGACCCACTCGATCAGCGGCTGGGAGATCGCGCCGATCGACCGGAACTGGATCGAGTCCGAGCACATCTGGTCCCCGGCCGTGCAGGTGCCGTCGGCCGGGTAGACCTGGGCCGGGGTCTGGACGATGGCCTGGCGAAGCGAGCCCTCGAGTGCCGCCGCGCACCCCGCCAGTGAGCCACCGCCGCAGTAGACGCGGTTGAGCGCCCCGGCGACGTGCCGGTGCAGCTGGAGCAGCTGGAGCAGCTGCAGGAGGTTGGCGAGCCCATTGGTCCCAGGCGGCAGGATGTTGCGGAAGCCGCCGAAGTCGTGGGTGCCGTAGGGCTGGACCTGGGCGCTGGCCGCGACGGGGATGACGAGGCGCCCGGCCAGGAGCGCGCCGGTGAGCACCACCCCGAGCGCGCCGACTTGACGCCACGTCCCCTTGTTCACTGAGCCTGAACCCATCCACCTCATCTTCTCGCCCGCGCGAGCTTACTACGGCACGAGGACGGCAGGTCCGAGCTGCGCTGCCCCGTACTCGTCCAGCAGCGCCCGCGCCGCGTCGAGCGTGGCGGCACCCTGGAGCAGCGCCTGCAGCGCGTGAGGAGCACCGAGCCGCTCCAGGTACCACGGATAGAACTTGCGCAGATAGCGCGAGGCGCGCTCCGGCCCCAGGTGCTCGCAGGCGCGGTCGATCACCCATCGCAGCTCGGCGAGGATCTCCGCGCTCGTCGGCTCGCCGCGGCGCGTGCCGAGCAACTGCTCGAACAGCCACGGGTTGCCCAGCGACCCGCGCGCGAGCAGGACCCCCGCCGCGCCGGTCTGCTCGTACGCCGCCAGAGCGCTCTGAGGCGTGCGCAGGCCCCCGGAGATCAGCACGGGAACCGGCAGCGCGTCCACCAGCGCCCGCGCCAGCGCGTAGTCCGGCGCACCGCTGTGGCGCTGGGAGGCATGGCGCGGATGGATGCAGATTCCCACCACCCCGGCCTCCTCCACGAGGCGGCGGGCGACCTCGAGCCCGTGCAGCTCCCCGGGACGCTGGCCCGAGCGCAGCTTGACCGTCACCGGCAGCCCGCTGCCGCGCCCGGCCGCCCGGGCGAGGGCCACCGCACGATCGGGATCCTCGAGCAGCGCCGCGCCGGCGCCGGTCTTGCACACCTTCGGCACCGGGCAGCCCATGTTCAGGTCGATCAGGTCGGCCCCAGCGGCGGCGGCCCGTTCCGCCGCCGATGCCATCACCTCGGGGTCGTGGCCGAACAGCTGCACCGAGACCGGGTGCTCGTCGGGGTGGATCCGCAGCAGCTCTCGCAACGTGCGCTCGTTGCGATGGTGCACGGCGAAGCTCGAGACCATCTCGGAGACCACGAGCCCGGCCCCGTGGCGCTTGGCCTGCAGCCGCACGAACCAGTTCCCGATTCCGGCCAGGGGGGCGAGCACGACGCGGTTGGCGATCTGCACCCCGCCGAGGGTCCATGGGTCGGTCAACTCTCCGGGCATTCCCATTCATGCTACGAATCCGGGCCATGGACCTCGGTTCTCTACTGGCGCCGTGGACCGAGGTCGTGCTCGATCAGGTTCCCGGCCTCGAGCTGTTCGACGTGCACACGCACCTGGGCGAGAACGACCCCGACGGCATGCGCCAGAGCCCGGATGAGCTGCTCGCGGGGCTGAAGCTCGCGCGGGCGCGGGGAGCGTTCGTGTTCCCGATGCACGAGCCCGGCGGCTATCCGCCGGCGAACGACTTCGTCGCGCGGGCCGCGAGGGACTCCGATGGCCTGCTGTTCGCGTTCTGCCGGGTCAATCCGCACGACGGCGCCCTCGCGGAGGCGCAGCGGTGCCTGGACGGCGGAGCGCGCGGCATCAAGCTGCACCCCCGGGCGGAGGGCTTCACCCTCGATCACCCCGTCGTGCGCTCGCTGGTCGCGCTGGCCGACGAGCGCCGGCTGCCCGTGCTGATCCACGCTGGACGCGGCATCCCGGCCCTCGGTCGCCACGCGCTCGCGCTGGCCCAGGAGTTCCCGCACGCGCCGCTCATCCTGGCCCACGCCGGCATCTGCGACCTGTCGTGGATCTGGCGAGTGGCCCCCGATCATCCGAACCTGCTGTTCGACACCGCCTGGTGGCTGCCCGCCGACCTGCTGGCGCTGTTCTCGCTCGTGCCGCCGGGGCAGATCCTGTTCGCCAGCGACGCACCCTACGGCGCGACCGGGACCTCAGCCGCCCTGCAGCTGCGCTCCGCGCTCCAGGCCGGGCTCTCCCCCGAGCAGATTCGGTCGATCGGCTCCGGTCAGGCGCTGCGGATCGCGGCCGGCTGCGCCCTGGAGCCATGCGGCCCCGCGGTGGGCGAGCGCGAGCGTCCCACCCATGTGCTCCTGGATCGGCTCGCGGCCTTCCTGCAGCTCGGCACCGTCGCGACGATGCGCGGCGACGACGGCACCGAGATGCTCGCGCTGGCGCGGCTGGCGTGCGAGGTGCCCGATGAGATCGATGACGCGCCCGTGTTCGCCGCGATCCGCGGCCTGCTCGACCTCTACGACGAGCTGTTCGCGTCCGACCCAGCCGATCGTCGCCGGCTGGCGGTGCTGATCCTGGCGTCGAGCGTCGCGCGAACGCCCGAGGTCCCAATTCCCTGAGCCTCGGGGCGCCCAAGCTGACGGACGAGCGGCTCAGGCTCAAGCCACGTTGCGTTCCCAGATCAACCTCAACCCGATCAGCGTCAGCATGTCGTCGACCTCGTCGATCGTCTCTCGGACGAACGGCACCAGCGCGGCGGCGAGGCCGCCGGTGGCGATCACCGGGGTTGCCGGCCCGAGCTCTCCCCGCAGCCGACGCACGATCCCATCGACCTGACCGGCGAATCCGAACACGATCCCGCTGCGAATCGCATCGACGGTCGACTTGCCGATCAGCGACCGGGGCTCGGCCAGCTCGACCTTGGGCAGCTTCGCCGCTCGCTCGTAGAGCGCATCGCCTGAGATCTCTACGCCCGGGCTGATGATCCCGCCCAGATACTCCCCGGCCGCGGAAACCGCGTCGTAGGTGATCGCGGTGCCGAAGTCCACCACGATGCAGGTGTCGCGCACGCGCTCGTAGGCCGCGACTGCGTTGACGAGCCGGTCGGCCCCGACCTCCCGCGGATTGTCGATCCGGATCGGCATACCGGTGCGGATCGAGGGGCCGACGACGAGCATCTCGTGCCCGAGATATCGCCGCGCCATCGCCGTCCATCGCTCCGGCAGCTGCGGCACGGTCGAGGAGACGATCGAGGCGTCGATGTCCGCGAGCTCGAGGCCGCGCAGCGCGAGCAGGTTCGAAAGGACGGCCCCGAGCTCGTCGCTCGTGGAGTCGCGGACGGTCGCGAACCGCCAGTCCTGCGCGATCCTCACCTCGTCCTCACCGAACACGCCGAAGTGCGTCTGGGTGTTGCCGACGTCGACCACGAGCAGCATCCGCGCCATTATGCTCAGCGCCGCGACGGGACTGACGCTCTACGTCGTGCGCGGTCGGCTGGGGTTCCCCCGCTCTCGTGGATCCCAAGGATGCATAACTCGTCAGGAACGCCACCGAACCTCAGCGCTGTCGAGCTGTGCATGCCAGGCGTGCACAACTCGACAGGGACTCTCCGTGGGGACCGCGGTGACGAGTTGTGCAGGTAGATCACCCATCCGTGCGAGTAGCAGGCTGATCCCACCATCAGGACCCATCTTGCTGCTCTGGTTGTCGCGTTGCCATCCGCCGACCTCGCGCCGGCGCGTCAGCGGCTGGGGTTCGATGACGCCAGCGTCAGCGGCTCACCCACGATCCGCACGGCTTGACCGGGACCAAGCGCCAAAAGCGCGTTCGCGAGCCTGCGACCCGGGCCGGGCACCGTCAGCTCGGGGTCGAGCTCGAGCAGCGGAACGAGCACGAACCTCCGCGCCAGAACCTCGGGATGCGGGAGCGTGAGCCTGGCCGAGCCGTACTCGACGGCGCCCAGCAGCAGCACGTCGACGTCGATCACGCGCGGGCCGTGTCGCACGCCGCCCGCCGCACGACCGAGCTCTCGTTCGACCGCTTTGCAGGCGTCGAGCAGCGCTTCAGGCTCGTGCGCGGTCTCGACTCGCAGGCCGGCGTTGAAGAAGTGGCGCTGGTCGGGCACGAGCCCGACCGGCTCGGTCTCGTAGACCGACGAGGACGCCAGCACCTCGACCCCCTGGCGGGGCAGCGTCGCGACCGCAGCCTGCAGGTGGGCGAGCCGGTCACCGACGTTCGAGCCCAGTCCCAGGTAGCCAACCCGCGCGGCCATCACAGTGGCGCGACGCGCTACTCCGCCTCGCGCCACACCTCGACCGAAACCTCGCCCACCGGGAACGGAAGCGGAGGCTCGGGCTTGGCGGCCTTGACCCACACGGCATGCGCCTCGTACTGGCCGAGCAGGCGATCGGCGATCGCCGCACACAGGCGCTCGAGCGTCTTGTAGGACCGCTGCTGGGCGACCAGGTGAGCGGTGTCACACACCTGGGCGTAGTCGACGGTGTCCTCGATCCGGTCGGTGATCGTGGCGTCGCACTCCCCCACGTCCAGGCGCAGGTCGAGCAGCAGGCGCTGGCCGACCTCCCGCTCGGCGGCGGTGACACCCACGTGGGTGAACAGCGACAGCCCACTGATCTCGATCGTCACCTCGGGCTCGAAGCGCTCCTCCTCGTCGTCGTCGTCCTCGTCCAGCCCTTCGAACTCCTCGGCGGCGTCGTCGGACATCGCTCACACCCGGGCGGTATCGCGGCGAAAGCGCCAAATTGCGCCGGCGGTGAAGAGCGCCAACCAGGCCAGCACGTTGACCACCGCCGCCACCCCGGGGGCGTGGCCGAGCAACGGTGCGTGAACCAGCTGGTTCAGGCCGTACAGCGGCGTGAACTTGGCGATCGACTGGAAGACGTGGCTGGTCTGGCTGAGGGGGATGAACAGCCCGCCGCCGAACGCGAACAGGACGAGCGCGAAGGACAGGATCTGCATGACGTTCTCGGTGGGCAGCAGGTAGCCCATGAACAGCCCGAAGGCGGCGAACAGCAGCGACCCGATCCAAACGCACAAGCCGGTGGCGATCCAGAGGTAGGCCGGCATCGACGGCTTGCCGGCGATGAGCCCGACGAGGTAGACGGCGAGCACCGAGGCCAGCCCGAGGACCAGCGCGGTGAGCATCTTGATCAGCACGTAGGCGACCGGGGACAGGGGGGTCAGCCGCAGCTGCCGGCTCCAGCCCGCAGCGCGTTCGATGGAGACCATCGCCCCGCCGCTGGTGGTGGCCAGGATCGAGCCGTAGAGGGCCATGCTGATCATGATGAAGGCCGACACGTTGCCGTGACCGTCGCGGTTGTTCGCGTAGTGACCGTTGAGGCCGAAGATCAGGAAGAACACCACCGGCAGCAAGATCGAGAAGATCATCGTGCGACGGTTTCGCAGCAGGCGGCGCACCTCCAGCCGCAGAACGGTGAGGTTGAACCCACCCAGGCCCGGCGCCCGGCGGCTGTCCAGGTCCGCCGGGATCGGCGCGACGGTGCTCACGGCCTCGCTCCCGTCTCGCTGCCCACCTCGCCGGCCTCGTCGGTCGGGCCGGTACGGTCGGCGGTCAGGGAGATGAACGCCTCCTCCAGGCCCCGGGCGGTGATCTCCAGGTCGTGGGCGACCGTTGCGCTCAGCAGGTGCCTCGCCACCGCATCGGAGTCGCTGGCGTGCAGCAGCACGGTATCGCCGTGCACCTCGACGGTGTCGACGCCCGGGATGCCGGCCAGCGACCGCTCGTCGGCTCCGGGCAGAGTGGCGCGCACCGTCCGACCGGAGGCGAGCGACTTGATCTGCGACGCGGTGCCGTCGGCGACGATCTCGCCCTGCCGAATCAGGATGATCCGGTCGGCGTAGGCGTCGGCCTCCTCCAGATAGTGAGTGGCGAACAGAACGGTACGCCCCTGCGCGGCGTCTTCGCGAATCGCGGCCCAGAAGCCGCGCCGACCTTCGACGTCCATGCCCGTGGTGGGCTCGTCGAGGATCAGCAGCTCCGGATCCGACAGCAGGGCCATCGCGAACCGCAGCCGCTGGCGCTCCCCGCCGGAGCACTTTCCCACCCGGCGGTCGGCGATGGCGGTGATCCCGGCCCGGTCGAGCACCTCGCTCACCGGGCGCGAGTGGGTGAACAGGCTCGCCGTGTAGTGGGCGGTCTCGGACACCGTGTAGTCGTTGAGCAGACCGCCGGTCTGCATCACGGCGGAGACCAGCCCCCGGTCGATCGCCTGGCGCGGGGCCATCCCGAGCACCGACACCTCACCGTCGCTGGGGCGCGACAGTCCGAGGATCATGTCGATGGTCGATGTCTTGCCGGCGCCGTTGGGGCCGAGAAACGCGACGATCTCCCCCGACCCGATGGTCAGGTCGAGACCGCGGACCGCATGCACCGAGCCGAAGCGCTTGTGCAGGCCGCTCAGCGCCACCGCTTCGGTCGGGGCTTCACCGGGCCCGGCCCCTCGGGCTGACGCTGCACGTGTCACCGTCATGAACGTCAGTGTGTCAGCAACGGCTTGGCACCGCCTCTCCCCTGTTCGCGCGTGCCGTTCAGTGGCGCCGAGCCGGGCGCGAGTTGACCACAGCCGCCGTGACCGCCAGCGCGTCGTGTACCGCGGCGACGTCGTGAACGCGGAACACGCGGGCGCCTCGCTCGTAGGCGAGCACGTTGGTGGCGACCGTGGCGGCCGTCCGCCGGCCCACCTCGCGCCCGGTGATCGCACCGAGAAACGACTTGCGCGATGTGCCGATCACGACCGGAGGCCCGAGCGCGGTCAACTCGCGGAGTCGGGCGACCAGCTCGAGGTTGTGCTCCGGCGTCTTGCCGAACCCGATGCCCGGATCGAGCAGGACCCGCTCCGGCGACACGCCGGAGCCGAGCGCGACCTCCATCCGCTCGGCCAGGAACAGCTTCACCTCGCCCAGCACATCGTCGTAATGCGGACCCCGCTGCATCGTCCGCGGCTCCCCGAGCATGTGCATCAGGCAGCAGTCGACGCCGGCGCCGGCGATCACGTCCGCCATCTCCGGATCGCCGCGCAGCGCGGTGACATCGTTGACGAGGGTCGCCCCGGCAGCGATCGTCTGGGCCGCCACCGCCGCCTTGGAGGTATCGATCGAGATCTGCGCCTGCACGCCGGCCGCGACCAGCCCCTCGATCACCGGCAACACCCGCGCAAGCTCCCCACGGGCGTCCACCGGAGAGGCTCCGGGCCGGGTCGACTCGCCGCCGACGTCCAGGATCGCGGCGCCCTGCGCCTCGAGCTCGAGGCCGTGCGCGATCGCCGCCGCCGGGTCCAGATACATGCCTCCGTCGGAGAACGAGTCCGGGGTGACGTTGATCACCCCCATGACGCGAAAGCCGCCGCTCATCGCTAGTTGCCGGCCACCGGCCCGCAGGCCGGTGGCCCGCTCACCGGCCCCCGCCCCCCAGGGGAGCCGTTCATCGCTCCTCCTCTCCCGGCCAGTACCCGTGCTGATCGAAGTACTCCCGGGCCTCCTCCTCGCGATCCCGATCACGATTGCTCTCGACGCTGAGGCGGAACATCCAGTTGACCATCCACACGATCAGGGCCACGATCAGCAACCCGACCCCCGCGCCCGCCGCCGCGGTGTGACCGTGGCCGACCACGATCGCCACCGCGCCGGCAATGGCAATGGCAATCGGTAGCCACAGCCGCGTGGCGGACAGCGCGAACCGCATCAAGCCGTCGATCCTAGATCACGTTCGGGCCTACGACGCGCGGGCCCGGCTGGGCCTGGCCAACTACCCCAGGTCGGGCTTTTCAAGCCCCGAACCGCGGGCCTCGGCGGTGCCCCCCGCGAGTCCGGGTCTCGGCAGCGGCCTCGGTGCGTCACGCCCGGGCCGGACGACGGGCGTGCCGGGAATCGGCACTTCAGGCGATGCCGGCGCCTCGGTGCCGAACACCTGCGCCTCGGTCTGGCCGTTCAGCAGCGCTTCGAACTGGTCCTTCTCGATCGTCTCCCGCTTGATCAGAACCTCGGACAGCAGCTCCAGCGAAGCCCGGTGCTGGGTGAGGATCTCTCTGGCCCGGACATGGGCGGACTCGACGATCCGGCGGATCTCGTCGTCGATCTCGCGGGCGATCTCGTCGGAGTAGTCCG
>JBPCPO010000013.1:0-37244 GCA_050999075.1 Solirubrobacteraceae bacterium
CGGGAAACACGGTCACATCGGAGGGGACGTGGAGAGCTGTGGCGCCCCCCAACCCCTTTGTGGTCTGGGGCGGCAGGGGCGGCTACCCTGCGGGCTTGCGGGCCCGCAGGCCGGACGGAGATCCACAACCGTCACCGGCGACAGCTACCCTGGCGCAGACGATGAGCTCGACCACAGCACCGGCCGTCGTCAGCGTCCAGGACCTGCACAAGCGCTACCGGCCCGAGGGCGAGGAGGCGGTGGCCGGAATCGACTTCGAGGTCCTCGAGGGGGAGATATTCGGACTGCTCGGCCCCAACGGTGCGGGTAAGACCACGACCATCGGCACGATCACCACCCGCGTGCGACCGACCGGCGGACGGGTCCTGGTGGACGGCATCGACGTCAGCGAGGAGCCGGTCTCGGCCAAGCTGCGGATCGCATCGGTGCCGCAGCTCTCGAACCTCGACCGGGCGCTGACCGCGCTCGAGAACCTGACCTTCCACGCCGCCTACTTCGGAGCGGGTCGCCGCGAGCGCCGAGAGCGGGCGCGCGAGCTGCTCGGGCGCTTCGGCCTCGGCGACCGCGAGAACGACCACGTCAACAAGTACTCGGGCGGAATGGCCCAACGGCTGATGATCGCACGGGCGCTGATGCACGAACCGCGCCTGCTGATCCTCGACGAGCCCACGACCGGCCTGGATCCGCAGTCCCGGCTGTTCCTGTGGGACATGATGGTCGACCTGCGCCAGCGGGGCACCACCTTGATCCTCACCACGCACGACATGATCGAGGCGGACCGCCTGTGCGATCGCATCGCGATCATCGACCACGGCACGATCATCGCGCTCGACACGCCGACCCGGCTGCGGCGACTGCTCCCGGCGCAGCACGGCGTCGAGGTGACGGTGGCGGCGACCGCCGACCCCTCGGCGGCCTTCGCGGGGGTGTGCGACCCCGAGCGCATCGATGCGCGACCGGGCCAGGAGGGTCGCTGGCAGGTGCGCCTGTACGAGCAGGACGGACGGTCCACGGACTCGTTGCCGTCCGACACCCTCGCCGCCGCCCAGCGGGGCGGGCTGGAGCTGGTCGAGCTCAAGCGCCTGGAGGGCTCGCTCGAGGATGTGTTCGTCCATCTCACAGGCCGCGACCTGCGCGGCGCCGACGGCACCCAGGTGAGCGGGCGGTGGAACCGGTGAGCGCGGCTGCAGAACGCCACCCGGCGGCCAGCCCGCCGGCGGGCGGCGCCCCAGCGGGCAGCACCCCGTACGGCACGGCCAACATCCAGCTCCGGGCGTTCATGGCGCTGTGCGGCCGCGACCTGTGGGTCACGGTTCGACACGAGCTCGGCTCGTTCCTCGCCCAGGCGCTGCTGCAGCCGATCTTCCTGCTGTTCGTGTTCGGGCGCGTGCTGCCCGAGATCGGCTCCGCTCGAGTTGGGTACGCGGGCCAGTTGCTGCCCGGGGTGATGGCCCTGACGATCGTGCTGACCGCCCTGCAGAACACCGCCCTGCCGTTGGTGATCGAGTTCTCGTTCACCAAGGAGATCGAGGATCGCCTGCTGGCGCCGCTGCCGGTGGTGGCGGTCGCCCTCCAGAAGATCCTCATCGCGTCGCTGCGCGGGATCCTCGCCGGCCTGCTGATCCTGCCGCTGGGGGCGCTGATCCTCCCCGGCGGGCTGCAGATCAGCGGCCCCGACTGGCCGGCGCTGGTCGGGCTGTTCGTGTTCGGCAGCGTGGCCGCCGGGGCGATGGGACTCGTATTGGGTACCGCCGTGCCGCCCAACCGGATCAGCGTCGCGTTCGCGGTCGTGCTGACGCCGCTGATCTTCACCGGCTGCACGTTCTTTCCCTGGAACTCCCTGCACACGCTGCGCTGGTTTCAGATTCTCACCCTGGTGAACCCGATCACCTACCTGAGCGAGGGGCTGCGCGGTGCGCTCACCACGTTTCCGCATCTCGCCGGGGGATGGATCGCGCTCGGCCTCGGAGTCTCGCTGGTGCTGTTCGGCGCCCTCGGAGCCCGGCTGTTCATCCGCCGCGCGCTGGATTGACGCCATGGCCGAACGCCGAGACCTCGAGTTCACCTATTCCTCGATCGACCGGATCTTCCGTCTGAGCCTGGGTGAGCTGGCCGACTTCAGCGGCGCCAGGTACGACGGCGATTTCTCCCTCAGCCTGGAGGAGGCCCAGCGACGCAAGCACGACTACGTCGCGCAGCAGATCGGGATCGGCCCCGGCCGGCGCGTGCTCGACCTCGGCTGCGGCTGGGGCGCGCTGCTGGACTTCGCGCGCCGGCGGGGCGCGCAGGGGCTCGGTGTGACGCTGTCGGGCGCCCAGCTACGGGCGTGCCGGCGTAACGGTCTCGAGGTTCATCTGCGCGACGCCCGTCAGGTCACCCGGAAGACCTACGGCAGCTTCGATGCCGTGGCGAGCCTGGGCGCGTTCGAGCACTTCGCCTCACCGGGGGATTACGAGGCCCGCCGCCAGGAGGACGTCTACCGCAGGCTGTTCGCCAATGTCGCCGGCCTGCTGGCCCCGGGGGGTCGCTTCTACCTGCAGACGATGGTCTTCGGACCCAACATGATCGACGTCGCTCAGATCGACGTCGACGCGCAGCGCGAGTCCGACGCCTGGTACCTGGCGCTGCTCGGCTGCCAGTTCCCCGGCTCCTTCCTGCCCTTCGGTCAGGAGCAGATCCTCCGTAGCGCGGCGCCGGACTTTCGGCTCGTGGAGAGCTCGAGCGGTCGCCTGGACTACATCGAGACGATCAACCAGTGGAACACGAGGATCGGCACCTTCGGCCTCCAGAAGACGCTGGCGAAGCTGCTGCTACTTCCGGTCTGGCTCACGAGCCGAGAGTTTCGGCTCGGATTCACGTCGGGGGTGAGCGCCAACCAGGTCTGCTTCGAGCGGAAGCTGCTCGACCACCACCGCCTGGTGCTCGAGCGGATTTGACCCGCGCCGGCCCACATGGTCGGCGCGAGGGGCTACCAGGCCTGCGTGTTGCCGCAGTGGGGGCAGCCGACCGAGGTGGTGACGGGCGCCTGGAACACGAAGCCGCACTGGCAGTTGTAGAGCGCGTGATCCTGGGGCGGGCCACCGTGACGCCGATCGGAATTGGCACTCGGCGAGCGCGGCTGCGCGCGCCCGGACGCCGTGGCCTGCCCGGGACCGGTGGCGGAGCTCGGGGTTCCCGAGTGCTCCGCGCTTCCCGGCCGAGTGCGCCGCAAGCGGCTCTCGCCTGGTTTGGATCGAACTAACACGTTCATGACCAGTAACGGTTGGCGATCCAATTGGTTTCGCGAACACGCGTAGATTTCCTGGGCGCTAACACGACGCTAATTGCCGGGTCGTCTCCAGTCCCCTTGGCATCGGGTCCTCCCGCGCCGCGCGTCGGCGGTGGTTGCGCGGACGGCCGAGGGTGGTTGCGCGGGGCGGCCGAGGGGCCGGCGTACCCAGCGAGCGCCTTGTGGGAGAATTTCCCGACATGGATCCCAGCCGCAAGCGCGCCATCCGTCTGACGGTCACCCTGACCGCCGCCCTGCTGCTCGCCTCGGCGTTGATCTATACGAGCTTCGCGGCCGGAAACGACGAGCTCACCGCGGGTCAGCTGCTGAGGCGCGCCCAGCCGGGGCACACCTATGTGCTCGCGGGCACCGTGCTGACCGGCTCGGTCCAGCACCAGGGCCAGGCACTGCTGTTCCGCGTTCGTGACCCCAAGCTCACCGAATCGGTGCTCGTGCGCTATACGGGCATAGTCCCGGATCCGTTCGCCGCCGGGCGGGGAGTGATGGTGAGCGTGCACGAGCAGGCGCCGGGGTCGGCGTTCATCGGCGTGGCGGACTCGATGCTCACCAAGTGTCCCTCCAAGTACCAGGCCGCGAAGGCCGCGTAGCGATGGCGGCACCGCAGACGGGCGGTCATCGCTGAGATGGCGCTGATCGGCCGGGCGCTGCTGATCCTCGGGCTGCTGGTGGCCGTCTACGGCATCGGCGCCTCGCTCTACGGAGCCCGCACCCGGCAGCGACAGTGGGTGGAGTCGGGACGCCGCTCGGTCTATGCCCTGGCGGGATTGACCACGGTGGCATTCGTGATCCTGGAGTCGGCCTTCCTGCGCTCAGACTTCTCGTTCAACGTCGTCGCCGCCCACTCCTCCACCACGACGCCGACCTTCTACAAGGCCGCCGCCGCCTGGTCCTCGCAGGAAGGGTCGCTGCTGCTGTGGGTCTGGCTGCTGTCGATGTGGTCGAGCCTGATCCTGTTCCTGACCCGCAGGCGGGTCCGGGAGATCGCCCCCTACGCCACCGCCGTGCTGCTGGGCTTCGCGGCCTTCTTCACCTCGTTGACGGTGTTCTTCGCCAACCCGTTCTCGACCACCGCCCGGCCCCCGGTCGAGGGATCGGGCCTCGACCCGCTGCTGCTGCACCCGAGCATGATGATCCACCCGCCGATGCTCTACTCGGGCTACACGCTGCTGACGATCCCGTTCGCGTTCGCGGTCGGGGCACTGGTGACCGGCCGGCTCGGGTCCGAGTGGATCGCGGTCACGCGCCGGTTCGCGCTCGCGGCCTGGTTGTTTCTCGGCATCGGGGTCCTGCTCGGCGCTCGCTGGTCCTACACCGAGCTCGGGTGGGGCGGCTACTGGGCGTGGGATGCGGTCGAGAACGCCGCGCTGATGCCGTGGTTGTGCGCCACCGCGTTCATCCACTCGATCATGATCCAGGAGAAGCGCGGGATGCTGAAGGTGTGGAACGTGTCCCTGATCCTCGGCTGTGGCACCCTCGCGATCCTCGGGACGTTCCTGGTTCGCTCGGGCGTCCTGGACTCGATCCACGCCTTCGGGGCCTCGACGCTGGGGATCCCCTTCGTGGGGCTGCTGGCGGTGATGATCGGGGGCTCGGTCGGGCTCATCATGTGGCGCCGGGAACGGCTCGGGTCCGACGCGCAGCTCGACTCGCTGCTCTCCCGCGAGTCCGTGTTCCTGCTCCAGAACCTGGTGCTGGTGGCGATGGTGTTCGTGATCTTCTGGGTGACCTTCTTCCCCCTGATCTCGCAGGCCCTGACCGGGACCAAGGTGTCGGTCGGGCCGCCCGCGTTCGAGCCCTTCGTCGTCCCGCTTGCGCTCGTCCTGGTCCTGCTCGCCGGCATCGGCCCGCTCATCGCCTGGCGGCGGGTGAGCGCGGTCAACCTGCGGCGCAACTTCAGCTTTCCCGTGGCCGCCGGAGTGCTCACGCTGCTCGCGCTGCTGGCCGCCGGCGGCGTCAGCACGAGTCCGTCGGCGCTGATCATGTTTGCGCTCGGGGCCTTTGTGGTCGCCGCCGTGGCCCAGGAGCTGTGGCGGGGGGTCAGCGCGCGCCGCGCGATGACCCACGATGCCGTGCCCGTCGCGTTCGTGGCGCTGATCCGGCGCAACCGGCGGCGCTACGGCGGCTACATCGCCCACGCCGGGATCGCGGTGCTGCTCGTCGGCGTGGCGGCCTCCTCCTCCTTCCAGCACTCTCACGACATGACGCTGGCGCCCGGCCAGCGGGTCAGCGTCGACGGCTACATGATCCGCTATCTCCATCCCACCGCCCAGGCGAGCGCCCAGAAGATCTCCTTCGGCGCCGTGCTCGCCGTGTCCAAGGGGGGGCACCACGTCACGACGCTCACCACCACGCGGGGCTACTACCCCTCCCAGGACCCGAGCCTGGGCCCGATCGGGCGCTTCTTCAACGGCGAGGGCGACAGCCAGGTGGGGCTGCGGGCGGGCTTGACCAAGGACATCTGGACGGTGATCAATCCCGGGAACTTGCTGCCGTTGCAACCGCTGATCGGCCAGGGCGACAAGCTGTTCACCGCCGCCACCACCCACGCGATGACGCAGGTGGCCGGGCTTCCCCTGCGCCAGGCCCAGGCGGCGCTCGCGCCGCTGTGGGCGCAGCGTGATCAGGCCATCGCGGGTCTGGCGGCCCGGTTCGTGACCCACCCGTGGCCGGTCGAGTTCCGGCTCATCGTCTCCCCGCTGGTGACCTGGATCTGGCTCGGCGCGATGATCATCGCGATCGGCGGTCTGATCGCGCTGTGGCCGTTCCCGGCCCGGGCGCGGCGACGGGCCGCGGTCCCCGCTCGCGCGAGCCGGGCGACGAGCTCGCCGGCCATCGCCGCTCGCGAGCCGGCCTCGGCCATGGCGGCCCGCGAGCCGGCCTCGGCCATGGCGGCTCGCGAGCCGGCCTAGGGCCGGTGGCGGAATCGCGGCGCAACCAGGCGTAATGGAGTTCTTGATCGTCGTGGCCATCCTGGCCCTGGTCGTGCTCGTGGTATCAGCTCCGCTTCGTCGCGGGAGCGCCGTTCACGCCGCCGAGGGAGGGCCGACCCTGGGTCTCGAGGAGCCGGAGCCGGTCGAGATCGCCGAGCTGGACGCCGCCCGGGAGGCCAAGTACCGCGAGATCCGGGACGCCGACCTCGACCACCGGACCGGGAAGCTGTCCGACGCGGACTATGAGGCCGTCGATCAGGCCCTGCGCGCCGAGGCGATCGAGATCCTGTGCGCCCTCGATCGCGCGGGGGGCGCCGAGGGCGAGGGAGCCGGGCGCGGTGGGCGTGGGGGGCGCCGAGGCGGAGGGGGCGGCGGCTTCGGGCGATCGGGGGGAGCCGGGAGACCCGCAGCGGCTACCATGAGCTCCGATGACCACGGTGCTGAGCTTCCTCCAGATCCTTCTCTGCGTCGTTCTGATCTTCCTGATCCTGATGCACTCCGGTAAGGACTCGGGTCTCTCCGGCGCGTTCGGAGTGGGCACCGGGGCGGGCCCGTTCGGCGGCGGGTCGCTCGTCGAGCGCAACCTGAATCGCTGGACGATCGGCTTCGCCATCGTGTTCGTGCTCAACACGATCGTGCTGATCAAGATCTCGTAGGCCCGCCGCGGCGGGGGTTGCTGCCGCGGGCGATCAGGGGCGAGCGTGGGATAGCCAGCGCCGCTGCCGGGGACCGTCAGCCCTGCTCGCCGAGGCGGTCGACGAGGCGAAGCAGGTCCAGCGGACTGAATGGCTTGGTCAGGAAAAGGTCCGCTCCCGCTTCCTCGGCCCGGCGCTCGACGTCGTCACCGTGGGCGGCGGTGAGCATCACGATCGTCGCGCCGCTGGTGGCCTGATCCTCACGGAGGGCCCGGCAGGCGTCGATTCCGTTCAGGCCGGGCATGTCGACGTCGAGGAACACGAGCGTCGGCCGTTCACGACGGGCGACGGTGATCGCCTCGTTGCCGTCGGCGGCCTCGTGCAACACGAACGCCGACACGTCCTCGAGCGTGGTGGCGATCAGCTTGCGGATGAACGGGTCGTCGTCGACGACCAGCACGCCACTGCTCATCGTCGGGAGATGCTGATCCGCGCGAGGGTGGCGTCGTCGATCGAGTTGAAGGCCTGAATGACACTGGGGTCGAACTGCTTTCCGGCTTCGGCGGCGATCGTCTCGCGGGCCACGCTCAGCGGTGAAGCATGACGGTAGGGCCGCTCGGTGGTGAGCGCGTCGAGCACGTCGGCGACGGCGAACACGCGGGCGGCGAGCGGGATCTCGGCGCCGGCAAGGCCGTCGGGGTACCCGTGCCCATCCCAGCGCTCGTGGTGGTGGCGCACGACCTGGGACGCCTCGCCGAGGAACTCGATCCCGCGCAGGATGTGGGCGCCGATCACCGGGTGCTGGGCCATCAGCGCCCGCTCCTTGTCGGTGAGCGCGGCCGGCTTGTACAGAATCGCGTCGGGGATCGCCACCTTGCCGATGTCGTGGAGCAGGAACCCGAACTCGATGTCGCGGGTAGAGGAGAGCGCGCCGCCGAGCACCCGCGCGATCTCCATGCCATAGGCGGTGACCCGCTCGGCGTGCTGACCGGTGTAGGCGTCGCGCGCCTCCACGGCGTTGGCCAGCGCGCGGACCGTCGCCATATAGGAGCGCCTGAGCTGCAGCGAACGAGCCCGCTCCTGCTTGAAGGTCTCCCGCAGGTCGGCGGCGTAGCGCTCCAGCTGGCGCTCCTTGCCCGACGCCTCCCGCTCGCGCCGGTTCAGCTCGGCGTGTAGGCGCTCGATCTCCTCGATCAGCTCGCTCTCGCTCCTGACGGCCACCGAAAACCAGCCTATCGTCCTCGAGCGCTTCTCGCGGAGTCTGATCGCGCCCCGCGGAGTCTCAACCCGTCCCGCGGAGCCTCAACCCGTCCCGCGCAGCGCTGCCAGCAGGGCGGGGACCGCCTGATCGGCGGGCACGACCTCCATGCCGAGCCGACCGATCCCGGCGGAGCCCGGAGTCGCTCCGTCGGAGAACAGGATCACCGCGCGTCGCAGGCGCCGACCGCGCAGGTCGAGGGCCTGCAACACGGCCTGGGGATTACGGATGCCGATGTCGACCAGAGCGACCTCGTAGCGCCGCTCTGCGCACGCCCGCGCGGCAGCCGCGCCGCTGGCCACCCACAGGTGCTCGATCCCCAGCTCGGCCAGCGCCGGCGCGAGCCCGACCCGCAGCTCCTCGCGACCGACGACGAGCACGCGTGAGCGCCCGGCGCTGACCGCTGCGCTGAGCACCTGTCGCAGCTCGTCGGGATCGATCGGCTTGGACACCACCCACTCGCCCGCGAGCTCGTGACGGCCGGAGAACACCGATACGAACACGATCGGGGTGCGGCGCAGCTCGGGGTCGGCGCGGAGCGCGCGCAGCACCTGGAAGCCGTCCATGCCGGGCATGAGGATGTCGAGGGTGACCGCGTCGTAGTGCTCGGCGCCCAGCCTGGCCAGTGCCTCCTTCCCGCTGGTGGCGATCGTCGCGCTGACCTGCAGCGGGGCGAGCTGCCCCGCGAGCAGCTCGGCGATCTCGGGCTCGTCGTCCACCACGAGCACCCGGCGTCCCCGGATCGCCTTCAGCGTTCGGTCGGGCTGCGGAGCGGGGATCGCTGCGGGAAGCAGAACGCGGAAGGTGGTGCCGCGGCCGGGTTCGCTCTCGATCTCGATCCGGCCCTGGTGCAACTCGACCAGGGACTTGACGATCGACAGTCCGAGCCCGGTTCCGGGACTGGCCGGACCCGCGCCAGAACCGCGGTGGAAGCGTTCGAAGATGTGCCTGGACTCCTCTTCGGTGATGCCGCTTCCAGAATCGCCGACGGCGATCCGGATCCAGGCGCGGTCGGCGTCGACTCCGATCTGGATCGCGCCACCCTCGCCGGTGTACAGATGCGCGTTGGTGAGGAGATTGCCCACGATCTGGCGCACTCGCCCCGGATCGGCATAGGCCAGGGGCAGCCTCGGGGCCACCAGCACGGTCAGCTGCTGGCGTTTCTGGGCGATTCGCGGAGCCGTCAGCTCGACGATCTCGCGAACCGCCTCGCCGACGTCGATCGGACGCCGGCTGATCTCCATGTGGTCGGCCTCAATCCGCGCCACGTCGAGGAGGTCGTTGACGAGCTCGACGAGTCGATCGGTCGAGCGCAGGATGATGTCGACGAACTCGCGCTGGCGCGCGGACATCCGCTCGGGGGAGTGGGCCAGCAGCTCGACGAAGCCCTTGATCGAGGTCAGCGGGCTGCGCAGCTCGTGCGACGCCGTGGCGACGAACTCGCTCTTGGCGTGTTCGAGCTGGGCCCGCTCGCTCGTGTCGCGCACCGTCCAGACTACTCCATCGGCGTTGCTGCCGAGGGTCGCCGCCGTGACCGCGAGCGCCCGTCCCCGATGCTCGACGATCGTCTCGCCCCGGAGCGCAGAGGCCAGCGGCGGCAGGGGGCTGCTGCCCCGCTCGACACTGGAGCCGACGACCAGCTCGGGGACGAGCTCGGCCGCGCGCGGATTGATGGTGGCGATCATCGACGAGCTGGGCTCGGTCACGATCAGCGCGTCGCCGAGGCTCTCGATCGTCACGCTGAGCCGGCGGCGCTCCTCCTCGATCCGGCGCCGTGCGCTCCCGAGGTCCGCGCCCATCGCGTTGAACGCCGCCCCGAGGTCCCGAAGCTCACGCGGGCCGGCCGGATCCACGCGACGCTCCAGCTCACCCGCCGCCAGTCCGCGGGTCGCGTCGACCAGGGCATCGAGCGGCCGGCGCATCCCTCGCACGAGGCCGCTGATCAGCGCCAGCGCCCCCAGCAGGGCGAGCAGCCCGGCCACCGCGACCAGAGTGATGGCGTGGCGCGAATCCGAGCGGGCCTGGCTGCGGGCGTGCGCCTCACGCGCCCGCTGTCGGGCCTGGAGCTCGTTGGCCAGAACACCTGAGCGCGCCAGAGCGTCACCGAAGAGGGCAGAGCTGGCGAACGGACCCGCGCCCATGAGCACGCGTGCCCGCGCCTGCACGGCCAGCTGCGCTCTGAGCAGCCTCTCGCTGCGCGGGTCGGCGGACGCGAGCCGGATCGCGGTGGCGCTCGCATCGGCGTAGGTGCTCGATGCGTCGGCGCGGGCGCCCGCGGCGGCGGGGCCGCGGGCGTCGCGCAGGACCTCCTGCCGGGCGATCGCGGCCGTGGTCAGGTTGGCCCCGGCGGCCGCGACGGACGAGCTCTGGGCGAGGGTGTTCTCGTAGCGCTGGCGGGCGTTGTAGAGGCTCGACACCCCAAGCGCCGCGATCACGGCCAGCACCAACGTCAGCCCGACGAGCGCCAGGCGAAGCGAGCGGGCGATCGAGAGGCGCTGCATCCAGCGCGAGCGTACACGCGCCGGTGATTGCCATTGTCGACGTACGGACCGGGGACGGCGGCCGCTGCATCGCCGGGCGCCCGGCGGAGTGGAGTGGGCCGAGAGGTACCATCCCAGCATGCCACTGGCGCGCGCATGGATGCGGCAGCTTTACCGAGCGTCGGGCGCCGCGCTGCTGGTTCCCGGCATCCTGGTGGCGGTGCTGCTGCTGCTCGCGTTCGCGGGCGGGTTCGGCCGTCTCTCGAGCCTGGGACAGGCGCTTTCGGGACCAGCGGTGCCGTCCGCTGGGAACGGCCCGTCGCTGTCGGGCTCGGCGAACTCGGCCCTGCTGGCGCACGCGGTGGGGGTGGGTGCGACCCGCGCTGGGCCTTCTCGCCGGACTACGGCGCCCGGCACCGGCGCCGCCCGAGTCGCACCGCCGTTGGCCGCGGGACCGGGCGCGAGCGCGGGCGCTCCCGGACCCGGCGCCGCTCCTGGTCCGCCCGGGCCGGAGACCGTGGTGACGGGCGGCTCGGGCTCGGGCTCACGCGTGCCGCTCCCGAGTGGACCGCCCCCACCGCGCCCACCCCCGCCGCCGCGAGCACCCCGACCGCGGCCAGCGCCGCCGCCGGTTTCGCCGACTGTCCTCGATGGCGTCATCCGCCTCGGCACGTCGGTGACCAACACGCTCCCCGAACCGGTGTCGACGCTCACGACATCAACCCTGGCCGCGCTGGGAGCGCTCCTGGACCGGCTCCTTCCGCTGAGGGTGGAGGGGCTCCTGGGGTCAGCGCCCACACCCTGATGGCCAGGCTGACGCGCGGCCCGATGATGGCGAAGAAGCTGACCGGCGGCCTGCTGCTCGCCGGCGCGCTGGTGCTGGTCGCGTGCGGGAGCCATGCGGTCGGGGCGTCGATGCCGGGCGCTGGCGCCACGGCGCGGAGCGCCAGCATCCGCGTCCCGAGTGGCGACTGGACGCGGTTTGACTATGACGCCCAGCGCAGCGGCGTCGGACCGGTCGACACCGGCATCACGCCGGGCGATCTGGGCCTCCTGCGTCGCCGCGTCGTGCACGTCGACGGGACGGTCGACTCCTGCGCCATCGAGCTGCACGGGATCCGCGTTCGCGGGCGCGCGCGCGATGTGGTCGTGGTGAGCACCACCTACGGGAAGACGATCGCGCTCGCGGCGGGTACCGGGGCGCGGCTCTGGGAGTACGTGCCCCGCGACATCCGCACCTACGAGGGCACCGCGCAGATCACCAACGCGGCGCCGGTGGCCGATCCCGATCGTCGCCACCTCTACGCCGCCAGCCCGGACGGGATGATCCACAAGCTCGCGCTGGCCACCGGGAGGGAGGTTCGCTCAGCCCACTGGCCGGCGCGGATCAGCTTCGACCCCGGGCACGAGAAGCTCACCTCGGCGCTGAACCTCAGCGGCCGCTCAGTGATCGCGGTCACCGGCGGCTACCTCGGCGACGCCCCACCCTATGACGGCCATGTGGTGACGATCGACCGCGCGAGCGGCCGGATCACCCACGTTTGGAACGCGCAGTGCTCGGACCGCCATCGGCTGATCGCCGCCGGCTCGTGTCCGAGCACCGACACCCAGGGGGACTCGGCCATCTGGTCTCGTGCCGGCGCGGTGATCGAGCCCGGGAGCGGGCGGATCCTGGTCGCGACGGGAAACGGCCCCTTCGACGGCGGAACCAACTGGGGCGACAGCGTGGTGGAGCTGAGTCCCGGCGCGAGGCTCGAGCACAACTGGACGCCGACCGATCAGGCCCAGCTGAACGCCACCGACACCGACGTCGGCAGCACCGCCCCGGTGCTGCTGCCGCCGGCGGGCGGGCTGAGACTGGCCGTGCAGGGTGGCAAGGACGGCAGGCTCGCGCTGCTGAACCTGGGCGCCCTCGATGGCACCGCCGGCCGGGCCGGTCCGCGCCTCGGGGGTGAGCTGCAGCAGATCGACAGCCCGGGATCAGGTGAGGTGATGAGCGCACCGGCCGTCTGGCGTCACGCCGGGCGGACCTACGTGTTCGTGACCGACGACGCCGGAACCGCGGCCTACGGGCTCGGGCGCGATCACCGTCTGAGCGTCGCGTGGCAGGACGGCACCGCGGGGACCAGTCCGGTGCTCGCGGGTGGGCTGTTGTACGTGTACGACGAGGTCAAGGGCGCGCTGGCGATTCGCGACCCGACCAGCGGCCGCCTGCTCGCCTCGCTCCCCGCCGGCACCGGGCATTGGAACAGCCCGATCGTGGTCGGCGGCCGGATCGTCCTCCCGGAGGGCAACGCCAACGATCACGCCCCCAGCGGCGTCATCGACATCTACCACCTGCCCGGGCGCTGAGGGTCGGAGGACCCGGAGGTCAGCCGGTGCTCGGCCCCAGCACGTGGGCGAGCAGGTTCCGCGTCATCCCCACCACCCGCGGGTCCGGCCCCAGGGGCGCGTCGGGTGAGGCGCTCGGTACCGGCTCGAGCCCGAGCTCCCAGGCCAGCGTGCCGGTGGCGAACACCAGTGGCCCCGAAGCGGTGTAGATCGTCGTCTCGGCCTGGTTCTGGCCGGGCCCCGGGGCGGGCTCGCCGCGCGCGGGGGTCATGCACGGTGCGGCGCCGGAGCCGACGGCCCGGGTCCCCGGCGGACTGGCGTCGGTCCGCTGGTCGAGCTCGTAGCCGACGATTCCGGGGATTCGCGTCGCCGCGGTGATCCCGGTGCCGGCGAACAGCCACGCGGGTCGCAGGCCAGGCGACGATCGAGTGCTCGGCCTGCCCGGCCTCGCTGCCCGCCGGCGAGGCCGGGGGCGTAGCGCACCCGCCAGCCGAGCGTGTCCGAGCCGAAGAAGAGCAGGCTGGTGCCCGCGCTCCTCGCGCGGGCAAACGCCTGCGCCTGGCGCGCGGACCAGTACTCGGCGTGTCCGAACTCGATCAGGGCCCGGGGGAGAGCGATTGCTTGGGCCACATAGCCGCTCACGTCCCCGTGCGCGAGGCCGCCGACATCGGCCGCCGGACCGGGCAGCCGCCATGCCGTGGTGCCCCGGTGGCGGTTCCACCGCCAAAGTCGGTCATCGCGGTCCCCCCGCGCGAACGCAGCCCTGTCAGCCTCGAGCGGGGCTCTCGGCGAACGGGCGGCGGCACTCACCTCCGGGAACGACGCGGGCCGCGCCGGAGAAGTCCGGCGCGGCCCGAGAAGCCCAACAAGTCAAGGCAGCGACAGAGTCGCGGCTTAGACCGTGTACAGCTTCGTGATGAAGTTGAGGCCGGTGACGGCCTTCAGCACCTGTGCGGCGGTGAACGGCGTGTCGTTGGCGCCGTCGGGGGAGATGCCGAACTCGGTGCCCCGAGCGAGCAGCCCGATAACGGCGGCGTGGCGAGCCTCGACCGTGACGATCGAGAGCGCCGCAGCGAGGACGGCCGGCTCCTTGATGTTGAACGCCTGGCCGGAGTAGGCGTGCACGCCCGTGTTCTCGAACGCGAACGACGAGGCCAGGAACCCGTTGATGTTCTCGGTCTTGCCGTGGTAGTTGAACTTCGGCTTGCGCAGCGCCTTGTTTCCGAGCACGTGCTTGAGCTCGGCGACGTGCTTGTTCTCGTCGTGGGTCACCGTCTGCAGGAACGTCCGCAGTTTGGCGTTGTTGTTGCCACGCAGGAACCCGGTCCGGCGCTGGGCCTCGGTGGCCAGGTTGTAGAACGTGCCCTCGAGGTACTCGAGCGTGAGCGCGTAGCGCAGAATCGCGGTGTCGCCCTTGCCGAACACCTTGGCCGGCGGGCGGCCGCCTCCGAACGCCATCGCGCTCGGCGCGAGCGTGCTGAGAAGGGCGCCGCCGCCCATGAAAGCGCCGCCGGCGATGCCGGCACGGCGTAGGAACTGCGAACGGGTGTCTCCGTCTAGTGCGTCCATGGCCTCGGCGGCCGTCTCGCGCACAGCTCCGTCGACATCTACTGCGTCGAGGGTGAGCTCGTCACTCATAGTGCTCCTTTCAAGGAGTTTTGCTTCCTTCTAAGGTTTGCGACACGAACACCGGCCGTCCTGCCGCCTATCAGGGAGTAATACGCCGCTGCGGCGCAATTGGATCATTGCCATGCCAGCGGCTCCTCCCAGGCCAACCCTCGCGATGCTACTCCTGTCCCGGCGCGAGCGCGTCCAGGCGGTGGGTGCGCCGGCGGCACGGGTCGGGCGGCACGGGTCGGGCGGCCTTCAGGCCAGCTCCGAGTCGACGCTCGCGACCGCGACCGCGGCGCTCCGGGTCCGCACGCGCGGCGCGACCTCGCACCGGGGCTTGGCGAACAGGATCTGGACGTCACAGATTCGCCGTTCGGCGAACCCGGCCTCGCAGTAGGACAGGTACAGGGTCCAGAGCCGGCGAAAGGGCTCGTCGTAGCCGACCTCTGACAGCGAGCGCGCGTTGGCGGTGAAGTTGTGTCGCCAGCGCCGGAGCGTCTCGACGTAGTGCGGGGTCAGGTCCTCGAGGTGGACCATCTGCATGTCGGTGCGCCGCGCGACGTTGCGTGCGATCACGCCCAGCGAGGGGAGCGCCCCGCCGGGGAAGATGTGGGTCTTGATGAACGACCTCGACGCCTTCTCGACCTCGTAGGCCCGGTCGTCGATGGTGATCGCCTGCAGCAGCATCACGCCGTGGGGTGTGAGCAGGTCGGAGCACTTGTTGAAGAACGTGCCGATGTGCTGCCAGCCCACGGCCTCGATCATCTCGATCGACACCAGCTTGTCGTAGCTGCCCCGCAGGTCGCGGTAGTCCTCCATCAGCACGGTGACGCGGTCCTCGAGCCCGGCCCGGCGCACCTGCTCGACGGCGTGCTCGTGCTGCTCGCGCGAGATCGTGGTCGTCGTAACGTGGCATCCGCACGTCGCCGCGGCGTGAAGCGCGAACCCGCCCCACCCGGTCCCGATCTCCAGCACGCGATCCTCGGGCCCGAGCTCGAGCTTCTCGCACACGCGCGCCAGCTTGGCGATCGAGGCCTGCTCGAGCGTCATGCCGTCGCGCTCGAACACCGCGCAGGAGTAGCTCATGGTGGGGTCGAGCATCTGCGAGAAGAGATCGTTGCCGAGGTCGTAGTGGGCGGCGATGTCGCGCCGGCGCCGCCGGCGGGTACTGTGGCGGCTGAGGGCTCGGATCCGCAGCGCGGGCCAGCGCAGGGGCGCGATCAGCGCCCGAAGCCGGTCCAGACCGCCGACGTTGCGCGCTCCCAACCGGATCACCGCCACCAGGTCGGGCGAGTCCCACCATCCCTTGGCGTAGGCGTCGGCCATCCCCCGGCTGCCGTGCAGCAGCATCGGCCAGGTCCGGGAGGAGCGAACGTTGATCGTCGCGGTCGGCGGTCCCGCGCCGAACCGACGCTCGTGGTCCCCCTCCACGAACAGCAGGCTGCCCACGTTGATCCGGCGCAGCAGCACCGAGGCCAGCCACCGTGAGAGGCCGATCTTCATGCTCCACCCACCTGGGGATGCCCCGGATGTCTGTGCAGCGATGCCCCCGCGAGCTTCAGCCCCACGGCGTGGCCGTAGATCAGCGCCAGCACGCGGACGCTGGCCAGGGGATAGCGGAGGCTCATCGATGCCGCGCCGGAGCGAGTCAGCTCCCGGCGGCTCAGGGCGAGCGTGGCCTCGAACACCGGCGCACCGCACCGCCGGCTCTCGACGTGAACCGACAGCGCCTGCGCGGGGCTGCCGGCGCGGGCCTGATAGCAGTGGTCCATGCCCATGAACGGCGAGACGTGCAGCGCCTTGGAGAACTGCGCCTGCAGGACGTCCGAGCCGGCGTCGTCGGCTCGCAGGGCGTAGGCGTGGCGCTCGCCCCAGGGCGTGTTGGTGACCTCGGCCACCAGCGCCTGAACCCGCCGCGCCGCGGCATCGAAGCAGTAGTAGAAGCTGACCGGATTGAAGCAGTGCCCGAACGAGCGCAGCTGCGTCAGCAGCCTGATCGGCCCGGTGGGCCGATCCCCGGTCTGCTCCTGCACGGTGTCGCGGACCGCGTGCTCCAGCGGCACGCCGGGCTCGCCGAGGTAGTCGCGGCGCCGGAAGCGCAGCAGGCCTGGACCGGGCTCGACCAGTCGGCCACCGAGCAGCTCGGGCAGCTCGTCGAGGTCGATGTAGGCCAGCGCGAGCCGGTGGCGGAACTCGTAGGGGGGGTCAAAGCGCCGGTGGCGGATCGTGCCCTCGTAGATGCAGCTGGCGCTCACAGCCGGGCCCCGAAGCGCTCGGCGACTCGCAGCCCGCTGACCACGCCGTCCTCGTGGAACCCCCAGCCCCAGTAGGCGCCGCAGAAGTGGGTTCGGTTGCGCCCGCTGATCTCCGCCACCCGTCGCTGCGCCTTGACTCCGGCGGCCGTGTACACGGGGTGCGAATAGTGGATGGTGCGGATCGCGTGGGCGGGATCGATGTCCGCCGTGCGGTTCAGGGTCACGCAGAACTCCCGCTCGGCGTTCAGAGACTGCAGGCGGTTCATGTGGTAGGTGACCGTGGTGCTGGCGCTGGGCTGTGGCAGCAGGTGGTAGTTCCAGCTCGCCCAGGCCCGCCGGCGGCGGGGGAGCATCCGGACATCGGTGTGCAGGACGGCCTCGTTGGCCTGATAGGGCACCGCCCCGAGGATCTCGCGCTCGGCCGAGGTGGCATCGGGCAGGATCGCCAGCGCCTGATCGGAGTGGGTGGCCAGCACCACCTCGTCGAAGCGCTCCGCCTGCGCACCGCGGGCCTTGACGAGCACGTGGTCCGGGCCCCGGGTCACCGCCTCCACGCGCGCGCCCAGTCGCAGACGATCGGCGAACGGACGGGTCAGGGCCTCGACGTAGCGGGCCGACCCGCCGCGGACGGCGCGCCAACGTGGACGTCCGCGGATCCCCAGCATCCCGTGGTTGTCGAAGAACTCGGCCAGGAAGCGCGCGGGGAAGCTCCACATCTGACCCGGATCCGCCGACCACACCGCCGAGGCCTGGGGGACGATCAGCCGCTCGACGAACGGGCGCGAGAAGGCCTGCTGCTCCAGCCAATGCCCGAGCGAGGGCCCGTCCCCCGCCTGTCCCTGCAGCAGCTCGTGCGCCGCGCGGTTGAACCGCGCCAGATCCGCGATCATGCGCAGGAACCAGGGGGTGAGCAGATGCGCGCGCTTGGCGAACAGCCCGTTGGGGGAGCTGCCGTTGTACTCGAAGTCGCCGAGTCCGTCGCTGACGCTGAAGGTCATCGTCGACGGTTGCCAGGCGACGTCCAGGCGGGCCAGCAGGCGCTCGAAGTTGGGATAGTTGCGTTCGTTGAAGACGATGAACCCGGTGTCCACATGGTGGGTCTCGTTGGGCGTGTCGACCCTGATCGTGTTCGCGTGACCGCCGGCATAGTCGCCGGCCTCGTACACCGTGATCTGATGCTCGCCGTGCAGCAGGTGCGCGACGACCAGCCCCGAGATCCCTGCGCCCACGATCGCAATCCTCATTCGGTCCGCCCTCGGGCGCTAAGCGCCCTCGCCGAGCCCCGACTCGGGCGGGACGCCTTGAACGCGGTTGGCCTGCCGGCGCGCCCGCCGTTCGGCGAACGTCGCCAGCAGCACGCTGATCTCGAACAGCAGGTACAGCGGCACGGTCTCGAGCAGCATGGTGATCGCGTCGCCCGGGAGCACCGCGGCGACGACCGCGCAGGCGGCAACGGCGTAGCGGCGATTGTGGCGCAGCTGGCGGGGCGTGATCAGGCCGCCGCGGGTGACGGCGAGGATCGCGATCGGGACCTGGAACAGGAGCCCCATCGCGAGCATGGTCATCGCGGCGAACTTGTAGTACGGCGCCGCCTGGACGAGCACGTTGAACTCGGAGGCGTTGAAGTTCTGGAAGAACTGCACGGCCGCCGGAACGACGACGAAGTAGCCGAACGCGACCCCGGCGATGAACAGCACCGGGATGGCAAAGGTCAGCGGCTTCATCTTCTTACGCACCTCGGGCTCGAATGCCGGCATCAGGAACCCGTAGGCCTGGGTCAGCAGGATCGGCAGCGACAGGATCAGCGCGAAGATGAACGTCACGGTGATGGTCGTCGTGAACGGCTCGCCGACCCCGAGCGTCACCGGCCGGTCACCCTGGGGTGGTGCGGAGAGACTGGTGATGTCGTGCTTGAGGCTGGCTTGGGCCTGCGCCAGCGAGGCCCGCACTGCGGGCGGCTCCTTGGGGCCGAGGCTGGTGCCCAGCACGCCGACCACCGTGTTCAGCTGGACCGCCAGGTCGCGCGCGCTGGTCTGCACCTTGTAGGTGGCGCCGAGGGGACCTTGACCCTGGCGCACCTGCTTCTGGGTCTGGTGGGCCAGCGGCGAGTCGATCAGGTGCAGCAGCTCATGGTTCTGCCAGAAGCAGAGGCCGAACGCGGCCGCCACCGCGACCACCGACAGGATCAGCCGACCGCGCAGCTCGTCGAGGTGACCGACGATACTGAGCTGGTCCTGATGGCCGATCGCCCGCAGGGCGGGGCGAACCGCCCGCAGGGCACCGGCCCGAAGCACGTTCGGCATCTAGATCACCCGCTGGGATGTTGGTCGGAGACCGGGCAGCCTGAGCTAGGCGACCGGGCGCACCCGGGGGCGTTCGTCGGCTGGCTCAGGCACCGATTCGGCGGTCGGCACGGCGCTCGGACGAGTCGGTGGCGCAGTGTGCGCGCTGGCCGGCTCAGGCTCCTGGGCGCTCATCGAGGACTGCTCGACATGGGGCGGGTTTGACTCGCCGTTGATGGTGTCCTTGAAGCCGCGCAGGCCGGCACCGAGCGAGCGTCCCATCTCGGGCAGGCGCTTGGCGCCGAACACGAGCAGCAGAATGACCAGCAAGAAGGCGATGTGCAGCGGATTGTCGAGTCCCATTTGTGCTCCGATCGATGTGGGTTGACTCCATATTCTACGGCTCGCGGGCCGTTTCGGATCACTGGACCACGGGGTCCCCGGGCGCCGTGGGGTCGCGGGCTCAGCTCAGCGGCGCGGTGATCACGGGCGGGCTCGTGGGTACGTCGCTGCCATCCGGCGCGGGCTCCGGCGTGACCATGACCTCGGTGACTCCCCGCAGGGGGCCGGGCACGGCCACGTCGTCGGCACCACTGGAGTTGACGCTGAACAGCGAGCTAGTCGGCGAGGGCGCCCGGTGCGAGCGCTTGACCAGCCACACCTCGTAGATGCGTCCGGGCGGTGGCGGCGCCAGGTGGCGCACGATCAGCCTGGCGTCCCCGTGCTCCACGCGCAGCTGGGCGGTTCCGCGGTTGGCCACGACCTTCGCCGAGATCACCCGCGGACCGCTGCTGGGCGACCCGGAGACGAGTCCCAGACCGCCGGCCAGGATCACGATCGTCGCGAGCAGCGCGCTCGCGACGACGGCGGGGCGGGGGACCGAGACCCTGGTCAGCAGCGGTGCTCGCGGCCGGCGACGCTGGGCCGCGGCCCGGGCCAGCTTCGGCTCTGTGCGCACGTCACGGAGGACCCGGCGGCGAAGTCCGCCCGGCACTGCGTGCTGGAGAGCTGACATCGGCAGCGCGTCGGCCACGCGCCCGAGCGCAGTGACCTCGTCGCGGCAGACGATGCAACCGTCCAGGTGCCGGACGAACGCATCGACCTCCACCGGCTCGAGTGCGCCGAGCGCATAGGCGGCCGCGTCGCCGGCGCAATCTCGGGGGTGGGCCATCGGATCTCCGGGGGTCATTGCAGGATCCCGCTGGGATCGCCGAGCGCGAGGCGCAGCTTCGTCAGTCCGAGCCGCATCCGGCCCTTGACGGTCCCGGCCGGCAGGTCGAGGATCTTGGCGATCTGGCTGTGGGTGAAGCCTCCGAAGTAGGCGAGCTCGATCACCTGACGCTGGTCGGGTGGCAGCTCGCCGAGCGCCCCGCGGACCTGCCGCGCGTCGTCGCGGCGCTCGACTTCGGTGTCGGTCATCTGGAGAGCGGGCAGCCGTTCGGCGATGCCGTCGTCGTGCACGTCGCGGCGATCCTTGACCACTTCGCGGCGGAAGGCGTCGATCGCCCGGTTGTGCACCACGCCGAGCACCCACGAGCGCACGCTGCCGCGGGCGCGGTCATACCGGGCGCCGCTGCGCCAGAGGGACAGGAACGCCTCCTGCACGACGTCCTCCGCCATCGTCCGTCGCCCACACATCCGGTAGGCCAGCGAGAACGCAGCTCCGGCGTGACGATCGAAGATGACTTCGAACGCCCGCGCGTCGCCGTCGCGGACGAGTTGCATCAGATCCTCGTCGGCAAGACCTCGCAGGTCCGCGGGGCGAAAGCTGAGCGATGGTCGTGATCGGAACACGCGGAATTTGCCTCGGGGACGATTGGGGAAGGCTGGCTGGCTAGGTGATGGTGGCGCTGGGTCGAGTGAAAAAATAGCCACGTGATCGAGCAACCCGCGCCGGGGAAGAAGACCCCCGCGGGTTGCCCCATCACAGCGTGGGCGGCTCTACTTCTTGATCAGCGGGCCCGCCGCGGCGAGCACCTGCGTCTTGGTGAGCGGCTTGTCGAACGCGCCGTTGGGAGTGATCATCCCCAGCTCCATCGTGAGCAGGGCGATCGTGGCCGCGTGACGCGCCTCGATCTGGACGATCGATCCGGCCGCGGCCAGTAGCGCCTTGCTCTGGAGCGACGGACCGGCGCCGTTGTAGGCGCCGACGCCCACGTTCTCGAGCGTCAGGGCCAGCTTCAGGAAGCTGGCTTCGTTGGTGACCGGGAAGACGAACGTCGGATGCTTGACCGGCGTTCCGCCCGAAGCGGTGATCGCCTTGGTCAGCGCGTCGACGTGCTGCTGCTCCTCGCTGGCGAACAGGGCCGCGGTGCTCTTGGCCTGGCCGCTGAGGCCGACCGTCTTGGCCTTGTGCTTGTAGAACACCGTCTCCAGGAACTCGAGGGTGAGGGCGAAGTTGAGGATGTCGACATCGCCACCCCCCGTCGCGGCGAGTGCGTTGCCGACATACGGTGAGACCGCGGTGGCGCCGTAGACCGCGCCCGCGGTCAGTGCGCCGCGCAGGATGAAGCTCGCGCGGGTCATGCCGTGAACCTCCACGGCGGCCAGCTCGGGGCTGGCCAGCTCAGAACGTGTCATGTCTGGATTCCTCTCTTGAAGTTCAATCGGGCTAGGCGATGAACGGCTTGACGGCGGCCAGGACCTCGGACATGCTCGCCGGCTTCCCGAACGGGCCATCGGGCGTCGGCGACTTCTTGAGCGCGAGGTTGAGCGCCGCGGCATGCCGTGCCTCGACGGTGTGGATCGCCAGCGCAGCGGCGAGGATCTCCTTGCTCTGGATGTTCGGCGCCTGACCGAGATAGGCCGCGGCACCGAGGTTCTCCACCGTCGCGGCGAGCTTCAACACGGCGGCAGCGGTCGTGATCGGGAACTTGCCCACCGGCTTGGCGGCCGGCTTGCCGAGGCTCATCGCCACCTTGTGGAGCGCGATCACGTGCTGCTGCTCCTCGGCGCCGAAGGTCTTCACCGCCGGCAGCAGCGGGGAGCTGGCGAACAGCCCGCTGGCGAGCACCTTCTTGTAGAACTGAGCCTCGAGGTACTCGAGCGTCAACGCGTAGTTGACGATCGCGAGGTCACCGCCGCTGGAGTTGCCCGATTGTGACGGGGGCGGGGCCGCGGGGGTGGAAGGGGCGGGGGGAGGCGTGCTCGAGGAGGACTTCGAGCTGCCGCAGGCGGCGATGAAGGCGGCGAGCCCGGTAGCCGCAGCGGCGGATCCCATCGTCTTGCCGGCCATCTTGAGGAACTTCTTGCGCTCGACGTCGTCGCGCGCCAGCTCCATAACCACGCCCTCGGCTGGCTGGCCTGGCTCCCTGGTCGTGGAATCGGTCATCGGGTCTCCTTCTTGTCGTCCGGATGCGTGCGCCCGGGTACGATCAACTGTACGGCCCCGGGCAGCGGCTGGATCACCGGATGATCCAGATCGGGCGGGATGGCGTATAGACCCAGTTAGTGACCTGTTAGCGCCGCGTTATGGGCTTCGCGGGCGAGCGCGACGGCGTCGGCCGGCCGGCCCTGGAACGGCTCCCCGTGACCCGGGAGCAGCGTCCCGGCGTCGATCCCCTCGAGCACGCCGAGCGAGGTCCGCGTCTGGGCCGGGTCGCCGTTCAGCGGGTCGGGCATCAGTCGCGGCCCGCGTTCGCGGGTCAGGACGTCGAGCATGGTCAGCGCGTCGCCGCAGAACACGATCCCGCGGTCCTCCAGCACGAGCGCGACATGACCCTCGGTATGTCCCGGAGTGGCAAAGACCCGCGGTCGACCGGGAACGTCCAGCTTGGCTCCGGTGGCAAACGGTGTCACCGTCTGCACCCACGTCGGCGTCATGAACCCGCGCGCCGTCGCGTGCAGTACGAACCCCAACGCCGATGGGCGCCACAGCGTGGGCATCAGCCCCGGCACGAGGGTGAAGGGCGAAGCTCCCTTCGCCTGGCCGCGTGCCCGGGCCACCTCGTCCTGGTGGGCGTAGACGGGCGCATGGCAAGCTTGACGCGCCTTCTCGGCGGCACCGACGTGGTCAGGATGGGCGTGGGTGAGGACGATCGCCGTGACGTCGCCCCGGGAGCGTCCAAGCTCCCCGAGCGCGGCCTCGACCCGCGGCCAGCTACGCGGCCAACCGGCGTCGATCAGCGCCACCTCGCCACCGTCTTCGATCAGGTACCAGTTCACCAGGCCGTCGGCCACGCGATACACGCCCGGAGCCAGCTGCTGGGTGTGGGTGGCCACGGTTCAGTGCCCGTTCGGGTGCAGGATGACCTTCGTCCAGCCGTCGTCACGGGCGTCGAAGTGAGCGTAGGCATCCGGGGCGTCGGCGAGCGAGAGGTGGTGGGAGACCACCCAGGAGGGCGTCGCCCTGCCGGCGTGGATCAGGTCGCGAAGCTCCCGGTTGTAGCGCTTGACGTTCGCCTGGCCCGAGGCCATCCCGAGGCCCTTGGCGAAGAAGTTGCCGATGTCGAACACGATCTTGCCCTCCTTCATCAGCTTGTCGGTCCCCTCGGGATCCTCGGGCACGAACACGCCGACGACGCCGATCTTCCCGCCGGCCCGAACTGAGGAGACCAGGTCGTTGATGGTCGAGTTGGGCACCTCGTGACCCTGGGGGTCGTGGGCCTGCCAGCCCACCGCCTCGACTCCGCGCGCGGCGCCCTCGCCGCGTGTGTGCTCGAGGATCGCCTCGACGGCTGAGCCCTTGGAGTCGTCGATGGCGATGGCACCGATCTTCTCGGCCAGCGCCAGCCGGTCAGCGTGCCGGTCCACGAGCATCACCTGCTCGGCCCCCTTGACCTGCGCCGACAGCGCCGCCATCAGCCCAACCGGCCCGCCACCGAAGATCGCCACGGAGTCGCCGGGCCGTACGCCGGCGAGCTCGGTTCCGTGCCAGCCCGTGGGCCAGATGTCGGCGAGCATCACGTAGTCGGCTTCCTTCTCCCGGGCATCCTCGGGCAGGACGAGGCAGTTGAAGTCGGCGAAGGGGACGCGCAGGAACTCGGCCTGACCGCCCGGATAGCCGCCCATGCTCGGATATCCGTAGGCCCCGCCGGGCTGGTCGGGATTGACGCTCAGGCAGAACCCGGTCAGACCCTGCTCGCAGTTTCGGCAGAACCCGCAGGCGATGTTGAACGGCAGGCAGACCATGTCGCCGACCTTGACCTTGACCACGCCGTTGCCGACCTCGATCACCTCACCGAGGTTCTCGTGCCCGATCGACTGTCCGGGCTCCAGCGGCGCGCGACCTTCGTAGATGTGGAGGTCCGAGCCGCAGATGTTGGTGCTGGTGATGCGGATGATCGCGTCGGTCGGACGCTCGATCCGGGGGTCGGCGACGTCACTGACGCTGACCTCCCGCGGTCCGTTGTAGACGACTGCCTTCATCGTGACCTCCAGAATCGTTGGTTGGCCGTGGCGTTCTTCCCGCGGCTTGGCGGGGGCAAATCTCAGCGGCCGAAGCCTGAGCTACCGCAGCGCCCGGAAGACGAGCGCGGTGCCGAGGCCGTACACGAGGTGGAAGCCCAGGTCGGTGGCCAGCGATTTCGGGGGGTACTCCCACACCGGCGGTGCCAGCTGCATCGCGGGCAGCTGCACGAGGCTCGCGCCCCAGACGGCGACGCCGAGGGCGATGGCCGAGCTCAGCACCGGCGCGGGGGAATCGTGGCTTCCGGACATGATCCCGTAGGGCGCCCCCCACGAGGTTCCGTAGAACACGTGCATGCCCGTGTTCAGCATCTCCTTGCGCTCGGCCGGAACTTCACGCTGCAGGACGCCTTCGACGATTCGCTTCGCCACTTCATAGGGTGTCGAACTCGACTCGCTGCCGGTCGCCTTGTAATAGGCGTTCTGAGCTGCGGTCATCACGGCCGTGCCGGCGGCGCCGGCCACCAAGCCGCGGGCGACCGCGCCGACGGGAGACAGGGTTTCTCGAGAGAGGGTTCGGTTCATGACCCTGCGGTTACCCCCGTCGCGCGGAACCTACACCGGTTCTCGCGCTCATCGCCACGGATCTGGCCGTGCGCGTTTATCGCCAGCGGTCGGTGGGCAGACCCAGCGCCATGACCAGAGATCAGAACATAGCCACGCAGGAGCAGGCCGCGGAGAAGCTGAACGCGGGAGACATCGACGGCGCCGTCGACACGCTGTTCGCCCTCGACGCTGTCGACCACGATCCGGCGCCCGACCAGGGCCCGGGACGGGAGGGGTATCGGAGCTTCTTCAAGGCCCTCGCGGCCGCCTTCCCCGACGCCCACCTCGAGCCGGCGACCCTGGTCGCCGACGAGGACCACGTCGTGATCGCCTATACGCTGACCGGCACCCACCAGGGCGACTTCCAGGGGATCCCGGCCACGGGCAAGAGGATCTCGGCTCGAGGGGTCCAGATCGGCCGGTTCGAGAACGGACAGATCGTCGAGCGATGGGGCTCAACCGACGAGCTGGGAATCATGCAGCAGATCAGGGCCGGAACGCCGGCTACCCCCTAGCGGAGAGATGGGTGGGATGAGCGGTGGAAGAAACTCAGGCATAGACTGAGTTTCTTCCATCCCTTCAGCGGCGCTCCCTTCAGCGGCGCGTCCTGCTCAGGCGGCGAGGTTCTCGTCCAGGAACCGCATCGTGCGCTCCCACGACATTCCGGCCATCTCGGGGTTGTAGGTCCCCAAGCGGTCGGTCTCGTTCATGAAAGCGTGGCCGGCATCCTCGTAGAAGTAGAACTCCACTTGCACGCCGGCGTCACGCATCTCCCGCTCGAGCTCGCGGGCGTCCTCTACCGGGACGAAGTCGTCGGCGGTGCCGAAGTGGCCGAGAACCGGGCCGTGGATGTGCGAGAAGTCCGGCTTGCCGTGCGGCATCACGTAGTAATAGCTGACGGTCGCCGCGACCTTGGGGTTCACGCTGGCCGTCCATACCGCCAGCCCGCCCCCGAGGCAGAAGCCGAGCGCACCGACGCTATCGCCCCGGTGCCCATCGTGGCCGGCGAGGAAATCGACGGCGCCGCTCATCTCCTGCACCGCGTGCTCCATGTCCATGGCCATCATCTTCTGCTTCGCTTCGTCGGGCTGATCGGTGCTCTCGCCGTGGTAGAGATCGGGCGCCAGGGCCAGGAAGCCCTCCCGGGCGAGGCTGTCGCAGAGCCCCCGGATCTCCGGCACCAGTCCCCACCATTCCTGCAGCACGACCACGGCTGGGCCCGAACCGGATTCCGGCACGGCTAGATAGCCGGAGGCGGTGGATCCGTTGGCGGGGAAATCGACGTCGGGCATGGCGCTCCTTTGTGGGCGGAAGGACTTCACGCGCCCCATGCGGGGGCGCGTGCTTGTGGGACTACGCGCGGTTGATCGTCTACGCGCGGTTGGCGTGGGCGGCGACCGTCTCGGCCGCCTGCTTGGCCGCGCCCCCGTCGGCGGTCCCGGTCCCGTTGCCGTGGCCCAGTCCGGCGGCGACGCGCGCGCCGAGCTCCGGATCCACTCCTGCCCAGTAGGCGATCACGCGCAGCTGGGTCTCCTCACTGACCCGGTTGCTCGCGTGCCCGACGATGTTGGTCACGAGCGCCTCCCGCTGGGGGTCGCCCATGACGCTTCGGTACATCGTTCCGGCCTGACCGAAGTCGTCGTCCTGCGCGTGCTTCTCGTACGCGTAACGTCCCAGCTCCCCGCCTGGTACCGCCCAGGAGATGTCCGCTCCACGCTTGGTGTCGGCCTGCGGGCCGCCGTGGCTGTTGGGAGCGTAGACCGGCTGGTCGGCGGCGTGGCGGTAGGCCATCGAGCCGTCCTTGTTGTAGGAGTGCACGTCGACCTTGGGGGCGTTGATCGGTAGCTGCTCGTAGTTGGTGCCGACCCGGTGCAGATGGGTGTCGTGGTAGGAGAAGATCCGGCCCATGAGCATCCGATCGGGGCTGAGACCCGTGCCCGGAACCAGGTTGGCGGGGGAGAAGGCGGCCTGCTCCACCTCGGCGAAGAAGTTGGCCGGATTGCGGTCGAGGACCAGACGGCCCACCTGAATCGGCGGGTAGTCGCCGTGTGGCCACACCTTGGTCAGGTCGAACGGGTTGAAGCGGTAGTCGGCGGCCTCCTCGAAGGGCATGATCTGCATCTCCAGCCGCCACTCGGGCGCGTCGCCGCGGTCGATCGCCTCCACCAGATCGCGGCGGTGGAAGTCGGCGTCTTCGGAGACCATCGCGGCGGCGTCGTCGTCGCTGAAGTTCTCGATCCCCTGCGCCGTCTTGAGGTGGTACTTGACCCAGAACCGCTCGCCGCCGGCGTTGACCCACGAGAACGTGTGGCTGCTGTAGCCGTTCATGTTCCGCCAGGTTCGCGGGATCCCGCGGTCGGACATCAGGATGATCACCTGATGGGCGCTCTCGGGCGAGAGCGTCCAGAAGTCCCACATCATGTCGTTGGAGCGCAGACCGGTATCCGGTAGCCGCTTCTGAGAATGGATGAAGTCCTGGAACTTGGTCGCGTCGCGGACGAAGAACACAGGGGTGTTGTTGCCCACCAGGTCGAAGTTGCCCTCATCGGTGTAGAGCTTCAGCGCGAAGCCGCGCGGGTCGCGGACGGTGTCGGGGAAGCCGAGCTCACCGGCCACCTGCGAGAAGCGGGCGAACACCGGCGTGCGCTTGCCGACCTGGGCCAGGAAGCTCGCGCTCGTGTACTGCGTCACGTCCTCGGTGACCTCGAAAAACCCGTGCGCTCCGCCCCCCTTGGCGTGCACGACGCGCTCGGGCACGCGCTCGCGGTTGAAGTGCTGGATCTTGGCGACGACGTAGTGATCGTGCAGAACCTGAGGCCCTGCGGGACCGACGGTGAGCGAGTACTCGTCGCTGGGGGCCGGGATACCCTGGTCGGTGGTCGTCGCGGGAATCTCGGCATCATTCTCGGACGGGACGCGGTAGGTCATGCGGCAATCTCTCTTTTCTCTCGTTCTCGTTTGGTCCTACACACATCAATGCTGACCCGTGCCGCCCGCGCGCCAGCCGTCGCGACCTCGGGAGTGTCGCTTGACAGCATGACATCCGGGTGCGCGCCGCGCTACACCATTCGCACGGCGCGCACCGCCTGCCTTACTTCTTCTCGTGAGGCAGTGGCGATTCGTCTTCGCCCTCAAGCTCATCCCCCTGCATCGCCTTGGGATCGTTGGACTCGAGCTTGTCGGCGTCTCCGCTGACCGCTTCCTTACGGCCTTCGGCGTAGGCGTGCAGCGACGAGCCTGTGGTGGTGCTATCGGCCTTGTCTTTGCCCTCTGGATCTGGCATGAGCTTCCTCCTTTGGAGAGCGGCACGTCGGGAAGTTGGCTGCGTCGTATGTTAAAAATCGTCTACCCACACAGGGAAGGAAGTCAAACCGACACGAGAAACAGGTGTGATGGCGTCGAGGGCCAATATCGCGACGGCGCTCGCGACCGCCTTCTACGGACGCCCCGCGGGACACGAACAGGCCGCGGCGGCGGCGTTGACCCCGAAATCAGCGAAGGAGGGAGGCGCGAATGAGGATCGGCATCATCGGCAGCGGGAGGATGGGGATGACCGCCGCGCAGCTGTTCACCGCGCACGGGCACATGGTCGCGATCGCCAATACTCGCGGCCCCAATTCGCTGCCCGGAGTGGGGGCACGGCTCGACGGCCGGGCGCGAGCCGCCACCGTCAGGGAGGTCACCGTGGGCGGGCAGCTGATCCTGCTCGCGCTCCCCTTCGGACGCCACCCGGAGCTGCCGGCGGAGATGTTCACCGGCAAGCTCGTGGTGGACGCCACCAACTACGATCCCGGTCGCGACGGCTCCTTTGGGGAGCTCGACGCGGCCCGGATCACCTCCACCGAGTTGATCGCGCAGCACCTCGAGGGGGCCCGGATGGTGAAGGCCTTGGGCACGATGAACCACGAGCGACTGGCCACCGGCGGGCGCACCGACGTCCCACGGGAGGAGCGGCTCGTGCTGCCTTTCGCCGGCGATGACCAGGACGCCAAGGACGTCGTCGCCGAGCTGATCGAGCAGCTCGGGTTCGCGGCGCTGGACACGGGATCGCTCGCCGAAGGAGGGCGGCTCGGGCAGCCCGGCTCACCGCTCCACGGCGTTGCCCTGCACCCGTCCGAGGCGCAGGCTGCCCTCGGACGCTGATTGGCGACCACATTCGACGGGTAGCGTGCGCCGATGCCTCCGCCGGACGGTAGTTCCCGATGAGCGCCCTGCCGGAGCCTCACGAGATCTTCGCGCGCACGCGCGAGGAGGGAATGCGGCGCCTGTCGCGCTCCCGGCTCGAGCTCGCCTCCACGGCGCTGGTGGCCGGCTTCGACGTGATCTTCGGGGTGATCGCTCTGGGGGTCATCGCCGCTGCGTTGACGCCGAGGACGGGACCGGAGATCGGCCACATGGTCGGCAGCCTCGGCTTTGGCATCGCGTTCGTGTTCATCGTCATCGGCCGATCGGAGCTGTTCACCGAGAACTTCCTCGTGCCGCTGGCCGGGCTGCATCGGGGGGGTATAGCCAAGCGCAAGCTGGCCGAGCTGTGGATCCTCTCCCCGGTGCTGAACATCCTCGGTGGGATCGCCCTGATCCTGATCGTCACCTCCCACGGCGCGCTCCCGCCGGGAACCGCCAAGAGCCTGCTGCACATCGCCAACGACTTTCACCACCGCAGCGAGGTCAGCCTGTTTCTCAGCGCCATCGCCGGAGGTGCGCTGATCACCCTGATGACCTGGTTCGTCGAAGCGGCCGGCAGCGTCGGGGGGCGCATCGTCGTGGCCTGGATCGCCGGCGCGCTGCTGACCCTCGGGTCGTTCAACCATGTGATCGTGGTGACGCTCGAGCTCATCTTCGGGATCCGGTACGGGGCTCACTTCGACTGGCTCTACGTGGCGCAGAACTTCGTCGTCGCCGCTCTGGGCAACCTGATCGGTGGCTTGCTGTTCGTCACCCTCACCCGCACCGGGCAGGCCGCGGGCTCGGGGAAGGACAACCGTCCGAGCGAAGGCTGAGGCCATGCCCGGGCAGCCTCCTGACGGCGACCTGCGGCAACGGCCGCCCCGCACCACTCCCGGCAGCTGAGTCCCGCTGGAGGGTCGGGCTGCGGGCATGTATGCGCGTCGGGAAGGCCTGGACAGAACCGGTGAGGACAGTGATCGGCAACACCGGGTATACTCGCCTGATGGCCAAGGTGATGGTGTCATTGCCCGACGATCTGCTCGGCTCGCTCGACGCCGAGGCCGCCCGCAGAAACACCACCCGCAGTGGGCTGCTGCGCGATTACGTTCACGAGGGCCTACGTCACCGCGGGCAGGAGCGGGCGCGTCGTGTGCAGCAACTGATGAGCGAAGCTGGTCGTCACGGCGGCGACGGCGTCGACGATCTCAAGCGACATCGACCGATGGCGTGACCGTCTGGTTCGTGGACGCGAGTGTGCTGCTGGCTCGAGAGGACGGCGACGACGATCAGCACGAGGCGGCGGGCAGGCTGCTGGCCGGTGAGGTGACCCTGGCAACACTTGATCTGGCCTTCTATGAGGTCGGCAACGTCGCTGTCCGAGCGTGGCGCGATGTCCAGGCCGCCCGTCGGCTGCATGGCCTGGTCAACGCGCTCGCGGCCGACGGCGGGCTGGTGCGGGTCGACGAAGCTCTCATCGCTCGCGCCGTGAGAATCGCGGACACCGAAGCCCTCTCGGTCTACGACGCCGGTTATGTGGCCGGTGCCGCGAGCATCGGCGCGCAGCTGGTGAGCTGCGATTTGCGAGACCTCGTGAGCCGTAACCTCGCCGTGACGCCGCGGCAGGCCTGCCCACCAGGCTGAAACACGAACCGACGCGGGAGACCGCACGCTCCGGCATCTCCACGTGCCATGACCGGTTTCGCTCAGCCGGGCTCCTCGCTGGTGTACGGCGCGTAGCGGTGGTGGAGCATCAGATCGTTCCCGTCCGGGTCGGTGAAGAAGGCCATCTGGCAGACGCCGGTGTCGAGCGTGTCGCCGAAGAAGGTCACGCCCTTGGCCTCCAGCGCGGCTCGTGCGGCACCGACGTCCTCGACCCCGAGCGGGAGCGGATTGCCCTTCTGCGCAATGAACGTCATGCGGATCTGTGAGACAGCCTGGAATCACGGCATCCACGCCCGCGACGTACGACACGCCTTCGCGCTTCAGTCCCCGATCCAGCAGTTCCTCGGGACAGCAGCACGCCGGGGTGGGCCTACGAGAACCTGGCTCTGGCGCTACTCGTCTGTAGCCTCACCGTAAGTCGTACGATGCGATGGGCCAGCGGTCGGCGCGACAAGCCGTGGTGGCTTCGTCCTGGTCCTGGTCCTGGCGTCAGCCGTCGACGAGCAGCCCCTGGATGGGTCCGAGAAGGGCCATCGACCGGCGCGAGACGCCGTCGAGCTCCAGCAGATGGTGCGTCTGGGGCTCGCCGCGCCGGCAGCGCGCGAGCTGCTCGCGGGCGATCGGACGCCAGAGCTCGTCGACCACGCGCGCCGGGTCACCCGACACCTCGGCCACCGAGCACTCGAGATGCTCGGCCCACAGCGCCAACCGCGTCTGGCGGGCCAGGCCCGGCTCGCAGCTGACGATGTTCATCTCGGAGTCGTTGAAGAACGAATGCTCGTTGAGGTTGGCCGAGCCGATGGTGAGCCAGGCATCGTCGACGATGCCGATCTTGGCGTGTACGTACAGCGGCCCGCTGAGTCCGCCGCTGCGCGCGGAGATCGTCGCCGCCAGGAAGCGCTGAGCACCGGCGTCGGCATCCGCCAGCACGCCCAGCTGGCCCAAGGTGGTGTCGGCGCCGTTGTTGGGCTTGGCCGGCAGCAGCACCACGACGCGAAAGTCATCGCTCGGAGGGTCGCGGAGCTTGGCGGCGAGGATCTCGACGAGATCTGAGGACCACAGGAACTGACTCTCGAGATAGACCAGCCGACGGGCGGACCGCAGGGCACGCTTGTAGGCCTCGAGGATCCTGAAGTCTCCGTGGGGCAGGAAGTCGTAGACCTTCTCGGGCACCGTGCGCGCCACCTGCAGCGTGTGGGCCCCGGCCGGGGCGGGAGCGATCGTCGCCAGCCGCTCGCCGTCCACCTCCGCCCAGCGGCTGGCGAAGTGCGCGGCGACATCGCCCACTGCCGGGCCGCGCACGCGCGTGGAGGCATCGTGCCAGCCGATCCGACCGCGCATCGGGTGCTCGTCGGAGTCGAACCGGTCGCCGCCCAGCGAGGTCAGGTCGATGCCGCCGACGAACGCCACCTCGCCGTCCACGATCACGAGCTTCTCGTGGTGACAGTGCATCGGGCGCTCGCGGGTGTCCAGCGCGCACCGCACCCGGGTGCCTCGAATCAGCTCCTCGCGCACGGCCCGCACAGCCCGACGGCCGGGCGTGAACACCGGTACCGGTGCCCCCGCCCACAGCAGCACTCGAACGTCGATCTGCTCGGCCAGCTGGCCGAGCAGGTCGCGCAGCGCCACCGCGTCATCGTCGCGCGTCAACCCGAACCCGGGCGTGATGTGCCAGCCGGCGATGTGCACGTGCGAGCGAGCCTCCGAGAGCGCCTGCGCGATCCGAGGCAGCGCCCGGGCGCCGTCGATCAGGACCTCGAGCTCGCAGCCGGCGCGCGGCGGCGGGTCACCGGCGGCCCACAGCGATCCGTCGTCGGGAGGGTCGAGCTGTCCGCTGCGCCCCGCGCGACCCAGCCGGCGACGATGGTGCGCGCGGATCGCGCTCTCCACGCCACGGCCGGTCCACCCGTCCAGACGTGCCAGCAGGTCAGCCACGCTCAGGTTCTGCTCCCCGCCCGCAGCTCGATCCGGCCGTTGCGCACCCGGACATCGAGGCACGGCGCCGGCGTCGTGGCCGGTCCCTGCTCCACACCGCCATCGGCGAGGCGAAAGGTGCTCTGATGCCACGGGCAGACGACCGCGCCGTCGCACAGCTTGCCCTCGTGCAGCGGCGCCCCTCGATGGGTGCAGCGGTCCGCGAGCGCGTGGATCTCGCCCTCGGAGCGGGCCAGCACCACGCTGGCGCAGTTGACTGTGGCCTGTACCAGCTCGGTCTCCGGCACCTCCCAGTCAGCGGCGGCGTCGGTCCAATCCTCAGGCCAGGACTCGAAGGCGGTGCGATCGACGCCGAGCCCGCGGGCGAAGCTCAGGTGGCCTCCGAGGTAGCCGCCGGCGCCGAGCACCCCCGAGCCCGCGATGCTCAGGGCGATCCCGCGCGAGCCCCGGTCGCGACGGCGCGCCCGCAACGAGGCGCAGAAGAGCGCCAGCGCCGAGCCGTTGGCCACGGCATGGACGATGCCGACGCGCCGCTCCTTGGGCTGGGTGTCGCCCCAATCGGCGCCGCCGGTGAGCGCCGTCGGAATCGCGGTGAGGATCCCCACCGCGATCAGGCGCTCGGCCGCCGATCGGCTGTGGCGACCCCCGACGAGGTCCAGGGTCAGCGAGCTGAGCCAGGCACCGATGGTGAGGTCGGTGAGCAGCGGATGGAGCGAGTGCCCGAGCCAGGTTCCGCTCAGGGCATCCTTCATGCGACCGGCCGGCAGCGCCGCCCGCACGGCGGCCGACAGCGGGTCGCCCACGCGATCCAGCACGCCGGCCCGCTCGATTCCGATCGTGGCCCGATGGGCCACCGAGGCGCGAGATTGGGCGGGCATCATGCCTGCACCATATTGGCCGGCGAGGGTTGAGGACGAATGGCGAGGGTCTGCAGCGGGGGCCGCTCGTCGACCACGACCTGGCGCAGCTCAACCGGACCCCCGGGCAGCAGGGGCGGCAGGGCGAGTGGACCGGCGGCCGGCGCCGGTCCGAGCCGTCCCAGGCGTGAGGCGGCGGCGGCGATCACTGCATAGGCCATAGCGCTGAGGTCACGCAGCGGCTGATGGCGGTTCAGTCGGGTGCCGAGCTGCACCTGCGCGAGCGCATCGATCCCGGCCACGTGGGCGGCATCGATCAGCATCGCGATCTCGACGCCGTAGCCGGCGCAGAACGGCAGCCGGGTGAGCAGCTCTCGGCGTCCAGCCAGCTCACCCGCCAGCGGCTGGTCGAATCCGGCCAGCTCGGGAGCGTAGAGGTTCAGCAGGGGCCGAGCCACGAGCTCGGTCACCCGCCCGCCCTCGTGGGGCAGCGTCTCACTGCCGATTCGCAGCGGTCGCGCGAATGCGCCCTTGACGAACGCGATCTCGGGCCGGGTGATCAACGGGCCGAGCAGGCCGATCACGAACCGCGGGTCGAACTGCTCGGTGTCGGCGTCGATGTAGGCGACGATCTCTCCGGTGCTCGCCGACAGGGCGCGCCACATCGCGTCGCCCTTGCCGCGGGCGGGTCCGAACGACGGCAGGATCTCGTGCTCCTGGAGCACGGTCGCACCAGCGCTGGCGGCAAGCGCAGCCGTGCCGTCGCTCGACTGGGCGTCGACGACGAGGATCTCGTCCAGCAGTCCGGCGTCGCGAAGGGCCACGTTGGCGGCGACGATCTCCGTGATCGTGGCGGCCACCTGCCGGGCGGGGATGATCAGGCTGACGGTCTGGTCCTTGCGGCGGAGGAGATCGGTGAGCGAGAACTGCTCGCCGGTGAAGGTGCGTCAGACTCACCAGGCGGCCCTCCCGAGGTCGCGAGCCAGCCCGCGGTCCGCGCGGCCGTCGATGCGGGCCGAGGTTCGCACGCTGACGCTGCGGGGCCGGACGATCGGGACGGCGCCATCCTCCAGCGCGCGTTGCAACGCCTCGTCCTCGAGCGCGGCTCGTTGCGGCAGTCCACCGATGGCGCGGTAGGTCTCGGCGGTCAGGGCCAGCGACGCGCCGCTGAAGAAGTGATGCTCGGCGCGGTCGCGGTCGCGGTCGACGATCCCCTCGATGCGGACGCGCGCCTGCCGGCCGCGGTCGGCCAGCGTGCCGGCCGGCAGCCGCGCGGCTTCGACCGGATCGAGCTCGAGCTCCCCGCCGATCGCTCGCGCTCCGCCGTCCACCAGCGCCAGCTGAACCGAGAGCCAGTCGGGCGCGACCACCGAGTCGGCGTCGGTGCTGGCGATCAGGCCGTGCGGCCGGCCCACGGCCAGCAGACGATCGCAGGCCAGCTCCATGCCCGTGCGGCGGGCGACACCGGGTCCGGGTAGGGGGGACTCGAGCATGTGCAGCGCCAGCTTCGGTCCGCCATCGGCGCTCGCTCGCGCGCTCGCGCACGCCCGCGCGCGCGTCGCATCTGTGCAGCGATCGAGCACGAGCAGCACCTCGTAGGCGAAGCCCGCAACTCCGATCTGGCCGGCGAGCGCGCGCAGGCAGGCCACGATCCGCTGCTCCTCGTTGTGGGCCGGAACGACGACGACCGTCCGCAGCCGGGGATCGGGGGCGCAGATGCTCACGGGTGCCTCACGGTTGGCCGGAGCCGTCGAAGCGATCGAGCCGGTAGTGCTCCGCGCGGGCATCGAGGGCGTGCCAGCGCCCGAGGCGCTCGAGTAGCAGGTCGTGGACGCCGTCGCCGGTGAAGGGGTAGGTCTGCGTTGCGGGGCGCCAGTGCACGGCGAGCACCGTTCCGCCATCGAGCAGGACCCCGGCCAGGCGCTGGACGGCGAGCTCGAGCGCGGGTCGATCGAGGTAGTAGAGCACCTCGGAGCAGAGCACGAGATCCCAATGGCCGCCGGGCATCTGCTCCGGGAACGCGGACTGCTGCAGGTGGACGTCCGCGCGGTCGCCGAGGCGGCGCGCCGCGAGCGCGAGCGCGCGAGCGGAGAGGTCGGTCGCCACCAGGCACTCGCAGTGCTCGGCGAGCCGGGCGGTGAAGACGCCCACCGAGCAGCCGATCTCGAGCCCGCGGGGAAACCGCCGCGCTCCCAGCGCCGCGAGGGTCTGCTCGTACTTGCGCCGCTCGTAGTCGCTGGTCGCGAACCGCCACGGGTCGTCGTCCTGGGCGTACAGGCGCTCGAACCACTCCGCCGGCAACCTTGGCCTGGCCTGGGCGCCGGTCAACTCGGGGGTGCCTTCAGCATTGCGCTGCCGTGGCGGGCCAGCAGCGGGTCCAGGCGGTGCTGGAGCAGGAACAGGTGCAGGTCCCGGGAGGCACGGTCGAGGGCTGCGCCGCGGGCCAGGGGACGCGAGCCGCACAGCTCGCTGGCCACCGCCATGATCTCACGGCAGGCGGCGGCTATCGCGTAGCGTCCCTCGATGGCGAGCGCCTCCAACGGTTCCTCGCCCTGCGCCGCCGCCCCCGCCCCCTCCAGCCAACGATCGATCGTCCCTCGCGCGACGCTGAGCCGCCCGACCGCGAGCCCGACGAGTTCCCCCTGGCGTCGCGCCTGGCGCGCGAACTCGATCGCCGCGTCGAGCATCCGGTCGGCGATTCCCGCCCAGGTCGCCGACGTTCGCAGCGCATCGCGCGCGAAGTAGGGCTGGCGCATCAGCTCGCCGGGACCGCCGAGGACGTCGATCACGCCTGCCGCGGTGAACTGCACGCGGTGGCTCTCCGATGCGCGCAGCCCGGAGGCCCGGTACCACGATCGGTCGATGTCGACGCCGTCGCGGAGGTCGACGTAGGCGAGCAGGCGGCTCCCGTCGCTCCCGCCCACGACCACGAGGGCTCGCTGGACGCCGCCGGCGCCCGAGCAGAAGGTCTTGACCCCGCTCACCACCCGCTGCTCGCCGTCGGCCTCGAGCCGGGCCGACTCTCCCTCGCCGGGCGCGGGATCCGCACCCCAGACGCCGAGCAGCAGCTTTCCGGCCGAGATGGCGTCACTGTCGTCAGAGCTGAGCGCTCCGGCCACGCCGAGTCGCTCGATCGCGTTCAGGTGACCGTCGAAGATACGCCCGACCGAGCCGTCGGCGGCGGCGACGGCACGAACGGCGGAGAGCTCGTCGGCGAAGGAGGCGTGGCGCCCGGGAAGGTTCAGCCCCAGGACCCCGGTGGGGGCGAGGAGCTCGAACGCTTGACTCGGGAAGCGAGGCTCGGCGTCGAGCCCGCCGGCCTGAGCGGCGATCTGTCTCAGCGCATCGGCGAGTGACCGCTCGGGCATCCCGGTCGTGCGCTCACCGGCCGGCGTCGCGGCCGCAGCGGTCAAGGCGCGAGCTCGCGCACGGGGACCGCGGCGGTGGACCCGCCACGGAGCGTCTGGGCCAGGAGCCCGGTCAGCTCGACGGTGTGAGCGCAGCCCTCCCGGCGCGCGCCGGGGCCGATGCCGTCGTGCATGAGGACGATCGATCCGTCGCCCAGCTGCGGAGCAATGGCCGCGTGCATGTCGGTCGCGC
>JBPCPO010000101.1:0-9655 GCA_050999075.1 Solirubrobacteraceae bacterium
GCTGTGTAGTTTTGAGGGTCCGCGACGAGGCGGTCTCCACCAATTTCCGGTGGCTATGGCGAGGGGGAAACACCTCTTCCCATTCCGAACAGAGCCGTTAAGCCCCTCAGCGCCGATGGTACTTGGCCCGCAAGGGCCTGGGAGAGTAGGTCGCCGCCGGTTCCTTCGCCTCACCCGATCCACCGACTCCGCCCCGGCCGCGCGACCCGGGTGGGGCCCGGTGGCTGCGGCGTGTGGGCCGACCGAACCTGCCCGTGCGCGTGGTGTGAGAGCCACGCCGGCCGTGGCGTGAGAGGGCCACGCCGGCCGTGACGTGTGGCCCGACGAGCTTGCCGTGACCTGTGGCCCGACGAGCGGCTACCGGGTGCTCACAGGAGCTTCTGGATGCGGAGTCTGCGGGTACCGCGTGGTGTCTTGACCTCCACCAGGTCGCCAGGCGCACGGCCCAGCACCGCCCTGGCCACCGGAGACTCGGAGGAGATCTTGCCCTCCGCGAGGCGGGCCTCGGTCGGGCCGACGATGGTCCAGACGTTGACGGTGCCCGTCTCCTCGTCGAGGATCTCCGCCGTGCGCCCGAAGGCGAACGTCGCCTCGTCGCCGCTGGTTTCGACGATCACCGCCTTGCGCAGGCGCTGGCGCAGACGGATGATCCGCGTCTCGAGATGGGACTGATCCTCCTTGGCGATGTGGTACTCGGCGTTCTCCTTCAGATCACCGAGCTCTCGCGCGGCCAGGATGCGCTTGGCCATCGCTCGCCGACCGACCGTCTCGAGCTCATGGAGCTCGGTCTTCAACGCCGTGAGGCCATCCGGCGTGATGGCCTCTCCGTCGGACTCAGCTGGGCTCACCTGCTCACCATGGCGAGATCCTGACACGTCGAGCTTCAGCGTGTCACGATCCTGGCCCCGTGCGCGGCGTCATCAGGTTCTTCCGAGCCAACCCGCAGGCGTTTGTGCTGCTGGTGATCTGCGTCGTCCTGGGGCTGGGCACCTTTCTCGCGATCATGGTCGCGCTGATCAACTCGGGAGCCGGCGCGACCAACGGCGAGCCCAGCGGCACCGTCGGTCTGTTCTCCGGACTGTGGGGGCTGTGGCCAACCGGGTAGGTCAGCTAGCACCTCGATGGGATCGCTTCGGGCGGACATCAGATTGGCGCGCGCGAAACCGGGCGCGCGACGGGCGCTTCATCTAGTCGCTGGACCGCTCCTCACCCCGAGCGCGAAGCTTTCTCGGGGCCAGCGGCCGCAGTCTGGCTCAGCGTTGTGGCGCCGCCGTTCGAAGGCCACTGATGGCGGGCGAAAGCGCTCGAATCGGACAGATGCAATGACTGGGGTGGGCGGGCACCGAGCCGGCTCGCCGGACGGGCTCCCATCGCAGGGGCCGGCGGTGAGGATGGGGTGCGAGACCAGCCGTTCGGCCGCTCACCGGGTTCCGCTGGTCGAGGATCTCGACGTCGAAGACGCTCCGACCGAGGAGATCGTCCGGATCGCCGAGCACGTCCAGATCGTTCAGGATCGCCCGGGCGCGACGCAGCCAGGTACCCAGGCGAGTGGCCGAAGGATGGAACATATGTTCGAGAGAGTACGCCGTGGCTCGGACGGACACTTCGCTTGCCGAAGCGTGGACGTCCGCACGTCGCGCCGCGGCCCTGCACGCCGTGGGGGCGGGCGTCCGGCTCGCCGGCGCGGGCGCAGATTTGTCGAGCGAAGCAGGGTCCGCGGGCCCCGGCGCGAAATCCGCAGCTATGGCCATCACCGTCCCTCATCGATCTCCGTCCGAGGACCGATCGCGGCCGGATCGCGATGACCGTCCCCGTCATCAGATCGACGACCGGCCCCATCAGGAGGCCGAGAACGGAGCGCGCCGCCGATCTCGATCTGCGGGCCGAGCATCGCCAGGATCACCAGGTACGCTGAGGACTGCCCGTCCAGACCCTGCGCCGCCGGAGCCGATACCCATGGAGAAGTTCGTCATCGAAGGCGGCGTGCCGCTGTCGGGCACCATCTCGCCCTCGGGCAACAAGAACGGCGCCCTGCCGATCCTCGCCGCCTGTCTTCTCACCCATGACGTGGTGACGCTGCGCAACGTTCCCCGGATCAGTGACGTCGAGGCGATGACGCTGCTACTCGAGGACCTGGGCGCGTCGGTGCAGTGGCTGGGTCCGCGCGAGGTGTCGGTCGACGCCTCCGGGGTCGACCGGCACGAGGTCGACCCTGAGCTCGCCGAGCGCATTCGGGCCTCGTTCCTGCTGGCGGGCCCGTTGCTCGCGCGCTTTGGCCGGGCGCACATGCCGCCCCCCGGGGGGGACGTGATCGGCCGACGCCGCCTGGACCCGCACCTCGACGCGTTCCGGGCGCTCGGAGCCTCGGTTCGCCACGACCGCGACATCGTGCTCGAGGCGCCGCTCGGGCTGCGGCCGTGTGACTTCCTGATGGACGAGCCGTCGGTGATGGCGACCGAGAACGCGCTCATGGCCGCGGCCCTGACCAGAGGGCCGACGGTGATCCGCAACGCGGCCTCCGAACCGCACGTTCAGGACCTGGCCCGGATGCTGGTGGCCATGGGCGCCGCGATCGACGGGATCGGCTCCAACGTGATGACCGTCCACGGAACTGCGAGCCTCCGGGGCACGACGCACACCATCGCCCCCGACCACATCGAGATCGGCTCGTTCATGGCGCTGGCCGGCGTCACCGGCGGTGAGCTGATCGTCAAGGACACCGTGCCGCAGGACCTGCGCATGATCCGGCTGGTGTTCGAGCGTCTCGGGCTGCGCAGCGAGCTGCAGGGGGCCGACGTGATCGTGCCCGGAAACCAGGAGCTGGTGATCCGCAACGACGCCGGTGACTACATGCCCAAGGTCGAGGACGGCCCCTGGCCGGCTTTCCCCGCGGACCTGACCAGCATTGCGCTGGCGCTCGCGACCCAGGCCTCGGGCTCGGTCATCATCCACGAGAAGATGTTCGAGAACCGCCTGTTCTTCACCGACAAGCTCCAGCTCATGGGAGCGGCGATCACGATCTGTGACCCGCACCGCGCGATCGTCGTCGGACCGCGGCGACTGCGCGGTGAGCGCGTCGAGTCACCCGACATCCGGGCCGGGATGGCGATGCTGATCGCGGCTCTGTGCGCCGACGGCGTGACCGAGATCGGCAACGTCCAGCAGATCGACCGCGGCTATGAGCGCATCGACGAACGGCTGCGCGAGCTGGGGGCCCGGATCACCCGACTGGACGACGTGCCCGTGGCCGCAGTCGGGTGAGCGATCCTCCGATCACCGACGGCGCGATGGTCGATCTTCCGAGCGGCACTCGTGACGTCCTGCCCGACGAGATGCGCGAGCTGCGGTCGGTGACCGAGCGGGTGCGGGGAGTGTTCGATCGCGCCGGCTACGGCGAGGTCTACACCCCGGCGCTGGAGTACGAGCAGACGTTCGCGCGCGGGGATGGATACCGAGGGCACCGCCCGCGCAGCGCCTCGTCAGGCGCGCGGCCGGCCTATCGGATGTTCGACGAGCAGGGAAACGTGCTCGTCCTGCGCTCGGACATGACGATCCCGATCGCCCGGCTCGTGGCGATCCGCTACCCGGGCGCGCGCTCGCCGCTGCGCTTCTGCTACTTCGCCCACGCCTATCGCGGGGTGCGACCCCAACGCGGGCAGTCGCGCGAGTTCCTCCAGGCCGGCGTCGAGCTGATCGGTGCGGCGGCGCCCGAGGGCACCGCCGAGGTGCTCACGCTGATGTGCGCCGCGCTCGACGCCGCCGGACTGAGCACGTACTCGATCGGGGTCGGTGACGCCTCGCTGTATCCCGGGCTGCTGGAGGCGGTCGGGGTCGATCCGCAGGCGCGCGAACGGGTCCTGGATGCGCTCGTGGACGGAGACTTTGTCGGTCTCGAGCACGAGGTTCGCCAGCTCGAGCTGGGATCGGAGATGTCCGACCTGTTGCTGGCGGTGCCGCGCACCCGCGGCGGTCCGGAGGTGCTCGAGGGGCTCTCGGGGGCATTGCACGAGGCCGTGATGGGAATGCGTGCGGTTCACGCGCTGCTGGCGCCCGCCGTGGCGCAGCGAATCATCTTCGACCTCGGGCTCGTGCGCAACGTCGGCTACTACACCGGGGCCGTGTTCCAGGTCTACGATCCGGCGCACGGAGTTCCGATCGGCAGCGGGGGCCGATACGACGAGCTGCTCGGGCGCTTTGGTCATCCCCTGCCCGCGGTCGGATTCGCGCTCAACGTCGAGCAGCTGCACATCGCGTTGACCAGCGAGGAGCGAAGCGTCGGATCCGGTGGGCCACGAAGCCGCTTCGTGTGGGACGAGAGCGACGTCAGCGTCGAGCGGGGCGGCCCGTGAACGAGCTGCGCATCGCGGTGCCCCGCGGTGCGCTGTTCGGGGACACGCTCGACCTCCTCTCGCGACTCGGCGTCGATACGCGAGAGGTACGCGTCAACGATCGTAAGCTGCTGTTCGACGAGGCCGGCATCGTCACGATGCGTCCCTCCGACGTCCCCACCTACGTCGAGGCGGGGGCGGCCGACCTCGGGATCACCGGCAAGGACGTGCTGATGGAGCACTCCGAGCGCGAGGTCTACGAGCTCGTCGACCTCGGCTACGGGGAGTGCACGATGGTGTTGGCCACGGTCGCCGGGGAGGACCGTGCCGCCGAGGCGCTGCGACGCCTGGGCGTGGTGCGGATCGCGACGAAGTACCCCCGGATCGCCGCCCGCCACTTTCTCCAGACCGGGCGCCAGGCCGAGATCGTCGAGGTGAAGGGCTCGGTCGAGCTGGCTCCGCTGACCGGTCTCGTGGAGGGGATCGTCGATCTCACGGCGACCGGGACGACCCTGCGCGAGAACGGGCTCGTGGTTCGCGAGCAGATCGCGCACTGTACCGCCCGCCTGATCGCCAACCCGGTGGCCCACAAGCTGAAGGCGCGGGCGATGGACGCCCTCCTGGAGCGGCTGGATGCGGTGTGAGCGACTGGCTCTGGCCACGGAACCTGCCACCACGGCGGCCGCGCTCAGGAAGCTGATACCCGCGCCGGAGACCGTGCAGGCAACGGTGGCCGAGATCATCGCCGCCGTCCGCTCCGGCGGAGACGAGGCGATAAACGAGTACACGCAGCGCTTTGACACCGGCGGGGGAGCGCCCGCGCCGCTGATCGTCACCGAGGCGGAACTCGACCACGCCGTGGCGCACCTCGATGCCTCCGTTGCCGCCGGCCTGCGACGCGCGATCGAGAACGTGGCCACGGTGGCGGCCGCGGGCTCGGACGGTGCAAGTGAGATCCCGGTGGATCTGACCAGTCACACGGTGCTGCTGCGCTGCGCACCGGTGGCGAGCGCTGCGGTCTACGTCCCGGCCGGCCGCGCGCCCTATCCGAGCACCGCCGTGATGGGTGTCGTGGCCGCTCGCGTGGCCGGCGTGAGGAACATCGCCGTGTGCGCTCCGCCCGAGGCCGGCGGCGACGTCGATCCGGTCGTGCTGGGCGCGTGCCGGCTCGCGGGGGCTTCGATGGTCTACCGGATGGGGGGTGCGCAGGCGATCGCCGCGCTCGCCTTCGGCACCGAGTCGATCACCGGCGTCGACGTCATCGTCGGCCCTGGCAACCTCTACGTGCAGGAGGCCAAGCGACAGGTGCTGGGCCAGGTCGGGATCGACGGATTCGCCGGCCCCAGCGACGTGGTCGTGATCGCCGACGCCGACGCCGATCCGCAAATGGTCGCACTCGACCTGCTCGCCCAGGCCGAGCACGGCCCCGGTACGCTCGTCGCCGCCGTGTCGTGGTCATCGCGGCTGCTCGACGGGCTGCGGGAGCCGATCGGAGCCGCCCCGGACACCGGCGCCGTCGCCTGTCTGGTCCAGGCCGCGGACCGCGAGCAGGCTCTCGCCTTCGCCCAGGCCTTCGCGCCGGAGCACCTCCAGCTCGTGGGTGCCCAGGCCGAAGCTCTCGCACCCCGCGCCACCAGCGCGGGGTGCCTGTTCGTGGGCGCCGCCTCCGGGACCGCGTTCGGCGACTACATCGCGGGCTCGAACCACATCCTGCCGACCGGCGGCACGGCGCGATTTCACTCCGGGCTCTCCCCCGAGCACTTTCTGCGCCGGTTTGCCGAGGTCCGGATCGGCGACGCCGGCGAGCTCGCCCGGGCCGGCGCTTCCATCGCCCGCGCCGAGGGCTTCGAGCTCCACGCCCGCTCCATGGAGGCTCGCATCGGCAACGACGACGACGGCGGCCGATGAGCCGCCCACACATTCGCGACAATGGCGGGCGATGAGCCGCAGCGCCGAGATCGACCGCAAGACCGGTGAGACCGAGATCCACGTGCGCCTGGCCCTCGACGGCGACGGCGCCGGCGAGCGCGACACCGGGGTCGGCTTTCTCGACCACATGCTCGACCTGCTGGCTCGCCACGGCCGGCTGGGGCTGAGCGTCCTGGCGCGCGGAGACCTCGAGACCGGCGCCCACCACACCGTCGAGGACGTCGGCATCTGCGTCGGCCAGGCGCTGGACCGGGCACTGGGGGACCGAACGGGGATCGTCCGCTACGGACAGGCGACGGTGCCGATGGACGAAGCCCGGGCGTCCTGCGCGATCGACATCTCCGGACGCGGGCTGTGTGCCTTTGACGCCTCGCTGCCACCCGGCGCGATCGGCAACTTCGATCACGAGCTGGTCGAGGAGTTCTTCCGCGCGCTGGCCGGCAACGCGAAGCTGACCCTGCACCTCACGGTGGAGGCGGGCACCAACGTCCACCACATGATCGAGGCCGCGTTCAAGGCGCTCGCGCGGGCGCTGCGTCTGGCCGTGGCGCTGGACCCCACCGATCATCGCGTCCCGAGCACCAAGGGGACGCTCGGATGAGCGGGACCCTGGATGCACCGCGGATCGCCGTGGTCGACTACGGGATGGGCAACCGGCGCTCGGTGCACAAGGCCCTCGAGCACGTCGGGGCGCACGCTTCGATCACCCGCGATCACGACGAGCTGCGGGCCGCCGAAGGCCTGGTCGTCCCGGGGGTGGGGGCGTTTCCCCTGGCGATGCGGAACCTGCACCAGCTCGGCCTCGCGCAGCTGCTGACCCGCAGTGCCGCCGGTGGCACGCCCGTGCTCGGGATCTGCCTGGGCATGCAGCTGCTGTTCGAGAGCTCCGAGGAGCTCGAGCCCGTCGACGGACTCGGTCTGCTCGGGGGCCGGGTGAGCCGGTTGGAGAGCCGGGGTCTGCGGCTGCCTCACATCGGCTGGAACGAGGTCTCCTTCGAGCGAGCAACGCCCCTGATCGCCGGGCTCCCCGTCGACGGCTGCCCCTTCTACCACGTGCACTCACTAGTGGCGCGGCCGAGCGATCCGACCGACATCGTCGCCACGGCGCAGTACGGCGAGACGTTCGCGACGATCGTGGCCCGCGGGCTGATCTTCGGGGCGCAGTTTCATCCCGAGAAGTCCTCCGCGCACGGGCTGCGGATGCTCGAGAGCTTCACGCACTTGTGTGCCGAGGAGGCGGCGCCCGGGGAGCGGCCGGCCTGCGGGCCGGCCGCCGGTGGAGCCTTGCGGCTGCAAGCATGATCCTGCTGCCCGCGATCGACATTCTCGAGGGCAAGGCGGTGCGTCTGGCCCGCGGGGACTTCGACGCCAGGACGATCTACGACGCCGATCCCCTGCAGGCCGCGCGGCGGTGGGTGAGCGCGGGAGCCCGATGGTTGCACGTGGTCGATCTCGACGGGGCTCGCAGCGGCGCCCCGGTGAACCTGCGGCACGTGGCGCGGATCGCGGGGGCGCTCGACGTGCCGGTCCAGGTCGGCGGCGGGCTGCGCACCGTCGCCGCCGTCGCGGATGCGTTCGGCGCCGGCGCGGCGCGCGTCGTGCTGGGGACCGCGGCCTACGCAGACGGCGAGTTTCTCGATGCCGTGATCGCCGAGTACGGCGAACGCGTGGTCGTGTCGGTCGACGCCCGCGACGGCCGCCTGGCCGCGTCGGGGTGGACCGAGCAGACCGAGATTGCGCCCGAGTCGGTGATCGAGCGCCTGGGGGGGCGGGGGGTGCGCCGGTTCGTGTACTCGAGCATCGAGCGCGACGGCATGCTCAGCGGCCCCGACCTCGACGCGGTGGGCCGGATCGCCGGGGCGGTGCGGGGGAGCTTCGTCTACTCGGGGGGGGTCTCCTCGGTCGAGGACCTGAGCGCCATCGCCGCCCTGCGCCAGGTGAACCTCGCGGGAGTGATCGTCGGCAAGGCACTGTACGAGGAGCGCTTCACGATCGAGGAAGCCCATCGGGCGCTGGATCGTCGCCGGCGCCGGGACCTCACGGGGCGTCCGCGCGGGAACGGTCGCTGACTCGATGCACTACAAGCGCGTCATCCCCTGCCTCGACGTCGACGCCGGGCGAGTGGTCAAGGGTGTCGGCTTTCTCGATCTGCGCGATGCCGGGGATCCCGTCGAGCTGGCGTGCCGATACGACCGCGCCGGGGCGGACGAGCTCGTGTTCCTCGACATCACGGCGACCTCGGACAAGCGCGAGACGGTCGTGGAGCTCGCGCGGCGCACCGCCGACGACGTGTTCATCCCGTTCACGATCGGTGGCGGCATCCGCTCGGTGTCAGACGCCCAGGCGGTACTGGACGCCGGCGCGGACAAGATCTCGGTCAACTCCGCGGCGCTGGCTCGTCCCGAGCTGATCGACGAGCTGGCGCGCACGTTCGGCGCCCAATGCGTGGTACTGGCGATCGACGCCAAGGCGCGCGAGGGGCGAGGATGGGAAGCGTACGTCGCCGGCGGGCGCACGGCCACCGGACGCGACGCGGTGGCGTGGGCCGGCGAGGGCGTCGAGCGGGGCGCGGGGGAGATCCTGCTGACGAGCATGGACCGAGACGGGACCAACTCGGGCTATGACCTGCCGCTCACCGCCGCCGTCGCCGCCGCGGTCAGCGTGCCGGTGATCGCCTCGGGCGGCGCCGGCGGTGCCGCGGACATCGTCGAGGTGCTGACCGCCGGCCGCGCCTCGGCCGCGTTGCTTGCCTCGCTGCTCCACTTCGGCATCGTCGGCCTTCCCGATCTCAAGCGTGCCCTGGCCGAACAGGGAGTGCCGGTTCGGATGCCGTCCGCGCCGCCGTCACCGGCCGAGATCGCCGCGTGGCTCTCTTGACCGCCGCTGCGGGTGTACTGCCCGACTTCGCCGGCGGGCTGTTGCCGGTCGTCGTGCAGGCCGCTGACGACGGCGCCGTGCTGATGCTGGCCTGGGCAAATGGCGAGGCGCTCGCCGCCACCCTGCGCACCGGTGAGGCGCACTTCTGGTCGCGCAGCCGCGACCGCCTGTGGTGCAAGGGCGAGACGAGCGGCAACGTGCTCCACGTCGAGTCGGTGGCGACCGATTGCGACAGCGATGCGCTGCTCTACCGGGTAGTTGCCGCCGGCCCGGCCTGCCACACCGGCAGGCGCAGTTGCTTTGACGCTGAGCCGGGTGGCGCACGCCTTTCCCTGCCCGCCCTCGAGCGGATCATCGCCGGCCGTGCCCACGCCCCAGCCGACGAGAGCTACACCGCCCGGCTGCTGGCCGAGGGCCCACGCTTGGCCGCCGCCAAGGTGGTCGAGGAGGCCGGCGAAGTTGCCGTCGCCGCCCTCGCCGAGGGTGACCAGGCGGTGGCCGACGAGGCAGCCGACCTGCTC
>JBPCPO010000063.1:0-13200 GCA_050999075.1 Solirubrobacteraceae bacterium
GGTCAGGCCCGAGGCCATCCGCTCAAGCACGGCACGCTCGCGCTCTGAGAGCCCGAGCGCCCCCTGCGGCGCGTGGCGCTCGAACACGGTGCCGCCAAGGCCGACATGGCGAACCGCGCTCGCGATCCGCCGGGCCGGCAAGTACTTGTAGGTAAAGCCCGACGCGCCCGCGGCCCGCGCCGCACTGGGCGAGATCTCGCCGGCGCCGGAGAAGAGCAAGACCCGGGTGCTGGGCTGGGCGGCACGGATCCGCTCGCACACCTCGGCCCCGGACTCCTCGCCGATGAACAGGTCCACCAGCGCGACGTGCGGCCGGTAGCGCACGGCGTGCTCGAGCGCTTCGGCGCCGGTGTGGGCGCTCACGCAGCGCTCGACCCACGGCTGCTGGGTGAGCATGAGACGAAACCCCCAGTGCACGACGTCGTGGTCGTCGACGACCAGGACCGACAGCCGCTCGGGGCTGCGCAGCTGCTCAGCCATCGTCGGGCACGACCAGCCGGACCTGCCAGGTGCCGGGCTCCCGCTCGCCGAACTCGACCATCCCGCCGCTCTGGAGCGCCTCGAGCGCGGCGAGTCGCAGCCCCATGCCGGCGTGGCGCTCGTGCCCCGTGACCCCGTCGTTGGCCACCTCGAGCACGAACGCACTGTCGCGCCGTCCGATCCGCACGCTGACGCGGCTGGGTTGGGCGTGCTTGGCGGCGTTGCGGACCGCTTCGGCCAGCACCGACTGCGCCAGCGGCTCGAGGGCCGGCGGCACGTCCCCCTCCGTTCCGGCCTCGAGCGTCACCCCCAGATCGGGGTGCGCCGCCGCCAGCCGCTGCACTTCCGCCGTCAGCGTCGTCTGGGTGGCCCGCGGCGCGCGGCCGAGCGGCCGCTGCAGCGCGCTGCGCAGGTCCCCGAGCGCCGCCTGGGTCTCGACCGCGCAGCGCTCGCGGGCGGCGGCGGACAGGTCCCCGTCGCCGTCGAGGGCCATCGAGACCCCGAACAGGCGCTGGATCACCCCTTCGTGGATCTCGCGCGCGAGGTCGATCCGCTGCTCGAGCTGGCGCGCCTTCTCGGCCTGGGTGGCGACGATCCCCGCCACCGAGGCCAGGGCGGCGGTCTTGCCGATCGTCCACAGCAGGTTGCGGTCGGCTTCCTCCAGCGGCGGCGCGGACATCAGCCGGTCGGTCAGGATCACCCCGAGCGCCCTCCCCGCGGCCGCCATCGGGGTGCACACCAGCCGCGCCGGCTCGCTCACCAGCGCCGCGTACTCGTCGGGAACCTGCCCGCTGAGGTCCCCGACCGCCTCGACCACCGCGTCACCGGCCAGCGCGCGCGCGGCGATCGGCGCAGACTCGACGGTGACGTACGCCCCCGCGAACTGCTCGAGGTCCATCCCGTAGGCCCCGACCGCGCGCACGCGGCGCGGCGCGGCGTCGTAGCGGAAGATGATCGCGCGGCGCATCCGGGCCAGCCGGCACACCGCCTCGCACAACCGGTCGTAGAAGTTGTCGCCCGTCGACGCGGCCTGCTCGGACTGCGAGAGCACCTCCACGAACAGCTCGAGGGCCGCTACTCCCCCCGCGGCCAGCCCGTCCGCCGGCGCCCCTCCCGCCCCGAGGACGCCCGACCCGTCCCCCGTCCGGGCTCCCGCCCCGGAAGGACTCATGTGTTGCGTCCGGCTAGGCGGTGGGAAGGCTCATGAGGGCAAAGCGCAGCGCCTGCTGGGGCGCGAGATATACGCGCCAGGACCGCGCGCAGCTGGGGCAACGGCATTTCACCGACGGATCGTAGCCGTCGAGCGCCGCCTCCCACTGCACCTCCTCGCTGCGCAGGCAGACCGGGCACGCGAACGCGGCCGTCACGAGCGCATCCGGGTCATCGGCGTGGAAGCGGGCGGTGTCGGCGAGCGTTGCCATCTGACTCACGCCGCGAGGGCTTCCGCCCTCCCGATGGGGCACTTGCCCCAGCGGCTGCGAGTGGCGAAGTCGAGCAACCGGTCGAGGTAATCCTTCAGCGGCGAGACGCGGATCCCGGCGGGCTCCAGGCACGCGCGCGCGGCGGAGTCCTCGAACACGGTCCCGATCGAGAAGTAGGGGAAGTAGGCCTCGCTGCTCTCCATCGCCGAGCGTTGCGCGTTGCTGCCCTCGGGGGCCATGGCAGCGAACTCGACCGGCGAGACCACCTTGGGCAGCGGTTGGTCGAAGTAGCTGCTGGCGAGGACCGCCAGCTCCCCCACCGTGCTCGCCTGGGCGCCGGCGGTGAGGTGGTAGGTGCCGCCGATCCCGCCGTCGCGCTCGCACAGCTCGTGAATCGCGTCGGCGACGTAGTCGATCGAGACGACGTCCAGCGGCGCGGTGGCCACAACGGGAACGGCCGTGAAAAGACCGAGCGCGAACGCGCGCAGCGGCCAGTACAGCACGTTGAAGGCGGAGGTCCAGCCGCTGCGGCGATCCCCAACGACGATGCTCGGGCGCATGATCGTGAACGGAAGCCCGGGCTGGGAGCGAACCAGCTGCTCGGCCTCGAACTTCGACTGCTCGTAGGAGTTGCGAAACTCCTGGCCGACGTCGAGGTCGTGCTCGTAGAAGCGGCCGTCGTGGGTACCGGCGACGTACGCGGTCGAGATGTGGCCGTAGCGGTCGAGGCCACCGCGCTCGCCGGCCAGCTGCGCGAACTCCAGCAGCCGCCGCGTGCCCTCGAGGTTGGTCGCGCGGGCTTCGTCGAGCGGCAGCGTGAACGACACCGACGCCGCGCTGTGGACGATCGTCGTGACCTGCTCGGCGAGCTCGGTGCGGCGCTCACGCGCGAGACCCAGACCCGGCGCGGTCAACTCGGCCGCGACAGCCTGCACTCGGCCGGCGTAGCGCCCGGCCCGCGGGCCGAACAGATTGCTCAGGACCGAGTCGATGCGGGCGCTCGCGGCCTCGTCGCTGTCGGCGCGAACGAGCGCCACGACGTTGCGGTCACCGCGCTCGAGATAGCGCGTGAGCAGCTCCATCCCGACGAAGCCCGTCGCGCCGGTGAGCAGAACCGCGCCGTCGCCATCGCCGGCCGAGCGCGGTGAGGGAACCTCGCGGACCGAGCGCGGCGCCGTCATCGGGCTCCGTGGAGCGAGGAGAATGCCCAGGCCAACCGCGAGCGGGTCTCCGACGGGGCGATCAACTCGTCCACGAACCCCTCACGCGCGGCGACGCCGCCGCCGAGCTGGGCGTCGGCGTACTGGGTCGCCAGTCGCTCACGGGTGGCGTCGGGGTCGTCCGCAGCGGCGAGCTCGCGGCGATGGATGATCCCAACGGCGGGCTTGGCCCCCATCACGCCCATCTGCGCCCCGGGCCACGCGAACACATAGTCCGCGCCGAGGTCCTTGGAGTTCATGGTGATGAACGCGCCCCCGAACGCCTTGCGCAGGATCACCGTGACCCGGGGGACCGTCGCCTCGGCGAAGGCGTGCACGAGCGTGGCGCCGTAGCGGATCACTCCGGCGGCCTCCTGGCGGGTGCCGGGCATGAAGCCCGGGGTGTCGACCAGCACCAGCAGCGGGATCCCGAACGCGTTGCACTTGGAGACGAACCGCGCGCCCTTCTGCGAGCTGGATGCATCGAGCGTGCCGCCGAGGTAGCGGGGCTGGTTGGCGATCACGCCGACGACGCGACCGTCGATTCGCGCCAGCGCGGTGACCAGGTTGCGCGCCCACCCGGCGGACACCTCGAGCAGCTCTCCCGCGTCCACGATCGCGCGGATGACCTCGCGCACGTCGTAGACGCGGCGAGCCTCCGCCGGCACGGGAGCCGCGGGGTCAGCCCCGGTGGGGGGACGAGCAGGCCGAGACGGTGCCGGTCGATCGCGGTGGCTGGGCAGGTAGCCGAGCAGCTCGCGGGCCACGCAGGCGGCGTCGACGTCGCCGGGCGCGACGAAATGACACACGCCGTTGCGCTCGTGGACGCGGGTGCCGCCGAGCTCCGTCGCGGTGACATCCTCACCGAGGGCGTCGCGCACCACGCTGGGACCGGTCAGGAACATGCTCGCGCTCTCGGTCATGACGGTCCAGTCGGTGAGCGCGGGCGAGTACGCCCCGCCACCGGCCGACAGGCCGGTGACGATCGAGATCTGCGGAACGCGACCGGACAGCGCCACCGTGCGCCGGAAGATGCGGGCGTACCCGCCGAGGGCGGCGAGGCCCTCCTGCATCCGGGCACCACCGGAGGACGCGAACCCCACCACGGGGGCGCGAGCGCGATCGGCCAGCTCCAGCACCCGCACGATGGTCTCGGCGTGCGCCTCGCCCAGCGAACCCCCCATGTACGAGGTGTCCTGGGCGTAGCAGAACACCGGTCGCCCGTCGACGAGCCCCGTGCCGCCGATCACGCCGTCGCCGCTGCGCGCCTTCTCGCCCATCGGGCCCGAGAGCACCGCGGAGCGAATCACGTCGAGCGAGCCCCGGTCGCACAGCACCTCGAGGCGTTCGAGCGCGCTGAGCGGGGTCTCGGGCGGCGATACGAGAGCCAGGGTCATGCGGTCCCCCATTCGATCACGGTGGCGCCCCAGGTGAAGCCGGCGCCGAACGCGCTCAGCAGCACCCGGTCGCCAGATTGCAGACGCCGTTCGCGCTCGCTGAAGGCGAGCGCCAGCGGCAGTGTCGCCGCCGAGGTGTTCCCGTACTCCCCGATGCAGTCCACGACGCGCTCGGGGGCCAGCCCCAGCTGCTCGCCGACGGCGGTCAGGATCCGGCCGTTGGCCTGGTGGTAGACGAACAGGTCGATCTCATCGAGCGCCAGCCCCGATGCCTTGGCGGCCTGGACGGTCGACTCGCTCAGGCGCTTGACCGCCTCGCGAAACGTCTCGTGACCGCGCATCCGGATCAGCGCCTCGGAGCGCCCGACGAGGATGTGGCCGGCGCCGGAGCCGTCCGCACCCAATATGACCGGGCCGATCCGCCCTGGATGCTCGGTCGCCACCAGCACCGCGGCGCCCGCGCCGTCGGCGAACACCGCCGCGGTCGAGCGGTCGTCGGGATCGGTGATCCGCGACATGAAGTCTGCCCCCACGACGACGACGGCGCGCGCCCGGCCCGACTCGATCTGGGCCGTGCCGACCGCCAGCGCGGACAGGAATCCGGTGCAGGCAGCGCCGATGTCGAAGGCTGCTGCCCGCGTCGCCCCCAGCGCGTGGGCCACCAGCGGCGCCGCGTTGGGCAGCACCTCGTCGGCGGTGGTGGTGGCGACGAGCACCATGTCCACGTCGATCGGATCGATGTCCGCGCGCCCCAGCGCGCGGGCCGCCGCCCGGGTGGCGTGGGTCTCCAGGCGCTCCTGCGGACCCGCGATGTGCCGGGCGCGAATGCCGGTGCGCCGGACGATCCACTCGTCGCTGACGCCCAGCCGCGCGGCGATGTCCGCGTTGGGCACTACCGTCTCGGGCAGGCTGACATCCACCGACGCAACCGCGACCCCAACCCTGGTCGGGGCAAGCAGCGGCTGTTCCTGGAGTGCCTCGCGGGTCGTAGCTATTACAGCCATGCACGACACCCTCCCCTGATCGAACGCAGCATGCGACCGACCGGGGCTTCATACCCGACAGCCGGGGGGTGACCGGCGCGCAAGACGGCCCCCCTAGACGGGCGAAGCCCCCAAGTTCACCGAACCGCCCCGAGTCACGCCTGCCGGCGGGCCCTAGCTCTTGGACAGCGTGGTCGGGAACTCGCTGGGGTCCCGAACGCGGGGCAGAGCCATCTGGCTGATGCCCGCCGTCTGCTCGGCAAACTGCTTGCCGAGCGTCGAGACCTGACCCTGATAGTGGGACCCCAGGTCTTCGCCGTACAACACGTCGGGCGTGAGTGCCATCTTCTCGAAGGCAAGCTTGCAAACTGGCTGGCGGTGCTCAACCATGAAGGCGACATCACGGGCACGGACCTCCAGCGCAACGCGGCTGCCGTTCTTCTTCTTCTGTCGCGCGTATCCAAACCCAGGGTCAAAGAAGCCGGCGTAGTGTGTGCGTAGTTCGCCTGCGGTCGGATCGTAGGCCAGCATTTCGGCGGCGTAGTCCGGCGGGATGCATACACCCTCAGCGGACATGAGCAGGTAGAACAGCTCCGGCTCGAGGACGATCCGCTCACCGTCTTCGACCTGCACCGGGTCCCAATAGTCCTGCCAGGAATAGGCCCCAACCTGGGCCAGGTCGATCGGCATGCTCGTTTGCTTGGCCCGGTAGCCCACAACCGTCCCCGGAGCACCAGCCAGATCGAGACTGAGAAAGAGTCCGCCCGCAATGACAAGCTCCGTCTCGCGCAGTGCATGCGAGTCCACATGCAAGAGCGGAAACTCTTCGTGAAGCGTTCGCAGCTGGCGGTCAGGCACCCGCGAATCACCGGACCTGAGGCGCAACTGGTTCAACGCCAGGCCGGTGTTGACCTTGATCGCAAATGATCGGGGAACGACCTCGAGGTACAGCTTGCCCCGGTAGCCGGCAGCGATCTCGTCAAACCGGTTGTTGCGGTCGGTGATGACCCGCGTGAACACATCGAGGCGTCCCGTAGAGCTCTTGGGGTTCGCTTTCGCGGAAACGCTCGGCGGCAGTCGCAGCTCCTCGATCAGCGGGATGAGGTACGGACGGTTTCGCTCCAGAAGCGCGCCGTCACGTAGGTCGATGCCGTCAAAGGCGAGCCCGTCATTCATCTTCGACTCGACGGAGGAGCCGGTGGCGGGCAGGAAACTGCACCGAAGGGGCCACGCGACCGGCCCGAGATGGAGGTCCACGCTCGCTGGTTGCACCGCGTCGTCGGGCATCCGATAGACGCCGCGAGTCGCGATCCACCCGTCGGCCACTGCTCGCCTCAGCGTCTGCGCCGGTAACACCCCAGTTGGCAGCCCGCTCGGAGCATCAATCAGCTCAGTCCTACGAGGGATTGCTTTGCTCGTTACGGGCTTTGCAGTAGTCGGCATGAACTCAACCTGGCAACGCTGACGGCAGAATACGACGCAAAGACCCGCGCTCGTCCACCCTGCCAGTCTAGGGAGCGTGGCGGCGTTGCGCGGGAGACGCCTCCCGCGTCTACCCCGTCCCCGGCAGGACCCGCGTGCCCGCGACCCGGACCGCCTGCAGCGCGAGCGGGTCGAGACCGAGCAGCCGCAGGATCGTGGGCGCGATCTGGATGCTCTGCACCGGCCGGCGGGTGACGCCCGCGGCGATCCGACCGGGCGCGTACACCACCAGGGGCACGTCGCGATCCTGCGGATCGGCACCGCCGTGGGCCGCGATCGCGCTCGTGGCGGTGCTGAACACCACCCCGTGGCGGACGAGCCCCCACACGTCCGGATGGCGCGGATCGCCGGGCCGGGTGCCGAAGTAGTCGGCGCTGGCCAGGCCGGCGTAGACCTTGGCCAGGCCGCTGCCGGCCAGCGTGCGGGCGGCGCCGCTGATCGTGGTCCCGGTCGCCGCGTGGGTCAGCAGGTAGCTCTCGACGAAGATCGCCGCGTCCTCGGAGTGGTCCGACAGCCACAGCGCGAGCGCGTCGCTGTCGGTGGCCGCGGCGACGAGCGGGCCGGTGTGCGGGTGCGAGGCCGTCCAGGCGGCGTTGATCGCGGCGATGATCGGGGCGTCGTCGATCCGGGTCAGATCGTTGGGATCCTGCGGGGATTGACCGTGGGGCGGCCGAGAGGACGATCGCCGTCGAGGCGGTCAACCGCCGGATGCTGAGCTCGTGCACGATCGTGGCGATGCTCGTGTCGAGGTAGTCCAGCGCCCTCCTCAGCAGCGGCCCCGGGACCTCGGTCCCGGGCCGGTAGCCACCGCTCAGGCCATCGGAGCTCTGCCGCTGCTGGGCGACCGAGACGGCCTGCAGGCTGAGGCCGAACAGCGCCGGCACCCCGACCCTTCGCACCCCGCCGTGGTCGTAGCCGGCGACCTCGCGCAGCACCGCGTGGAGCTTGAAGCTGTCGTAGCGCATCGTCGCGGCGGCGTCGTCGGTCCAGTCCTGACCGGCCGGGTACCCGATCGCCTGACTCGAGATCTCCGGCGTGAACAGGTCCTGCACCCCGCGTCCCGACGGGCCGTCGAGGATCTCGTAGGACGGATGCTGGTCGGACCACGCCGTCCGCATCTCGTGATCGCGCGCGACCTCGAACACCGTGTTGACCCTCAGGTCCTGGTGAGGGTAGAGCGGCCGGCAGGTCCGCGGATCGACCGGCAGCCGCGCGGGGTCGATCAGCCGGTGCGGCGAGCCGGTCATCTGCAGGATGGTTCTCGGCAACCCCGCCAGACCCTGGCCGGCGTCGATCGAGGCAGGGTCTCGGTCGATCGACGAGCCGAAGTCGACCCGCGCTCCGCGCGGCGTGCCCGCCGCGCAGCTGGTGCTCCCCGGGACCAGGACGTCGTGGTCGTAGCCGAGCCCGGAGTAGATCCCGCTCACGCCGGGGTCCCCACCGGTGAGTGCAGCCACCGTCCCGGCATAGGCGTCGGAGGGGACTGACGCGCGAGCGTTGGCGTACCGGGTCCCCCCACGAGCCAGCTTGGCCAGCGCCGAGCCCGGATGCGCGCGCATGTACCACTCGAGGTCGGACTCGTGCAGGCCGTCGACCGAGATCATCAGCACGTGAGCGACCGGGTGCGACGGAGAGCGCCGGTCCAGGTGGGACCGGCGCTGGCGCCGAGGATGCGCCGCCTGAGCGCTGAGGAGCCCGCCGACCCCGAGCAGCACGAGCGCCGACACCGTCACCACCGCGAGCGCTGAGCGTCCCCGCATCAGCGCCACGACGAGACGCCGAGCTCCACGCATCCGGTCATGATCGCGTTTCCCGCCTGCCGGCGCGTCGATCGCGTTTCGGCGCGCCGGTGCGCCCCTACCATCGAGGCATGCGTGTTTCGGTCCTCGACCAGTCGCCGGTGCCGGAGGGGTCGACCGGCGCCGACGCTCTGCACAACACGCTCGACCTCGCGCGGCTGACCGATCGCCTCGGCTACCACCGCTACTGGGTGGCCGAGCACCACGGCGGGCCGATGCTGGCCAGCGCGAGCCCCGAGGCGCTGATCGGGCCGATCGCGGCCGTCACCGAGGGGATCCGGGTGGGCAGCGGCGGCGTGATGCTTCCGTATTACAGCCCGCTGAAGGTGGCCGAGACGTTCACGATCCTCGCGGCGCTGTATCCGGGACGGATCGACCTGGGCCTGGGCCGCGCGCCCGGCACCGATCCGCTGACCGCGTTCGCCCTGCAGCGCGACCGCCGGCAGGCCGCGCCGGATGACTTCCCCCAGCAGCTGGCCGAGCTGCTGGGCTACCTCGGCGACAGCCTGGCCCCCGACCACCCGTTCGGACGCCTGGGCGCCATGCTCCCCGGCCGGCCCGAGCTGCCGGTCCCGTGGATGCTCGGATCCTCCGCGCAGAGCGCGATCTGGGCCGGTGAGCTGGGCCTGCCCTATGCCTTTGCGGACTTCATCAATCCCGGTGGCAGCGAGATCGCGGCGCTCTACCGAGAGCACTTCCTCGCCGGCGCAGCCGGCCGCGCCGCGGCGGATGTGGGGGTCGGCGGGGCGGCGGTGACCGGGGCGGGGCCGCAGACGGCGGTCGCGGTGTGGGCCCTGTGCGCGCGCGACGATGATGAGGCCCAGCGCCTGGCGTCCAGCAGCCGGATGACCTTCACGCTGCTTCGCCGCGGCCAGTTGATCGCGGTTCCGCCTCCGGAGACGGCGCTTGAGTTCCTGGCCCGCGAGCATCAGCCCGCGAGCGGGGCCCTGCCGCGCCGAGGGATCGTCGGCACCCCGGAGCGCGTTGCGGCCGGACTCGAGGAGCTGGCCCGGGAATACCTCGCCGACGAAGTGATCGTGGTCACCATCACCCACGACCACGCGGCACGCCGGCGCTCCTACGAGCTGATCGCGCAGGCCATGGGGCTGCGCGAACGAGGACTCGAGGCGTCACGAGGGCTGACCAAGTCGCTGTGAGTCGTGCCCCCGCAGTCCTGGCCGTCGCAGGCCTGCTGTGCGGTTGCTCCACGTCCTCGTCCTCGTCCTCGTCCTCGAGCACCAGCCTCGCTCCCCGCCTCGGCGCGGCGCCGAGGGGCGCCGAGCACCACTCCGCGCTGGCGTTCAGCACCGCCTCCGCGGAGTTGGTGCAGAGTGAGCCCTCACCGGGCTCGTGTCGCTATCGCGGGCAGGGACTCTTCGCCCAGCCCGATCCCGGCTGCACTCCCGGCGCGCTGAACCCGCAGGTCACCCCGGCGAGCATCGCCACCACGATCTGCGCCGAGGGTTGGACTGAGACCGTTCGCCCGCCCGAGCGGGTGAGCGAGGCCGAGAAGCGCGCCGCGATGGCCGCCTACGGGAACCGCGGCTCGCAGCGCAGCGTGGAGTTCGACCATCTGGTGCCGCTGGAGCTCGGCGGGGCGGTGAACGCCGCCAGCAATCTGTGGCCCGAGCCGGGCGCCAATCCCAATCCCAAGGACGAGCTCGAGCGGCGGCTGAACCAGCTCGTGTGCGTCGGGGAGCTGTCGCTCGCCGCCGCGCAGCAGGCGATCGCGTCGGACTGGGTCGCCGCCTACGGGAGGTACGCGCGGTGAAGGCTCGCGGTTCCCGCGGGGGTCGGAGCCCGCGGACGGCAGCGTGCTATCGCCGCGGGGGCGTGCTATCGCCGCGGGGGCGTGCTATCGCCGCGGGGGCGTGCTATCGCCGCGGGGGCGTGCTATCGCCGCACTGGCCGCGGTGACGAAGTCCCGCGCCATCGCGTCGCCGATGGCGCCCACGCGGATCAGCCTCGGCACCTCGAAGTCAGCCTCCAGCTCGAGCTCGATCCGCGTCTGCCCACCCTCGTGAACCCGCCATCTGGCCTCGAAGCGCTCCTCGTCGGCGGGTTCGTTGCGCAGCCGCGTCAGCTTCACGGTCCGCGGCCCGTCGCGGTGGACGGCGAGCACCAGCACGACCTCTTTGGTGAACGGACCGACGGCGACCCGCAGCGTCGCGCGAGCCTGGGTGGGCCGGCCCTGGTCGTCGCGCTCGAGGACCGTGACGCTGCGGACGAGGTCGGGATGCCAGGCCGGGTAGGCGTCGACGGCTTGGAGCAGATCCATGCACTGCTGTGGCGGCGCCGCCACCGGGGCGGCGGCCATCCCGTGCATGGACTTCATCGGGACCGCCGGTGATCGACTGCCTGAAGCAGCGTCGGGTGGTCAGGCGGTCGGCAGCGGTGCGTCGAGTACGACCTCGACCTGATCGCGCACCTTGAGTGCGCCCATCATCGCCTTGTAGGGCTTGATGCCCCACTCGCTCTGGGTCAGCGGCACGGTGGCGCTGACCCGTCCGTCGCCCGCGACGTCCAGATCGAACTTGACCGGACGGGTCGTGCCGGTGATCTCGAGATCGCCCTGCACGGCGAGGCGATCGTCGGTGCCCTCGACGGCACTGGAGCGAAAAGTGATCGCCTGGCCCTGCAGCACCTTGTCGTCGATGCTCTTGCGTATGTCGGCGCGATCCTTGTCCGACAGCGGCTTGGCGCCGCCGGTGCCCTGACTGACCTGCAGCGAGCTCGAATCGGCCTCGAGCTCGATCGCGGACGGCGTACCGTCGGGTCCGACGTTCACCGTCGCCTGCCATTTGCCGACGTCGATCACGAGGTCGTGACCGATCTTCTGCGCGACGCCTTCGCGGTAGGTGCGAACCTGGAGCTTGCCGTTGTCGGGACCGAGGTTGTGTACGCCGGGGGTTATGGCCATACGCCGATCATAGCCCGCTGGGGCTCACGACGAGGATCTGGCGCTCCGCTGCCTCTGGCGCTCGCTGGCGCCAGGCGCCGTTGATGGCGGATACTCGGCCGGCCATGGTCGCGCCATCGCCAGACGGGCCCGAGCCGGCCCCCCGCCAGCGGATCCTCCTCATCGGACAGGGCCGCCTGGTCGATGTCACGCGACGCGCGCTGGAGGACGCCGGAGCGCAGCTCTTCTACCTGCGGGAGCCGAACGATCGCCAGATCCGGCTCGCGATGAGCCCGGACCTCGACGCGGTGATCATCATCAGCCGCGATGATCGGGTGTCGCTGCGCCTCGCGCTCGTGGTCGAGGGGTTGCGGCCGGGGGTGCGCCTGATCGTGACGATCTACAACCGCGACCTCGGGGCGCAGCTGCGCCGTGCGGTGGTGGGTGTGCGGGTCATGTCGATGGCGGACATCGTCGCGCCGCCGCTGGCCGCGGCGTGCCTGGCCGACGACCTGCTCTCGGTTCGACGCCCGGAGCGCCAGGAGCCCGGTGCCAGGCCGGGCCCGCAGGCTCCGATCACCGCGATTCGCGCAGGTCCCGACGGCCCCGTCACCGCCCCCCTGGCGGTGCACCGGCGCAATCCCGCCGAGCGCCTGCTGAGCAACCTGACCTCCCTCGTGCATCCCTTCGAGTTGAGCGCCAAGACCCTGCTGGCGGGGCTGCTCGGGTTCCTGGGCATTCTGCTCGCCGACTCGCTGGTCGTCGCGCTCGCCGAGCACGAGACCGTCGTCGACGCCCTGTACTCGGCCACCAAGACGATCGTCACCGTCGGTCCCGGTTCGGCGGTCGAACGCGGACCGGCCTGGTTGAAGCTGTTCTCGGCCACGATGATGCTCGCCGCCCTCGGCTTCACCGCCGTGTTCACGGCCGGCCTCATCGATCGCCTGCTCGACCGTCGCCTCGTCGCGATCCTGGGCCCCCGCACGGTTCCGCGGACCGACCACGTAGTCGTCGTCGGCCTCGGACAGGTCGGCTTACGTCTGTGCACGACCCTGCGCACACTCGGCGTTCCCGTGGTGGCGGTCGAGGTGAACCCCGACGCCGACAACATCCGTCGCGCCCGTCAGTACGGCATCCCCGTGGTGATCGGACACGGCAGCAGCCGGGCCGTGCTGGATCGCCTGTCGCTCCCGCACGCCCGAGCGCTCGCGGCCGTGACCTCGGATGAGATCGAGAACATCTCGACCGCGGTGGCCGCGCTGGCCATCCGCGAGGACCTGCGGACGGTGCTGCGGGCCGGCAGCGGCGACATCCTCGACGAGACCCGCGCCCTGTTCCGGATCGGCGCCGTGCGCGACGTGTACCGGATCGGGGGCACGCTGCTCGCCGCGGCGGCGCTCGGCTCCCCGGCGCAGGAGGCGTTCGTGGCCGACGAGATCATCTGGGTGATCGGACACGACGGGGCAATCGAGTCGTTCGACGCCCACCTCGCGACGATGGCGAGCGCGCGGCTAGACCAGGGGAGGCGAACGGACTGACG
>JBPCPO010000074.1:0-37573 GCA_050999075.1 Solirubrobacteraceae bacterium
GCGAGGCACCATGATCCGGAGAATAGAGCCAGGTGAACCGAAAATGTGAAGAACCACATCTGGACCAACGCGCGACCGGGCCAGAAGTTGCGCCCAGGTTCCCTCAGGACCGCGCGGGCCGGGTCAGAAGATCGCCCAGCAGCACCGGGTCTCGCCGGATCCGCTGGACCGCGCGCAGAGCGTCGCGCTTGACCAGGCGCACCTCGTCCACGCTACGCAGGCGCTGCAGGCGTCCCTGCGCGATCAGACGCTCGTCCACCGCCCCCGGACGGCCCTCGAACACGGTGAACACCGGCGTGCCCAGGGCCACCGCCTCACGGTTCATCGTACCGCCCGCGGAGATGACGAGATCAGCGTAGGCGATCAACGACTGGGCGTCGATCGCACGGTCGGGAACGATCAGCCCGCCGGTCCCGAGCAGCTGCGCGCGCTGCTCCGGGGTCCGGGGAAGCACGACCGCCTGCTCGCCGCGCAGGCGATCGAGCACACGGGCGAACAGGTCGTTCTCGAACCGGTGATAGAGCGAGACGGTGGGCGGCGTCCGGAGAACCACGATCGGGCGCTCGGCGTGGAGCCCCAGCTCCGCCAGCACCCCCGGATCGGGCTCGAAGGCCGCCAGGTAGTACTCCTCCTTGAGCCCGGGGTAGGCCAGGATCTTCCCGCGGGCGCCATATCGATACAGGACCTCGGGCGCGATCGCGTCGGGTACGACCACCGCCTGAGCAAGACGGCAGTTGACGTTGTGCTGGATCGTCGCCCACTCGTAGTCGAACGTGGTCGAGCACGGAACCCTGAGCATCGCCGCGGCCACGGTGATGTCGTTGGAGCCGTGGCCGATCGCGAGATCCAGTCGCCGCCCGCGGGCCCAGCGCGCCAGCGCCAGCGACCTGGTGGCCAGTCCGCCCGCCTTGGCGGCCAGGCCGCCCCCTCGGTGGCGCCCGATCGTCGTGTGCTCGATCCCGAAGCGCTCGCACAACCCGAGCGTCTGGGCGAAGTCACGCGCGGTCACCTGCACCTCGTGGCCGCGGGCGCGAAGGTCGGCGATCACCGGCGCCAGCACGAGCACGTGGGGCGAGTTGGTGAAGTCGATCCAGACCTTCACGGCGACCCGGCGGTGGGGGGCCCCAGGATCACCACGACCGGGTCCCGGCTGGCGATCCGCGACTTCACGAGAGGTCCGCGGCGGCGATCGCCCCCACCACCAGCTCGGCCTGTGCCTCACCGAGAACGGGGCTCATGGGGAGCGCGAGGTTGCAGCGCGCGAGCTCGTCGGTGACCGGCAGCGCCGGCCCGCCGGCCGCGTAGGGCGCCATCGCCGGCTGGCGGTGCAGGGGCGTGCGGTAATAGGCTCGCGCCTGCACGCCCTGACGGGCGAGCGCCGGGATCAGGGCGTCGGCCCGCGGGTGAGTGGCCACGTACAGGTGCCATGCCGGCTGCGCCCCGTCGGGCACCACCGGCACCGTCGCGTACCGGGCCAGTCCGGCCCGGCGATACGCCGCCGCGCCCGCCAGGCGTCCGTCGCGCCAACCGTCGAGATGGGGAAGCAGCACCCGCAGGATCGCCGCCTGGAGCTCATCCAGACGCGAGTTGTAGCCCACGTACTCGAAGGTGCGCTTGTCCCGGGAGCCGTGGAAGCGCAGCGCCCGGGCCAGCTGCGCGACGTCGTCGTCGTCGGTGGCGATCGCGCCCCCGTCGCCGAAGCACCCGAGGTTCTTGGAGGGATAGAACGAGAAGGTGGCGGCGTCGCCCAGGGCGCCGGCCCGGCGCTCGCCCAGTCCGGCCCCGGCGGCCTGGGCGGCGTCCTCGAGCAGCGGCAGGCCCAGGGCGCGCAGCGCCGGCAACGGCGCCGGGCACCCGAACAGGTCCACGGCGACGATGGCTCTCGTGCGCGAGGTCAGGGCGCTGCGCACGGTGTCGGGCGTCACGTTGCGCGTCCCCGCGTCGACGTCGCAGAACACCGGCCGCGCACCGGCGTTGACGACCGCCTCGGCGGTGGCGTAGAACGTGAACGACGGCACGACGACTTCGTCCCCCGGCGCTACCCCAAGGGCGCGCAGCGCGATCGTGATCGCATCGGTGCCGTTGCCCACGCCGACCACGTGGCGCACGCCGAGATAGGTCGCGAGCTCGGCCTCGAAGGCCTCCACCTCGGGGCCGAGAACGTAGGTGCCGCGCGCCACGACCTCGGCGATCCGGTCCAGGATCATCGCGCGCAGCGCGCGCAGCGGAGTGTCGGTGTCAAACAGCGGGATCGCCATCGCGGCGGCCAACCCTAGCGGCGTGCGGGCACGCCGGGCGCTGTCCGGGGCGAGGTGCCGGTAGCCTTGGCAGCGGTGCTGACTCTGCTCACCCTCGCCTCGGTGACCGACTCGCTGGTCACGGTGGCGACGCACATAATCCGGGACCTCGGCCTGATCGGCGTCGCGGTCCTCACCGCGACCTCGGGCGTGATCGGCGTCCCCGGGACCGAGCCGACGATGCTGTTCGCCGGCTTCAACGTCTTCCAGCATCATCTGACCCTGATCGGGATCATCGCCTTCGGGCTGATCGGTGACGTCGGCGGCGCGTGCATCGCCTACGCGATCGGCTATTTCGGCCGCCGGGAGCTGCTCGAGCGTCAGGGGAGCAAGTTCCACATGGGGCCTGCGCGGCTGAACCGCGCGCATCGCTGGTTTGACCGGCACGGAGCGCCGGTGATGGTGTTCTCTCGGCTGATCCCGTTCGCGCGGGCCGCGTTCCCATTCGCGGCCGGCGTCGCCGAGATGCCGTTCGCGCGCTTCGTGGCGCTCGTGACGATCGGCTCGATCCCGTGGATCGGCGGCCTGGGGATCCTCGGCCAGGCGGTGGGCAGCAGCTGGCAGAGCTGGCGCCACAATCTCGAGTACGTCGACTACGTCGGCGCGGCCCTCCTGGTGGCCCTGATCGCGTACCTGATCGTGCGGCGCGCGCGCGGCGGCAGGCCCGGCGACCCCGGCATCGCGCGTTCGGGCGAGCCCGGGGCCGACGTCATCGCCTGAGCGTGGCCCCGGAGCTGCCGATCGGCCAGGCGATCCTGCTCGGCGCGCTCCACGGACCCGCGGAGCTGCTGCCGATATCGTCCTCGGGTCACGTCGCCCTCGTCCCCTGGATGCTGGGGTGGGACTATGACCGGCTCGCCGACGAGCTGCGCAAGTCCTTCGAGGTCGTCCTGCACGCCGGCACCGCCGCTGCGCTGCTGATCACGCTGCGGGGCGAGGTCGCCGACGCCATCCACCGGTGCAGCGGCCGTCGACTGGCGTTCATCCTGCTTTCGTTCGCCCCCCCGGCGCTGCTCGGCTACTCGCTCGAGCACGCGATCGAGCGTCACCTCGGTACGCCACCGACCATCGCCGCGGGGCTGGCGGCCGGCGCGGTGGTGATGGCGCTGGCCGACCGCGCACCCCAGACCCGGCGCCACGAGGACGCCGGCGCGGGCGACGCGCTGTGGCTGGGCGTCGCTCAGGCGTGTGCGCTGGTGCCCGGGATCTCCCGCAACGGGGCCACGCTCGCGGCCGCACGGTGGCGACGATTCACCCGTACCGACGCCAACCGACTCTCGCGCCACGTGGCGCTGCCGGTGATCGCCGGCGCGACGCTGCTCAAGAGCGTCCGACTGTGGCGGGGGGGGCTCGAACCTGGGACGGCCCTGCCCTTCGCCGCCGGGGCGGGCGCCTCGTTTCTCTCCACGCTGGGCTCCACCTGGCTGATCGAGCAGGTCGAGCGAGATCGCTCGCTGCTGCCTTACGCGGCGTACCGGATCGCCCTGGCCGGCGCCGTGCTGGGGCGGCTGCGGGCGCAGCACCGGTGTGGCGCAGCGGAATTCGGCTGGGGACCCTGAGAGCCCAGCATCCGGTGGATGCACGAGAATCGGTGCGTGAGTAGCGAGAGCGCCTACGCCGCCGCCGGAGTGGACACCGGGCAAGCCGATCGCGGCGTGCGCGCGCTGGTTGAGGTGCTTCGGGGGATCGACCCGGGGCGGACGCCGCTGGCAGTGCCGCTGGCGGGCCATTACGCCAGCGTGCTGCGGGTGGCACCGGACCTCGGGGTGGCGTTGGCGACCGACAGCGTCGGCTCCAAGGTGATCGTCGCCCAGCAGACAGGCCGGTTCGACACGATCGGAATCGACTGCGTGGCGATGAACGTCAACGACCTGATCTGCGTCGGGGCCACGCCGCTGGCGGTGCTCGACTACCTCGCCGTCGAGCGCTCCGACCCCGAGCAGCTGCGAGCGCTGGCCAGCGGGCTGAGAGCGGGGGCAGAGCTCGCCGGGGTCGAGATCCCCGGCGGTGAGCTGTGCCAGCTCCCGGAGGTCATCCGGGGGCACCCCTCACCGTCGGGATTCGACCTCGTGGGCTCCGCGTTCGGAACCGTGGCCCTCGATCGGATCGTCGACGGCAGCGCCTGCCGTCCCGGGGACGTCCTGATCGGGCTGCCGGCGTCGGGCGTGCACTCCAACGGCCTCACGCTCGCCCGGCGCGCGCTGCTGGGACGGGGCGGCCTCGCCTCCGGTGCGAGGCCGCCGGAGCTCGGTGGCCCCAGTGTCGCCGAGACCCTGCTCGAGCCGACCACGATCTACGTCCGGGCGATCCTCGCGCTGCTGGCCAGCGAGCTCCCGGTGCACGGCCTGGCCCACATCACCGGCGGCGGAGTGCTCAACCTGTCGCGAATCGGCGCTGGCGTGGGCTACGAGGTCTCCGAGCCGCTCCCGGTACCGGCAGTCTTCGGCCTCATCGCCGCGCTGGGCGAGGTGCCGGCGGCGGAGATGTGGGAGGTGTTCAACATGGGCTGCGGGTTCTGCGCGGTCGTTGCGCCGCACCGCGCCTGCGAGGCGCTGGCGCTGCTCTGCGCGCACCACCCCGGCGCGGCGGTGATCGGGCGGCTGACCGACCGAACGGGACAGATCACCCTCCCGACGCTCGGACTCGCAGGGGACGCGAACGGGTTGAGGGCGCCGGGTTGAGGCTTGCCGGCCGCGGCGTGAGGGCAACCGCGGCCAGGACGATCAGCGACGCGTCGGCACCGACGCGAAAGCGGCCGATGCCCCAGCCCAGGACACTGACGATCAGCACCATCCACACCGGCGCGAGCAGGAGGGCGCTCGGGCGCGAGGATGCCGTGGGTGGGCGCGCGCCACGCGGGCGCGCGCCGCGCAAGCGCACCAGACCGAACGAGGCCAGCCCCAGCAACGGGTAGTAGAAGGCGAGTCCGGCGATGTCGACCCAGCGCCGGCGGCGCTCGTGGTTTCCCTGACGCAGCGGCTGAAAGAGGTCAAAGGTCCGCAGCGCGCGCACCACGCCGACGAGCGGCAACCGCGTCAGGTGGGCCCCCGCGTAGCGCACCCCGGCGGCGATCGACGCGTCACCGGCATCGAGCTGGGCGCGCGTGCGGCTGCGCGCCAGGCAACCGGGGCTCCACCACCCGATGTCGTGGCCGTAGTAGGTGTCGCGGCAGTTGGCGCCGGCGATGAGCGTGCTCGCGTCGGTGGCGAGGGTCAGGCGATGAAGCACGACCGCGTTGCGGATGACCCATGGCGCGAGCACGGCCAGGGTCGCGACGCTCGCGGCGGTCACCCGCAGAGCCCGGCCGCGCGCGGGCGCGAACGCCGCGGGCCAGGCGAGCAGGGGCAACAGCGCCAGTCCCTCGCCGCGGGTCAGGGTGGCGAGGCCGACGACCGCGCCGAGGACTGCGGCGCGCGCGAAGGTGGGCGCGGCGATCAACCGGCCCGCGAGGAGCAGCGCGACCACGACCGCGAGAACGAACAACGGCTCGCTCATCACCAGGCCATCGGCGGTGACCAACGGCGGATACACCGCGGCGATCGACGCGGCGAGCAGGCCCGCGCGCTCTCCCATGACCTCCCGTCCGAGCAGGCCGATCAGGCCGACGGCGCCGGCGCCCACCACGCAGCCGACGATCCGGTGGGCGAGGAGCGTGTCCCCGCCGGCCAGGGACACCACCGACAGCAGCAGCGGGTAGAGCGGCGGGTGCTCGGCCGTCACGTACGCCTGCCCGAAGATCCCCCGGTCGTAGAACCTCCCCTGCGCGATCAGATTGGCCGCGCTGTGGTAGAAGCCGGCGTCGCCGCCCACCCCCACGGGGGCGCGGGCGATCACCAGGATGTAGAGGAGGCGCAGGGCGAGCGCGGCGCTGGCCACGAGCGCGATCCGGCCGACGAACGAGCCGGGCAGCCCCCGTCGCCGGTCGCGGAGTATGTCGGCCGCGTGAGTCATCCGGCTGTAGCGCAAAATAGAGGGCGACACATGACCATGCTGCTTGGAACCAGGTTGAGTGGCCGCTACCGGCTGGAGGCGCGGATCGGTTCCGGCGGGATGTCGACCGTGTACCGAGCCCTGGACGAGACCTTGCAGCGCCAGGTCGCGGTCAAGCTGATGAACCGCGAGGTGGCCTCTGAGTCCGACCAGCTCGAGCGATTCCGCCGCGAGGCGCGGGCCGTGGCGCAGCTGTCGCATCCGCACATCGTCGGCGTGATCGACGCCGGCGAGGACGAGGGTCGTCCGTACATCGTGTTCGAGTACGTCGAGGGCGAGAACCTCAAGCAGCGCATCCAGCGTCTGGGACGTCTGCCGATCGCCGAGGCGGTCGCCTATGCGATCGAGATCGCCCGCGCCCTCCAGGTGGCCCACGCCCACCACATCGTGCACCGCGACGTCAAGCCGCAGAACGTGCTCATCGACGCCCAGGGTTCGGCCAAGGTGACTGACTTCGGGATCGCCCGGCTGCTCAACGAGCACGGACTCACCGACGACGGTCGGGTGCTGGGCACGACCGACTACGTCGCGCCCGAGCAGGCCCTCGGTCATCCCGTCACCGGCCACTCCGATCTGTACTCGCTCGGCGTGGTGCTGTACGAGATGCTGACCGGCGAAGTCCCGTTCAAGGGCGAGAACCAGGTCGCCGTGGCGATGAAGCACGTGCGCGAGACGCTGCCGGACGTGCAGTCCAGGCGTCCGGAGGTGTCGGCCGCGCTCGCCGCGGTGCTCGACAGCGCCACCGCCAAGCACCAGAACGACCGTTACGCCGACGACGACGAGATGATCGCCTCGCTGGAGGACGTGCTGGCCATCGAGACGGCGCGGGCCGGGAGCGCCACCGGCGAGGTGACGAGCGTGCTGCGCACGCTTCCCTCGGGCACACGGCGTCGAGTGCCGCTGCGCGTGCGCCACCGGGCCACCGTGCTCGCGCTCGCCCTGGTGCTCCTCGCGTTGCTCGGAGGCGGCGCGGCCTGGCTGGGAACCCGGGCCCATCACGGAACCGGGCGGCTCACCCAGCCGGCACCCTCGCAGGCGCTGACGCAGGTGCCGCTGTGCGAGCACTGCGCGCACGACTACAACCCCGACGCGCTCGGATCGGATAAGTCCCAGAACCCCAACCAGGACGGATTCGCGATCGATGGCGATCCGGCCACCGCCTGGACCACGCAGCAGTACTACGACCACACCCTCGGCAAGCCCGGCGTCGGCCTGTACGTCGACGCCAAACCGGGCACCGTCGCCCACGAACTGGTGATCGACACCGTGACGCCGGGGTGGAGCGCCCAGATCTACGCCCGCAACAGCACCCCCAAGGCCGGCACGTTCGATCGCGGCCCGGGCGGCTGGACCGCGATCGGCAACGCCGAGAAGGTCGACTCCAAGCAGAACATCGCGCTCGACGCCGGCGGCATGCGCTATCGCTACTTCCTCGTCTGGATCACCAGGCTCCCGCCCGGACGGGACAGCGTCTCGATCAACGAGATCGCGTTGTACACGTTGAGCGCGGCGGCGGCCCCGCGCACGCCTAGGGGCTGACTCAGGCGGGAGACGCCCAGGGGCTGACTCGGGGCGGCTGACGCGCAGCCTGAGGGGCGCTCAGAAGCGGTGGCGTCGACGGGCGGCGTGGCGCTCGAGCGCCAGCTTGACCAGCCGGTCCAGCAGCTCGGGATAGGGGATCCCACTGGCCGCGAACAGCGCGCCGAAGACGCTCGTCTCGGTGAACCCCGGCATCGTGTTGAGCTCGTTGACCATCACCTCCTCCTTCTTCTCGCCTCCGACGAAGAAGTCGACCCGCGCCAGACCGCTGCAGCCGGTCCGGCGGAACGTGCTCACGGCCAGCTCGCGCACCCGCTCGCGGACGTGGTCGGCAATCCGGGCCGGGACGATCAGCTCCACCCCCCCGGGCGAGTACTTGGCCTGGTAGTCGTAGAAGTGGCTCTCCGCGGTGGCGACCAGCGCGATCTCACCGGGTTGCGAGGCGACCGCGTGCTCGTTTCCGATCACCGCGCACTCGACCTCCAGCCCGCTCGCGGCCGCCTCCACGATCGCCAGCGGGTCGTGCTCGAAGGCCGTCGCGAGCGCCGCCGGGAGCTCCTGCGCGGTGGCCACGCGCACCACTCCGACCGAGGATCCCAGCCGGGCCGGCTTGACGAACACCGGCATCCCGAGCGCGCGGAGATCGTCGAGCGCCGCCTCGGGCTCGGACTCGTAGCGAACCATCGACACTCCCCGATAATCGACCTGGGGCACGTCCGCGCGGGCCATCAGATCCTTGAACAGGACCTTGTCGATGCACACGGCGCAGGCCGGCACCCCGGCGCCGACATAGGGAACGTCCAGGCACTCGAGCAGGCCCTGAACCGCCCCATCCTCCCCGAACGGTCCGTGCAGCGCCGGGAACACCACGTCGGCCCCCCCGAGCCCCCGGCCCGGTTCGATGACCAGCTCGCGGCCCTCTCGCCGCCATACCCCGTCGCGTCCGACCTCGATCGCCTCGGGTCGATGACCGGCGGCATGCAGCCCGGCGCAGACCGAGGCCGCCGAGGCCAGCGAGACGTCGTGCTCGGAGGACCGCCCGCCGCCCAGGACGGCCACGTGCAGCGTACTCACGTGGTCGTCGTCGACGTGGTGCTATCCGTCGTCGTGGTCGTCGTGCTCGTGGTCCCCGCGTAGTGGCCGACGACGATCGCCACGGTGGCGCCCTTGCCGGCGGGTCCGGCGCCGGGACTCTGGGAGAGGACGATGCCGTCCCGTGACGGCTTGACGACGCTCTTGCTGGTCCGGGAGACCTGGAATCCGGCTGCGGTCAACGCGCTGGTCGCGGCGCTCGCCGTGTCTCCCGTGACGTCGGGCACCGTCGCCGTGGTCGGCGCCCCGGCGACGACGATCGCCACCACAGAGCCGGCCGGCGCGTTCGAGCCGCCGGCCGGATCCTGGCTGGTCACGTTCCCCGCCGTCACCGTGCTCGACGTCTGGGTGCTGGCCGCGACCTTGAAGCCGGCCGCCTGCAACGTCGCCGTCGCGTCGGCGCGCGACTGACCGGTCACGTCGGGCACCGCCGCCGCCGCCTTGCCCGAAGAGACGAAGATGGTCACCGGAGTGCCGACCGGCGGCGTCGTGCCGGCGGTCGGATCGGTGCGCGTCACCTGGCCGGCGGGAAACTGGCCGGAGGCCTGCGTCGGGTGGCGGCCGACCTTCAGCCCCGCCTTGCGGATCAGCCGCTCGGCCGCCCCCAGCGACAGCCCCTGCACGGAGGGTACGGTGCCATTGCCGGGACCCTGTGACACGGTCAGGGTGACGGTCGAGCCCGCGTCGGCCCGCGCCCCGCCAGCGGGCTGCTCCGAGATCACGATCCCCGCCGGCTTGGCGTTCCCGACGTTGATGGTGCCGACCGCGAAGCCGGCGTTCTGCAGCTGGGTGCGAGCGGTGTCGAGCTGGCCGCCGACGACCTGCGGGACGAGCTTCTGGGCGGGTCGCGTGAGCAGATACGCCGCCAGCCCGCCGCCGGCGGCGAGCAGCAGGACGGCCACCAAGACGAACCACGGCCAGCGGCGCGAGCGCTCGGGGGGTGGCGGGCGGTCCTCGACCGGCACCGCGGCCACGGCACCTCCGTACGGGGCCAGATCCGGTCCGGCGGCCTGGGCGGGCTCCGGCAAGATGGCCGGCGCCGCCACGACGCCGGCCCCGAGTGCGGCCACGCCCAGCGCGGCCATCGATGCCGTGTGCTGGTTGGTCGCCCCCGAGACGATCGCGCTCCTGGCCTGCTCCAACGCGGCGATGAACTGATCGGCGTCGGCGGGACGGTGGGCGGGATCCTTGTTCAGGGCCCACATGACCACCTGTTCGAGGTCGAGCGGAATGCGCGAATTGATCGCCGTCGGCGCGGTGGGGGACTCCGAGACGTGCTTGAGCGCGATCGTCACGGCGGCCTCGCCGTCGAAGGGCACGCGGCCGGTGAGCATCTCGTAGAGGACGACGGCCACCGAATAGAGGTCCGAGGAGGCGCTGACGGCGTAGCCCTGCGCCTGCTCGGGGGAGAGATACTGGGCGGTTCCCATGATCGACCCGGTCTCGGTCATGTCCGAGGCGCCCGCGCGGGCGATCCCGAAATCGGTCACCTTGGCGTGGTCGGCGTCGTCGACGATCACGTTCTGGGGCTTGAGGTCGCGGTGAATCACGCCGCTGCGGTGCGCGAAGCGGGCGGCGGTCAGCATCTGGATCGTGATCCCGATCGCCCGGATCGGATCCAGCGGGGCGTCGTCGCGGATCACCTGCTTGAGCGTGCGGCCGGGCAGGTACTCCATGGCGATGTAGTAGGTGCCGTCGTAGGCGCCGCGGTCGTACACGCTGACGACGTTGGGGTGCTGCAGACCGGCGGCCGACTGGGCCTCGCGGCGGAAGCGCTCGACGAACCCCGGATCCTCGGCAAAGCGCCCGTGCAGCAGCTTCAGCGCCACCTTGCGCCCGAGCTGTCCGTCCTGGGCCAGGAACACGTCCGCCATGCCCCCGCTGCCCAGCCGCGAGAGCACCTTGTAGCGGCCGTCGATCAGCGTGCCGGCCTGCACCTCAGCCATGGCTCACCTCATCTCCACGACCGGTCGCGCCTGCGGCATGGCTCACCTGCCCTCCGAGAGCAGGGTCTGCATCACGGCCTTGGCAATCGGCGCCGCAACCGTGCCGCCGAATCCGTTCGGAACGTGCTCCACGGTCACCGCGATCGCCACCTTGGGGTTCGCAACCGGAGCGAAGGCGATGAACCACGGCTGGGTGATGTTCCGCATGATGTCGATCTGCGCGGTGCCGGTCTTGCCCGCGACCTGGATGCCGCGCAGGGCCGCCGCGGTCCCGGTTCCCTCTCCGACCACGTGGGTCATCATCCCCGCGACCGCCTGTGCGGTCGTGGGCTTCATCACCTGGCTGTAGACGCTCGGGGCGATGCTCTGCACGGCGCGGCCGTCCTGGTCGACGATCCGGCCGGTCAGGTGCGGGACCATCAGCTTGCCGCCGCCCGCGACCGCGGCGGCCACCATCGCCATCTGCAGCGGCGTCACCTCCAGCCCACCCTCACCGATCCCGATCCGGCCGATGTCCTCGCTGGGGCTACCGGGCGGATACGGGCGGTGGGTCACGCTCGAGACCGGGCGGCTGGCCCTGAGCTCGCCGGGCGGGTAGTCGAGCGGCGGCTTGGCGTAGAAGCCGAATCGTCGCATGTACCGGGTCATGGTCGGACGCCCGACCGACTGGGCGACCTGCGCCCACACCGTGTTGACCGAGAACGTCAGCGCGGCCGTGAGGTCGATGGGGCCGAAGCTCTGGTTGTTGTCGTTGGCCAGGGGGACGCCGGAGACCTTGATCGGCGAGTTGCCGTTGACCGTCGAACTCGGCGTGTACATGCCGCTGTCGATCGCCGCCACGGCGGTCACGATCTTGAACGTCGAGCCCGGGGGATAGCCGGCCTGCGTGGAGCGGTTGACCTGCGAGATCCCGGGACCGGTCGCATCCGGTTGGTTGTCGTCGTAGCCGGGGCTGGCGTACATCACCTGGACCGCGCCGGTGCTCGGGTCGAGCGCGACGACCGAGCCGGCCTGGCCGGCGAGCTGCTGCTGGGCGACCTGCTGCGCCCGGGGATCCAGCGTCGTGTAGACGTCGTCCCCCACGCGCTGGGAGCTCAGCTGCCCGAAGATCGAGCTGATCCCCGTCTGCACGCCGCGCAGCGCGTCCCCGCGGGAGCGCTCGAGGCCCGCCGCCCGGCCGGCCGAGGCGATCGAGTAGCCGACCGCCTGGGAGAACAGCGGTCCCGTCGGATAGGACCGCGTCCAGATGCCCTGCTTTCCCGCCACCGAGCGCGCGAGCACCGTGCCGTCGGCAGCCAGGATGCGTCCGCGCTTGATCTTCAGCTCGTCGATCAGCGTGCGGTGGTTGAGCGAATTGTCGTTCAGCGAGGAGGCATCGAACACGGTCCAGCGAGAGGTCCATCCGATCAGCAGCGCGAACAGCACCACGACCAGCCCGAACAGGCGGATGATGGGACCGTTCATTGATGAGCTCCGGCCGGGTCTCTTCGGGCGCGATCGCTGATCAGCAGCAGCAGCGCGAGCAGGACGAAGTTGGCGATGATCGAGGAGCCGCCGTAGGAGATGAACGGAAGCGTGACCCCGGTCAGCGGGATCACTCGCGTGACCCCGCCGACGATCACGAACACCTGCAGGGCGAAGACGGCGGTCAATCCCGTAGCCAGGAGGGTCGAGAACGAGTCCCGCGCCAGCATCGCGGTCTTGAAGCCGCGCGCGACGAACAGCAGGTAGGTCAGCACGACGGCCGCGCCCCCGAACAGGCCTAGCTCGTCGGTGATCACGGCGTAGATCATGTCGGTCTGAGGGGCCGGGAGGAGGTAGTGCGGGGTGGTGTATCCGGGGATCAGGAGCGTCGCCCGGCCGAACCCCTGACCGAACAGTCCGCCGGCGGCCTGGGCGAACATCGAGTTGGCGATCTGGTAGCTGCCTCCGACCTTGTTGTAGAGCGTGCGGTCGAACGGATGCAGCCACGCCTGCACGCGATCCTGCACGTGGGGGATGTGGGTCCCCAGGTACCAGGCTCCGAGCGCGAACGCCGCCAGTCCCACGATCACGAACGAGAGGCGTCCCGTCGCCACGTACAGCACGGAGAGCAGCCCGCCGTAGAACATCAGCGACGAGCCGATGTCGTGCAGCAGGAACAGGATCAGCATCGCGATCCCCCAGATCACGAGCACCGGACCGAAGTGCTTGATTGGCGGGATGGTCACTCCGAGGACCCTGCGCCCCAGCACCAGCACCTGACGCGTGTCGCGCAGGTAGCTGGCGAGGAAGATGACCAGGCCGACCTTGGCGAACTCGGTCGGCTGGAACACGAACAGACCGGGAATCCTGATGCCGAGATAGGCACCGTTGGCCTGGTAGCCGATCCCGGGCAGGCGCGGGAGCAGCAGTAGCCCAATCGAGAGCGACACGATCACGTACCGGTACTGCTCGAGCTTGCGATAGTCGCGAAACGCGACGATCGTGGCCGCGAACAGAATCAGGCCGAGCACGAACCATTGCGCCTGCTGGCGGGCCAGCGTGGCGTCGATCCGGTAGATCATCACCATCCCGAAGCTGGCCAGCAAGGCGACGAGCGGAAACATGTACGGATCAGCGCGTGGAAGCGTGATGCGGATGAAGACGTGCCCGGCGACACAGAGCCCGAGGAAGATCGCGCCGTAGGTCAGCGAGATGTTCGACAGCGTGTTCGAGCGCTGGATGAAGACCCCAGCGAACCCCGCGGTGACCAGCAGCGACGCCGGGATCAAGCCCACGAGCTCACGCGTGCGGGCGCTGACACCCTTGCCCGCACTCACTGCGAGAGCTTCCCGAGCTCGAGATCGCGCACGAGCGCCGAGGCGTCGGACTCCGAGCGCAGATGGTGATCGAACACCTGACGACGGCGGTCCACGGGGACGGTCTGAGCCGGCGCTCCGGAGACGTAGAACGTCTCGTACAGCCTGATGCCCGCCGGCAGGCCGTAGGGAAGTCCCCGGTAGATGGTCACCAGACCCTGGGAATTTGTGCCGACGAAGTACAGCTGGCGAGTGGCGAGCCAGCCTCCGCCGCCGAGCAGGAACAGGACCACCACGATCGAGATCACAACCGCGACGAGCTTCGAGTAGTGCCGGCGACCCGGGGGCGGCGGGGCCACACGGACCCCAGTGGAAGCCGTGGACGGACGCGCGTGATGGCCGGGCGGGGCGCTGGCCGGCCCGGCGCGGTGGGCGGTCGCGGCGGTGGCCGAGGCCGTGCCCAGCTCCCCCCGGCGCACCCGCGCGGTGGTTCGTGGGGGCGGGGCAACCGCGGCGCCGGTCGACGTGGAGGCGCCCCGAGCGCCCGTGCGGGAGGTCGCACCCTCGCCGGAGCCAGAGGGAGCCGACAGACCGACGACCGTCGGCTGATCGGCGGTGCCATCGGTTTCCGTCTCCTCCAGCCGGGCGAGCACGACGGTGATGTTGTCCCGGCCGCCGGCCTGGTTCGCACCGTCGATCAGATCGTCGGCCATCCGCTCGAGGTCTCCGGTGGCCGAGAGGATCTGCGCGATTGCCTCGTCGCTGATCATCGAGGTCAATCCGTCGCTGCACAGCAGCAGCACGTCGTTGGCCCGCGCGGGATAGGACCAGGTGTCGATCTCCACCGAGGGCTCCGGACCGAGGGCGCGGGTGATGATCGACCTCTGCGGGTGCTCTGCCGCCTGCGCCTCGGTGAGCTTCCCCTCCTCGACCAGCGCGCTGACGAGGGTGTGGTCCCGGGTCAGGCGGCTGAACGAGCCGTCCCGGAACAGGTAGGCGCGGCTGTCCCCGACATGGGCGATCGCCAGTTGGGCATCGTCGAGATAGGCTGCGGTGAGGGTCGTGCCCATCCCCGCCCGCTCCGGGTCAGCCCGCGAGTGCTCGTGGATCTGTCGATTGGCCTCGCGAGCCCGGTCGGCCAGCCGCTCTTCGGGGCTACCGGAATCCGGTAGTCCCTGCTCGAACACCTCGACCGCGATCCGCGACGCGATCTCGCCCGCCTGAGCCCCCCCCATCCCGTCGGCGACGACGAACATCGGCGCCCGGGCGAACGCGTTGTCCTCGTTGTCCCGACGCTGGCGTCCGGTGTCGGTCTTGGAGATGGTTTGCGCCGCGCGAAGCATGGATCAGTGGCTCATTGGAGATAGGAGAACACGCACTCGCCGATCCGGATGCGATCACCGGGATGCAGCGGCTGCGGCCCGGTCAGCGGCTGCTCGTTCAGGTAGGTGCCGTTGGTGGATCCCAGATCCTCGATCACGACCACATGACCCTGTCGCGAGATCTGCGCGTGGCGCGAAGAAGCGAACGGATCGTCGAGCCGAATCTCGACGTCTCCACGGCCGAGAGTAGCGCCCTCGCTCAGCTCGTAAGCGGTGCCCGCCTCGTGGCCGAGGGCATGCTCCACCAGCAGCCGCGGATTGGGGCCGTCCTCACCGTCCACCACGCCCCCCGTGGCGGAGTACATGCTCGTCGCGTCCTCGGGTGGGGTCCCGGGCGAGGATGGCGCCGCGCCCGGGCTCCGCCGCAGATCCCGAAGCGCGCTGCGCGCGATCCAGAGCAGGAACAGGTAGAGGACGGCCAGGAAGCCGAACTTCAGACCGACCGACACGGGCTCGAGCATGGGGTGGTGCGCCTCTCCGCCTACTCGAGCTCAAACGTGATCACTGAGGATCCAAGCTTGATCTCGTCTCCCGCCCTGACCACCTCCGAGCCGTCGATCCGGCGGCCGTTGAGCGTCGAGCCGTTGGTCGAGCCGAGGTCGGTCAGGATCCAGGATCCACCGCGCGGACGGATCTCCGCATGCTCCCGGGACATGTTCCCGTCGTTCAGGACGACATCGCACTGACGGCTCCGACCCAGGGTCGCCCCGGTCGGCCCGACGACCAGCCGTCTGCCGTCGATCAACAGCAGGGCGGTCTGATGACGGGCGCGGGCACGCTCCTCGAGCGGCTCCGCGACCCGGCCGGCGGCGCTGTAGACCATCGTGCGCCCTGACTCCGCGGGCGCCATCGCCTGATCGGGCTGCGCGCCGGGCTGCGCGACTCCGGCCTGGATGCCGAATTCGCCCAGGCCGAGACGCTCGTCGGTCTCGAACTCGATCACCGGTCGCGACACGAGCGCGAGGTGCTCACGTCGCGCGTGCTCGAGCAGGTAGCCCGCCAGCTCGGCCGCGAGCGCCTCCTCGTAATCGGCGAACCGGTCGCGATCGCGCAGCGACAGGAAGACGCGGTACTGGTTGGGCACATAGGTCCGCGAGACCGAGAACGCCTTGTGCTCCTCCATCTCCCGCGCGAGCCTGCGGGCGATCTCCACGGGACGCACCTCGGACCGGAACACGCGGCTGAACGTCCCCTCGACGAGGCCGGCGATCTTGCTCTCGAGGCTCTTTAGGGTTCGCACGGAAATTAGGGGCGGAATGGCTCGCCCCGGAGGGTATGGTGATGCTACGCAAGTCGCGGGTCAGGGTGCGATCGATCATCGCGGCGCCACCCTGGCCTGCGCCAGGTCCCCGCCAGCGCCAGAACGGCGCTGAGCGCCGCGCCCACGATCACGGTGCTCGCCGCCGGTCCACGATCACCGCTCTCGACGGCGCCGAGCACGCTGATCGTAGCGCCCGCGACGGCTGCGGCCCAGGCCACGGCCAGGACGAGGTTCAGACGAGCCGACCGGCGGCCCAGCAGCCACGGAAGCACGACCGCGGCCAGCGCCCACACGCCCGCGGGCGCGAGCGTCCCGGTGGTCAGAAGGGGCCCTAGCACATGCCTGACCGTCTGATGCAGCGAGTCGATCCACACGGCTCGAGCCGGCGTGTCCTGCGGGCGGCGGAGATACAGGTCAGAGCCGGCCAGCGGGATGGCCAGGACAAGCCAAAGCCATCCGACCGCACCCAGCGCGGCGCGGCGCGGCACTGTGGCCGCGCGCGCGGCCACCCCGGGCCACGCCCCCGCGAGTCCCAGCATCCCGAGCGCGGGGGCCAGGGCGCCGAGGGCCCAGATCGTGGGCGCAGACGGCGCCAACACGACCGGCACCGCACCTCCAATCACCAGCACGAGCGCTTCGCCGGAGCGGTGGGCGAGAACCGCAGCGATCGCCGTGCTCGTGACGATCGCCAGCCACCCGAGCCGTGGCAGCGCCAGGATCGCAGCCGCGCCCAGAACCCCGGCCATCGGCTCAGCGACGGCGCCGGGGGCGGGCACGTGCCGGGCAAGCCACGCGGTCAGCAGCCCGGCGGCGAGAGCCGACAGACCGCGGGCCAACCACGGCGGGTGCAGGCGGATTCTGGCGCCGTCGCGCTCCTGGGCCCGGGGGGCATCGTCCTGCGGACCCGCTGCCACTTCGCGGCGAGCGCGCCGGGGGCTCGCCAGGCTGCCCGGCCTGTGGTCAAGCGGCTCGATTGCCGCTGACAGCGCGCGGCGGAGATCTCCGAGGCTGCCCCGCTCGTGGGGGCGTGGATGCAGCGCACGATCGATTCCCCGCGTCAGCGGCAGCGGGAGGTCGCGGCGCCTGCGACGCAGAGGCACCGGGTGCGGCACGTGACGGTGCGACGTCGTCGCCATCCGGGCCCTGATCGCCTTGACCGGATTCACGCCGGTCAAGGCCTCGTAGAGCACGACCGCCAGTGAGAACAGGTCGGCGCTCGCGCCGGCCTCGCGCCCCTGTGCCTGCTCGGGCGCCATGTAAGCGGCGGTACCGATCACCTCGCCGGCATGCGTGAGCGCCTCACCGGCAGAGGCGGAATGGGCATCGATCACGCGCGCCACCCCGAAGTCGGTGAGCTTGGCGGCCTGCGCCGGCGACGGGGGCGATTCGGGCACCAGGACGTTCGACGGCTTGACGTCGCGGTGGACGATGCCCTGCGAGTGGGCATGGCTCAAGGCGTCGCACAGGGCGATCCCGATGGCGAAGATCTCGCGGTCCGAGAGGCGTCCGAGCTCCAGGAGCTGCGCGAGGGTCGGTCCCCGCACCAGCTCCGATACGAGGTAGGCATCACGCTCGTCGACGGCGGCCTCGTACAAGGTCACGATTCCGGGATGGGCCAGGCGGGCGGCCGCGCGCGCCTCCCGCTCGAACCGGCCCCCAACGACCCTGTCTCCCGGCACGATCTTGACCGCGACCTCGCGCTCGAGGCGCTCGTCGTAGGCCAGCCAGACGACCCCGAACCCACCGGCTCCCAGGCGCCGGTGCAACCGGTAGCGATCGAGCACACGGGGGCCTGCGGCCTGCGCCGCCGGTCGCCGAGGAGCACCCGGCCCCTCACTCGATGGGCCTCGGACGGTCGGCAGATCGCTCGGGCTCACCGTGAGGTGTTCCACGCCGCGCGACGGGTCCCTGCGGCTCGCTGCGCGCCTACGGGCGACGCGCTGATCATCGCGCGAGCTGCGCAGTCGCGGGCGATCTTGCAGTTCCCGCCGTTGTGGTGGTCATACTGGGCTCTCATCGATTCCCGCAAGGAGCGAGAAAGGCTTGTCGTTCTTCGACGAGGCCGACGAGCCTCGGACAGCAACCCCCAGACGCCGGCGGTCGGGGAGCGGCCGCCGTCCGCCGACCGATCGACAGTCGATCCAGACGCGGCGAGTGGTGGCTGCGGTGGCACTCGTGGTCGTGGTGATCCTGGTCGTGCTCGGAGTCCACAGCTGCCAGGTCAGCTCGCGCAACAGCGCGCTGCAGGACTATGGCAACAACGTCTCCTCGCTGATCCAGCAGTCAGACCAGGTCTCAAAGACCCTGTTCGACTCGCTGTCGCACGGCGGCGGCGCTGCCGCCGCCAGCAGCCTCCAGACCACGATCAACCAGACGCTCGGCCGAGCCGAGAACGAGCTCAGGAGCGCCAAGGGCCTGGGGATACCCGGTGAGGTCAGCGCCGCACAGCAGAACCTGATCCTGGCCCTGCAGATGCGGCGCGACGGGATCGCGAACATCGCGGGCGAGATCCAACCCGCGCTGGGCAGCAGCACTAACAAGGACGCGATCAACGCCATGGCGGCCCAGATGGCGCGCTTCTACGCCTCCGACGTGCTCTACAAGGACTACACGACGCCGTTGATCGCGGGTGCCCTGCACGCCGCCGGGATCGCGGTCGGGGGCACCAACGGCGAGTCACTCGAAGCCGGGCAGTTCCTGCCCGATCTCGGGTGGCTGACGCCCGACTTCATCGCCACCAAGCTCGGCACATCGTCGGCCACGGCGAGCGCCGGCAAGCTCGCACCGGGAGCCCATGGCCACTCGCTGGACTCCGTGAGCGTCAACGGGACGACGCTCCAGACCGGGTCGGCGAACACGATCACGGCGAGCCCAGCGCCAACCTTCAGCCTCAACTTCACCAACGGCGGGCAGAACACCGAGACCAACGTTCAGCTCAAGGTGGTGGTCAGCGGCACTTCGGTGACCGGCCAGGCCGTCGTTCCCCAGACCACCGCCGGTGAGCACGCGACGGGGCAGGTCCTGCTCAGCTCCTCCCCCCCCGCGGGCACCTACACGGTGACCGCCACCGTGGCACCGGTGCCCGGCGAGAAGGACACCTCCAACAACTCCCTCTCGTTCCCGGTCACCTTCCAGTAGCCGGCCCGAGTTCACGGCCGGCTGACCCGGCTTCCCGCCCACCGAGCCGGTTTCCCGCTCCCAGACCCTATTCTTCATGCCGTGCACGACCTGACCAGCACGGCGGGCATCGTCGCGATCGCCGCTGGGGCGGTGGCTGTGGTGGCGCTCGGACTGAGCCTCGGCCTGGCCCTCAGGCTGCGGCGTGTACGGGCCGATCAGCGCGTGGTGCTGGGAGATGGTCACGAGGATCTGGTGTCCCACGCCGCCTCGCTGCACTCGCAGTTCGAGGGCCTGACGCAGTACATCCAGGACGCGGCGGCAAAGCTGAACGAGCGGATGGAGATCGCCGAGCACCGTCTCGAGGGGGCGATGGCCTACCGGTCGCTGATCCGCTACGACGCGTACGGCGAGATGTCCGGCCGCCAGTCAACCTCGATCGCCCTGCTCGACGCTACCCGCTCGGGGATCGTGCTCTCCTCCATCCATCATCGAGACCAGGCCCGTCTGTATGCCAAGCAGGTGCACCAGGGACGCGCTGAGCTCGAGCTCTCGCCGGAGGAGGCTGAGGCGGTCCGGATCGCGCTCGAGGGGAACGGCGGAGCGCCGAGCCCGGCGTGAGCGTCCGTGCGCGTCGGCTACCTCGGGCCTGAGGGCACGTTCACCCACGAGGCGTTGATCGGGGCCACCGCTGGCCGCGACCTGGAGCCGATTTCGCTGCCGACGGTCTACGACACGGTGATGGCCGTGCACCGCGGCGAGGTCGAACGGGCGCTGGTGCCGATCGAGAACTCGCTCGAGGGCTCGGTCAACGCGACTCTCGACGCCCTGGTGATCGAGATCGACGACGTGGTCATCCTCGGAGAGGTCGTACATCCGATCCGCCATTGCCTGATCGCGCGCTCCGGCCTCGCGCTGTCGGAGATCGAAGTCGTCGTCTCCCATCCCCAGGCCAACGCCCAGTGTGCGAGCTTCATCCGCTCGCGACTCCCCGGCGTCCAGGTGATGGCGGGCAGCTCGACCGCCGAGGCGGTGCGAACGGTCGCCGCTCACGACGGACCGTGGGCAGCGCTCGGCAACCGCCTCGCCGCCGAGCGCTACGGCGGCCAGGTGCTGTGCGCGGGAGTCGAGGACGTGGCCGGCAACGAGACTCGCTTCGTGTGGCTCGGGCCCCTCGGCGCAGGGGCGGACGAGGAGGCGAGGGGGCCGTGGAAGACCGCGATCGTCTTCTGGGGGCTTGGTGCGGAGGCGCCCGGCTGGCTCGTGAGCTGTCTCTCCGAGCTCGCCGTCCGCGGGGTCAACCTGACCCGGATCGAGTCCCGTCCCCGCCGACGGGGCCTCGGCCGGTACATGTTCTTCGCCGACCTCGAGGGGCGCGACAGCGAGCCGCAGGTGGTGGACGCGCTCGAGGGCCTGCGCACCCACATCGAGGTTCTGCGGGTGCTGGGGTCGTTCCCCGCGGCATAGGAGGGATGCGGGGACGGGCCCAAATCCGCGTCACTGGCGCCAAGCCCACCGCTACACTGGCGCCAGCCATGGGAGTCTCAGTTCCACCCGCGCCATCGGGGTCCGCGCCGCCCTCAGAGCACCGGCGGCGCGGACGTGAGGTGGGTCGGGTGCTCGTGCTGAACGCCACCTACGAGCCGATCAACGTCTGCACCGTGCGGCGCGCGGTGGTGCTGCTGCTCAAGGAGAAGGCCGAGATCCTCGAGCGCGGCGACTGGGACCTGCATTCGGCCACCGCAACCGTAACCCGACCGGTGGTCATCCGCCTCGTGAATTACATTCGCCTGCCACGCGACACCCGTCGCCGCAAGATCACCCGCCGCGCGGTGTTCGCCCGCGACGATTGGACCTGCCAGTATTGCGGCTCCCGATCGAGTCTTACCGTCGACCACGTGGTACCTCGATGCAAGGGAGGCGCATCGAGCTGGGAGAACATCGTGGCGTCGTGCGCGCCATGCAACCGCCGGAAGGGAGGCGCGCTTCCACGCCAAGCGGGCATGCAGCTGCTCAAGCAGCCGCATACGCCGAGCCCCAACGTCTTCATCCACGTCGCGAGCCCGACGATTCCGGTGGCGTGGCGGGCATACCTGGCGGTTTAGGCACAGGCCGCTGGCGGTTGAGGCACAGGCGCGGTGAACCCGCTCAACACCGGGACTGTAGCCAAGGCGCTCTGCCCTCAGGCCGCGTAGCGCCCGACGGCGCGCGCCCGCGCCTTGGCCGCTTCGGCCTCACGACTCTTTGGCGGCGTGACGGTATCGAGCTCGCTCAGCAGTTGGCTCGAGATGGCTGCTACCGCTGCGACCGCACGCTCGAACGCCGGTTCGTTGGCCCGAGAGGGCTTGCTGAAGCCACTGATCTTTCGAACGTACTGCCGCGCTGCCGCGCGGACCTCCTCGTCGGTGGCGGGCGGATCGAAGTTGTAGAGGGGACGAATGTTTCGGCACATGGAGTCAAGAGTAGTTGCTCGACGGCCCGAACACGCAGACGGCACGTGTGCACCTCCCCAAAGCACCTCCTCCCCAAATGCACGAAGGGCGCCGTCAACATCGGCGCCCTTCGCGAACTTCTGGCTGCTTAAGATCCGAGGTGAGCAGGGTGAAAGCCGTCGGGACTAGCTCCGGCACTCACCGCGGCGGTGTCGCGGGGGGACTCCGCTAAGCGGGGTCAGCCTCCGACCTAGCGGCCGGACACCTCCAGGGTCCCGCAATAACTGTCAGACAGTCGGACCACCTCCTTTCTCTGGTGACCACGGAGGATAGCGAAGCCGCCGGTGGAAACAACTCTCTACGGGGCGGACGTAGACTGGGGCCACAGCAGGTATATGGGTCCCGCATCCTTCGGGCGCGTCGCGGCGTCCTTCCCGCACGTCCCGGAGTGGCCGGCGCCCCCCATGCGGGGACGGGCCCGCCGAACCATGATGCTCGTCGGTCTGGAGCTTGGGATCCTGCGCCCTCGCCGTGATCGTTCTCCCGGCGGTGATCGCGGTCCGGCTGGCAATTGGCCGCCGGTTGCGCGTCGGTGGAGCGCTCCCGGTGCTGGCTCAGGCGGTGCTGTTGCTGAGCCTGCTGCTGGTCGGTATCCCCTCTACGGCGCCGAGGACTCCACCCGCGTCGATTACCTCGGCTCGCCGACCCCCGGCGGCGGTTTCACCCGCATCTCGGGCTGCCGCGTGTGGCGGCGCACGGTGACTCGTGGCAGGTACCGCTACCTCGTGCTGACCCGCTCGCAGACCGGAGACGTCCCGGCCAGCTGGACTGAGACCGACCCGGCGGCCACGATCGTGGCGCACCCGGGACCGCGGAAGTTGGTCTTCAGGTTTGCGCGGTCCGCTGCACCCCGGTCCATGCCCATCCTGATCGGAGCGGAATCCGGGCTACTGGTCTGAGCCGGACTCGGGATCGAGCGGCTCGCCGTCCTGCTCGAGCGCAGGACGGGGAAGATCTCCGTCTGGATCGGTGAAGACGGATTCGGAAGCGAGGGGCTGATCGTCTTCGAGCACCGGCGCCGCGGTCGCCGCATCCGACTCCACCACCAACGCCACCGCGCTGACCTGGTCGTCGTCGCGGATGTTCATCACCCGCACCCCCTGTGATGCCCGTCCGTAGCGGCTGATCCCACGGACCGAGGTGCGCTGCACCATGCCGTTCTGCGAGATGAACACGAGCTCCTGGTGCTCGCGTACGACCAGCGCGCCGGCCAGCGCCCCCTTCTGGTCGGTCAGCGTGATCGTCTTGACGCCCATGGTTCCGCGTCCCTTGACCGGATAGTCGGAGATCGACGTGCGCTTGCCGTAGCCGTTCTCGGTCACGACGAGCAGCTCCTGATCGTCGCGGGCGACGTCCATCGCGAGCAGCGCGTTGCCGGCCTGGGACACGTTCATCCCGCGCACGCCGCTGGTGTCACGTCCCATCGCCCGCACCTGGCTCTCGGCGAAGCGCGCCGCCTGCCCGGAGCGGGAGACCATGATGATGTCGTCCTCCCCACTCGTACGTCGGACTGCGATCAGCTCGTCGTCCTCGCGAATGTTGATCGCGATGATCCCGTCGGCCTTGATGGGCGTGTTGTAACAGATGAATTCGGTCTTCTTCACGATCCCGCCACGGGTCGCGAACACCAGGTACCTACCCTCGAGGAAGTCGCGGGTGGAGAGCACCGATTGGACGCGCTCGCCCTCGCGAAGGGGCAGCAGGTTCACCAGCGCGCGGCCCTTGGCGGTCCTGGATGCCTCGGGAAGCTCGTAGACCTTCAGCCGGTACACCTTCCCGCGATTGGTGAAGAACAGCAGGTAGTCGTGAGTCGAGCACACGAACAGGTGCTCGATGTAGTCCTCGTCCTTCATGTCCATTCCGGTGACCCCGACACCCCCGCGCCGCTGTTGGCGGTAGGTGGAAAGGGGAAGCGACTTGATGTAGCCGGAGTTGGTGATCGAGATCACCATCTGCTGGTCGGCGATCAGGTCCTCGATGTCGATCTCGCCCTCCGCGTGGGTGATCTCGGTGCGACGCTCGTCGCCGTAGGCGTCCCCGATCTCCTTCAGCTCGTCCCTGATCAGAGCGTTGATCCGACCCTCGTCGCCAAGGATCTCCCGCAGCTCCTTGATCCGCTCGACGAGGTCGGCGTGCTCGTGCTCGATCTTGCCCGCCTCGAGCGCGGTCAGGCGGCTGAGCGTCAACTGGAGGATCGCCTGGGCCTGGATGAGGGTCAGCTCGAACCGCTCGAGCAGGCTTTTGCGCGCCGCCTCAGGATCGCGCGAGGCGCGGATCAGCGCGATCACCTCGTCGAGATGGGCCAGCGCGATCAGCAGTCCCTCGAGCACGTGCGCGCGCTCCTCGGCTCGCCGGAGCTCGTACTTGGTGCGCCGGACGACGACCTCGCGCTGGTGGTCGACATAGTGGCCGATCACCTCGCGCAGCGACAGCGTGCGCGGCACGTTGTCGACCAGGGCGACCATGTTGACGCCGAAGGTGGTCTGCATCGGCGTGTGCTTGTGGAGCTTGTTCAGCACGACCTTGGGGATCGCGTCCCGCTTGAGCTCGATCACGATCCGCATCCCGTGACGGTCGGACTCGTTGCGCAGATCGCTGATCTCGGGCAGCTTCTTGTCGTGGACGAGGTCACGGATCTTCACGATCAGGCCACCCTCCCCGTCGCGGCGGACCTGATAGGGCAGCTCGGTGACGATGATCGCCTCCTTGCCCTGACCGATCGGCTCGATGTGGGCCTTGGCCTGGACTCGCACCCGCCCGCGTCCGGTGGCATAGGCGTCCCGGATCCCCTCGCGGCCGAGGATCGTCCCGGCGGTGGGGAAGTCCGGCCCCTTGATGTGGCGCATCAGACCGTCGACGTCGACGGTCGGATCCTCGAGGTAGGCGATCGTCGCGCTGATGACCTCGCGCAAATTGTGAGGCGGGATGTTGGTGGCCATGCCCACCGCAATCCCGGAGCTGCCGTTGACGAGCAGATTCGGGAAGCGGGAGGGAAGCACGACCGGCTCCTGCCTGGTGCCGTCGTAGGTGGGCAGGAAGTCGACGGTCTCGGCGTCGAGGTCACGCAGCATCTCGGTGGCCAGGCGATCCAGGCGGGCCTCGGTGTACCGCATGGCGGCGGCCCCATAGCCGTCGATGTTGCCGAAGTTTCCGTGCCCGTCGACCAGCGGATAGCGCATGGAGAAGTCCTGCGCGAGACGTACGAGCGTGTCGTAGATCGAGGCGTCGCCGTGCGGGTGGTACTTGCCCATGACCTCGCCGACGATCTGCGCACACTTGACGTGCTTGCGGTTGGGCTGCAGCCCAAGCTCGTTCATCACGTAGAGGACGCGGCGGTGAACGGGCTTCAGGCCGTCGCGGACGTCGGGCAGGGCGCGGCCGACGATGACCGACATCGCGTAGTCGAGATACGCCGAGCGCATCTCCTCCTCGAGCCCGCGCGGCTCGATGTTGCCGCCGTCAATGGTGTCGATCGCAGACACGGTCGGTCTACACGTCCAGGTTGCTCACGAGACGAGCGTTCTCCTCGATGAACGCCCGCCGCGGCTCGACCTGATCGCCCATCAGCATCGAGAAGACCAGGTCGGTCGCGGTCGCGTCCTCCATCGTGACCTGGACGAGGGTTCGCGAGGACGGATCCATGGTGGTCTCGCGCAGCTCGTCGGCGTCCATCTCGCCCAGTCCCTTGAAGCGGTAGTAGTCGATGCCCTTCTGGGCGATCCCGAGAATGGCTTCGCGTAGCTCCTCGAAGGTCGAGGCCTCGCTGGCGCTGTCGCCGAGACGGATCTGGAACGGAGGCGTTCCCGCCAGCGTCACGAGCTCTGCGTGGACCTCGGCCAAGCGGTGGTACTCGGTGGCGTCGAGCGTCGATCGACGCAGGCGATGAGTGGTGGCCAGCCCGGTCTTGGCCTCGAAGGTGCGGATCACGACCTCCTCGGGACCCTCGGAGAGCAGATCGGCCGCGTAGGCCTCTCCGTTGCGCCCGTGCTCGCCGACGTGACGGATCAGTCCGGGAATGTCGGTGATCTGCTCCTCCAGCAGGCGCACCTGCTGGAGGAACGAGACGACGCCGTGACCGTGGGCCCCTCGCAGCGCGGAGGCCCAGCCCTCATACTGACCAAGCAACCGCGAGAAGCGCTTCCAGCGCGTGTCGGTCAGCCTGAACTGCTGGTCGTACCGGTCGTAGACGTCGATCTTCTCGAACTTGTCTCCGAGGAGGATGTCCTCGAGGTCTGACTCGCGCTCGAGGTAGCGGTGCTTCTGACCACGCGTCAGACGGTAGAGCGGAGGCTTGGCGATGTAGACGTAACCGGCCTCGATCAGCGGTTGCATCTCGCGGAACAGCAGGGTCAGCGCCAGCGTCCGAATGTGGGCGCCGTCGACATCGGCGTCAGTGAGCAGGACCACCTTGTGATATCGCGCCCGGGCGATGTCGAACTCGTCGCGCACGCCGGTGCCGATGGCGGTGATCAGGGCCTGGATCTCGGTGTTGGCGAGCACCTTGTCGATCCGGCTCTTCTCCACGTTGAGGATCTTTCCGCGCAACGGCAGGATCGCCTGGGTGCTGCGGTCCCGCGCGCTGACCGCCGAGCCGCCGGCCGAATCGCCCTCGACCACGAACAGCTCCGCGAGCGCTGGGTCCTTGACCGAGCAGTCGGCCAGCTTGCCGGGAAGAGTGGAGTTCTCGAGCGCCGATTTACGGCGGGTGAGGTCGCGCGCCTTGCGCGCCGCGGTTCTTGCGTGGGCGGCATCAACCGCCTTGCGCAGCACGACCCGCGCCTCCTGCGGGTTCTCCTCCAGGAACTCGGTCAGGCGAGCGTTGACGATCGAGTGGACGAATCCCTGCATGCCGGGATTGCCAAGCTTGGTCTTCGTCTGACCCTCGAACTGCGGGTCGGAGAGCTTGGCCGATATCACCGCCGTCAGCCCTTCACGAACATCCTCGCCCGTGAGGTTGTCGTCCTTCTCCCTCAGCTCGCCCTTTTCGCGAGCGTACTTGTTGAGGGATCCGGTGAGAGCGGAGCGAAAACCGCTGAGATGCGCTCCACCCTCGTGGGTGTTGATGTTGTTGGCAAACGAGAAGACCGACTCCTGGTAGGAGGCGTTCCACTGCATCGCAACCTCGAGCGCTCCTTCCCCGCCTTCGCCCGAGAACGAGATCACCTTCTTCTGAATCGGCTCCTTGTTGGCGTTCAGATAGGAGACGAAGTCGACGATCCCGCCTTCGTAGCGGAACTCGGCGCGGTTTCCCTCACCGCGCTCGTCGACGAGCTCGATCCGCAGGCCTCGAGTGAGGAACGCCGTCTCGCGCATCCGCTCCTCGAGCGTGGCGAAGTCAAGCGCGAGAGCCTCGAACACATCGGCGTCGGGAAGGAACGTGATCGTCGTGCCAGTGACATCGGTTGGAGCGCCCCGCTGCAACGCGCGCTGGGGCTTACCGCGCGCGTAGGGCTGCGTCCAGCAGAAGCCGTCCCGGCGGACCTCCACTTCGAAGCGCTCGGACAGAGCGTTGACCACAGACACGCCCACGCCGTGCAGACCGCCCGAGACCTTGTAGCCGCCACCATCTCCGAACTTGCCGCCGGCGTGCAACACGGTCAGAACGACCTCGACCGCCGGTCGTCCCTCCTTCTCCATGTTCGCCACCGGGATTCCGCGGCCGTCGTCGACCACGGTTACGGAGTTGTCGGGGTGGATCGTGACCGTTACCTCGTCGCAGTGGCCCGCGAGCGCCTCATCAACAGAGTTGTCAACCACCTCGTAGACGAGGTGGTGCAGACCACGGGCCCCGGTCGAGCCGATGTACATGCCGGGCCGCTTGCGGACCGCCTCGAGGCCCTCAAGAACGGTGATGTCCTGCGCGTCGTAACTGGTCCGGTCCGGCTCGTTCTTCTGGTTCCTGGGACGCCGAGTGGCGTCGTCGTCATTCGCCAACGATCCTCCGATGGACATCGAGACGTCCCGCAATCGCGCAACAAGAGAGCGCGCCGGGACATCGAAAGCTTGTGCAGAGAAGGATAGCACAGCGAGCCCTTGGATCGGCCCCGGGAGATCGGGCTTTTACCTGCAAAACACCGAAAAATCAGCCGGAGGCGGCGGGCGTCGGGGCAAGCGCTGAGAACCGCTGCGACGGCTTCAGAACCGCGCCGAACGGCTTCTCGCACGCAAGGATGCGCTCAAACGGCAACGCAGCGCAAGCGGGCGACGCGGGCGCCACCGAGCCGGCCGTTCAACCCCTCCAGGATCATCGCCGCCATCAGGTCGAGCTCCTGCGCCCAGACCGAGGCCGAACAGGAGATCGTGAGCACCCCGGCGCGCTCCGCCGTCGGCCGTGCCTCACCAGCGATCGTCGGGCCCACCACCTCCGGCCAGGCTCGCTGGGCGTCGGCCAGGAGTGTCTCCGGGGCGAGATCGTCGCGGATGGCCTCGATCGCCAGCGCCACCTGCCGCGGGCCGCGCCGGTGGGCCCTCATGCGGCGACGGCCTCCCCCAGCAGACGACCGTGAGACACGACCAGCCGTGAGATGCCCCTGTCCCTCGCGCCGGGAACATGCTCGAGATCGGTGGTCGTGATCACGGACTGCCCGTCCCCGTCTCGCAGCAGGTCCACCAGCGCCCGCCGGCGTTCCCGATCGAGCTCGCTCATCACGTCATCGAGCAACATCAGCGGAGCTGCGCTCCGGCAGGCGGTGATCGCCTCCCGTTCGGCGAGCAACAGGGCCAGCAGGGCCAGCCGCTGCTGGCCCTGAGATCCGTAGATCCGCAGGTCACGTCCCTCTCGCAGGCTCAGCAGCTCATCGCGGTGCGGCCCGTGGGCGGTGAAGCCTCGCTCCAGGTCGCCCTCGACCCGCTCCGCCAATTCGGCCGCCAGTTGCGCGGGCTCCGAGGCGTGAGACCGAGGGCGGTAGGCGAGGGCCGGACGGCCATCGAGAGCGAGGGCGCCGCAAATACGGCAAAAGACCTCGCTGACCGTGGCGATCGCGCGACGGCGGTCCTCCATCAGCTCGATCCCGTGCCGAGCCAGTTGGGCATCCCAGCTCGCCAGCGAATGCCGCGAGGCCTGCCCCGCCCTGATCCGCCCGAGCAGCGCGTTGCGTTGCACGAGGGCTCCCGCATACGCCCGACGGGTTGAGCTCCTCGCCGGCCAAAGCGCCGCGACGAATTGGTCCAGGTGCGCCCGTCGTCTGGCGGGAGCACCCTTGATGAGCTCGAGACGGTCGGGCAGGAACACGCTGACCAGCGGGCGATCCGGCATCTCGAGCAGCCCATCCACCGTCACCCCGTCGATACGGATCCGCTTGGGCTCGGTTGCAGCGAGACCCACCGACAGCTCATGCGGGCCGTCATCGGCATCGATCGCCAGGATCACCCGGGCGGCGGGAGCTCCGAACCGTACAAGCTCACGGTCGTTATTGGTCCGACACGAGCGGCCGGTGCAACCCACGTAGACCGCCTCCAGGAGATTCGTCTTACCGCAGCCGTTGGGACCCGAGACGATCGTTACCCCATCCCCGATCGCCGCGGAGGCTTCCTCGTACCCGCGGAAGTCGCGCACGGTGACGCCGAGCACCCTCATGGAGGACCCTTACACGTTCAAGCGGATCGGCATGATCAGGTACTTGAACCCGCTCTGATCGGCAGCCTCGATCAGCCCCGGCCGTAGCGGGCTGATCAGCTTCAGCAGCACGTCCCCTTCCTCGACCGCCTCCAGACCATCACGCAGGAACTGCGCGTTGAATCCGATCTCAAGTGGGTCGCCTTGAAACGGGACCGGCAACGACTCGCGGGCCTCGCCGATGTCCGGTGTCTGAGCTGAGACAGTCAGCTCACCGGGCGCGAAGGCCAGGCGCAAGGGAGCATTGCGCTGGGCCAACAAGCTGATCCGCATAACGATCTCGCTCAGCTCCGAGCCCGCAATCCGGAGCTCGTGCTCAAAGGTCTCGGGGAGCAACTGGCGGTAGTTCGGGAACTGGCCGTCGATCAGGCGCGAGGAGAGGACCAAGCGCCCGATCACGAACAGAACCTGATTCTGCCGAACGCTGACGCTCACCTGCTCGTCGGCACCCTGCCCGACCACGCGCGTCAACTCCTGTAGTGCTCGTGCGGGCACATTGACTTCGAAACCGGCAGGCAGAGGCGTCTCGAGGACAGTCTCCTTGACGCTCAACCGATAGGAATCGGTGGCCACCATCCGCAGCTCACGCTCCGAGGCCGACACGAGGATCCCGGTGAGGACCGGGCGAGTGTCGTCGCGCGAAGCGGAACCGGAGACCTTCCGCGCCGTCGAGACGAACGCCTGGGCAGAAAGCGAGACTGCGGAGTCGGGATCGGGCTCCGGGAACGGCGGGAAGTCCTCGGTGCGCAGAGTACGGATGTGGAACGTGGCGTTGCCAGAAGTCAACTCGACGTCCTGCTCGGCGGCGCGAAGCTCGAGCGACACCGACTGCACCGGAAGGGAGCGCACGACGTCGAGGAGAAGGCGGGCGGGCAGTACGACGACTCCGTCGCGCGCCACTTCTCCCTCCAGGGGGACCCGAAGCCCCACGTCCATGTCGGTCGCCCGTAGCTCGCAGGCGCTCTCGCTCGCGCTGAGCTGGACTCCCGATAACGCCTGGATTGCGCTTCGGGTAGACGCCACTCTGCCGACCAGTTGAAGCTGGGACAGCAACGCGTCACGCTCAAAGGAGATCTTCACGATGGATTCCTCAGTTGAAGTGTAGAAGTCATAGAGCTCACGAAACTGTGGAGAAGCGCCCAATCGGTCGCACGTAGCGTGCGAGTTGTTGCCGGTGATGGACAGACAAGTGTGTCAACAGCTGCGGTCGTCCTATCGACCGGCCAGCTTCTGGCTGAGATATGTAATCTCCAGGTCGATCTCGCTGTCGGTGGTGCGTCGGTCGCTGACGCGTTTGCAGGCGTGTAGAACCGTGGCGTGGCTGCGCCCACCGAAAGCGTCACCGAGCGTATGCAGGGAGGAATCGGTGTGCTCGCGCGCGAGGTGAATGGCAACTTGACGAGGCCAGACGACGCGGTTGGCCCGAAGGGGCGAGATCAGTTCGCCGATCGAGATCTTGTAGTAGGAGGCGACCGCAGCTTGGATGACTGCAACCGTCGGACGGCCGGACGGCATCCGAGGGCAGATCCCGTCGAGAACCGAGTTGGCAAGCTCAGCATCGAGTGGCCGCCGAGTGAGTGAGTGATGCGCGACGATTCTGATCAAGGCGCCCTCGAGGGACCGGATGTTGTCGGTGATGCGCTCGGCGATCAACTCAAGCATTGAAGGATCGTCAAGGGCGATGCGGTCGAGAGCCGCTCGCTTGCGGAGGATGGCCACCCTGGTGGCAAAGTCAGGCGGTTGAATGTCGGCCACCAAACCGCACTCGAAGCGCTCGCGGAGCCGTTGCTCGATGGTGCTCATCTGTCGGGGCAGGCGGTCGCAGGTGAGTACCAGCTGGCGGCCCGTCTCATACAGAGCGTTGAAGGTATGGAAGAACTCTTCCTCGGTCTTGGCCTTGCTGGCCAGAAACTGGACGTCATCGATCAGTAGGACGTCGCTGTCCCGATAGGCGCGCTTGAAGCGATCGATGGAGCGGGTTCCCAGCGCCGTGATGAAATGGTTGGTGAACTCCTCGACGGTGGTGTAGCGAACCGTGGCTCCGCCGGCGGAGCTCAGGACGTAGTTGCCGATTGCATGAAGCAGGTGGGTCTTGCCAAGACCTGGCGGTGCATGCAGAAAGAGGGGGTTGTAGGCCTGGCCGGGCAGCTCCGCCACCGCCAGAGCGGCGGCGTGAGCGAGCCGGTTGCCGTCCCCGATGATGAACTGATGAAAGCTGTAGCGAGGGTTCAGCGAGGCGCTGGGTACGGGATCCGAGCGCGGCGCGGCGAGCGAGTGTCCGGCGGACGCCCTAGCGGTGCCGGCGAACTCGACCCGGATCGGGAAACCGAGAACCAGGGTTGCGGATTGCTCGATGATCCGTCCGAAGCGTTTGGCGACCCAGGCTTGGGTGTCTCCGGGGGCGGCTATGAGGAGTGTTCCCCCCTCGAGGCTCTTGAGCTCGAGTGGGCCCAACCAGATCTCGTAGGTGGATTGACCGACCGCCTGTCGTAGCTCGGCGCGGATCTCGCGCCATGCGGGGTTGGCGCCGGGATGTGCGGGCAGCTCCAAGCGACTCCTTTCGGGAGCGTCAGGGTGATCGATCGTGGTGCGTGGGGACCGATCTCGAGGACCGAGCGACGCCGCCCGAGCGGCGAATATAACAGCGCCTGCGTGCCCTCGAGAGCACCGATGGAGGACGTTGACGCAAAGCGCGAGAAAAAGCCGAGGACCACCGAAAAAAGGCGATCGATCACGAGAGCAACCGCTGCGTATACTGACCTAGGGCCCCTTCAGGGCTCGTGAGCCATGAAACGCACCTACCAGCCAAAGAAGCGCAAGCGCGCGCGGACCCATGGCTTTCGTGCTCGTATGAGCACCCGCGCGGGACGTCTGACGCTCAAGCGGCGACGCACCAAGGGCCGCAAGCGCTTAACCGTCTGATGCCCGGTCCAGCCACCGGCTCTGCCGGAGGTGCTGCGCCGCACCCGCGAACCGGACGGACAAGACTCTCGCGCAGCGCGGATTTCGACCGCGTGTTCCGTCACGGCCGCTCACACGCGAGTCGCGAGCTCGTGCTGTACGTGTTTCCGCGTGGATCCGAGGAGCCAGCTCGGCTTGGCCTGTCGGTGTCTCGCAAGGTCGGCGGCGCGGTGGATCGCAATCGGATCAAACGGTTGCTTCGAGAGGCATTCGCCTGCGAAAGCCCTCGACTCCCGGTCGGGAGCGATGCCGTCGTCGTCGCTCGTCATCAGGCCAAGGCTCTGTCGGAGCGGGAGGGCCTGAGGGGGATCAGGCGAGCGTTGGCCGGACTGATTGATCAGGTGCCGGGATCAGCGCCGTCATCGCCTGCGGAGCCCGTCCCGGTTGCCGTGGGCGCCAGGGAGCGCGATTGCACAGGTGGTTACGAGGGCGAGAGATGATCGGGCTGCGCGCGGGCCTGATCCTGCCGATCAAGATCTATCAGCGGGTTCTGTCGCCCGTACTCGGGTCGCGCTGCAAGTACTATCCGTCTTGCTCGGAATACGCCGCCCAGGCGATCGAGAGATTCGGCATACTGAAGGGGATCATCCTGGCCGGTTGGCGATTGCTGCGTTGCAACCCCTGGAGCGGCGGAGGGTTCGATCCCGTGGAGGCTCAGCGACTTTTCAAGGCCCGGGCGCCGGTTTCAAGCCCCTGACCTATGTTCGTTCCCGCCAACATCTTCCAGCCCCTGATCGACGTGTTCGAGACGGTGCTGAAGTTCTTTCACAACGGCGTCGGTGTGCCGTGGGGATTCTCGATCGTCCTGTTGACAGTCGTCATTCGCGCGCTGCTGTTGCCGCTGACGCTCAAGCAGTTCAAATCGATGCGAGCGCTCCAGGGTCTGCAGCCGGAGCTGAAGGCGATTCAGAACCGCTACAAGGAGGACAAGCAGCGTCAGCAGCAGGAATTGATGAAGTTCTACAAGGAGAACAACGTCAATCCGCTGGGATCGTGCCTGCCACTGGTCGCGCAGCTTCCGGTCTTCGTCTCGCTGTTCTACATGTTGCGGCAGAGCCTGCGCGGTGACATCTGCCCGCGCGTTCAGCTCGCCTTCCAGCACCTGCACGGCTTAGCAGCCTCGCACACGACGCCTTGCGGCGTGGGGCACGGTGCCGGCTTCCTGTTCATCGGGGATCTCACCAATAAGGCAACCGGCATAACGTTGGTCGTGCTGATCGCCCTCTACGTGGGCACGCAGCTCGGGTCCAGTCTGTTGATGTCGACCCCGACGATGGACAGCACTCAGCGCAAGCTCATGCTGCTGATGCCGCTGTTCTTCGTGGTCTTCTTCATCCAGTATCCGGCTGGATTGCTCGTCTACTGGGTGACGACGAACACGTGGACGATCTTGCAGCAGTACGTCGTGCGCAGGCGGATGGGACCGGTCATGCCGCTGCCGCAGGTGGCGGACGCCGGCGCGGCGGCGGGCGGTTCCAGCGCCAGCGGTGGGGGTTCCAGCAGCGGCGGGCGTGGTGGGCCCAACGGCTCGGGAGGCAGCGACCGGAACGGGGCTGGTGGGTCGGGCGGATCCAACGGGGGTCTGGCTGGTCTGCTGCGCGGAAGGATGAAGCCGGCCCAGGCGCCCGTTGCGGTGGGCGCTGGTGCGGGGCGCCGTGGTGTTCCGCCCCCGCCCCCGCGCAAGAAGAAGAAGCGCTCGGGTCGCAAGCGGTAGCCGGCGCATGTACGTACGCGGCAGCTGGGAGGCTCGCATGAGCCACGGGAGGCATTGGAAGGTTTCACGTTTTTCCTGACGGTGAAACAAGAGGGTCGCCGTCTCGTGTTAGAACTGCGTAGATGGCTCCGTTATCGCCATTGGATCGGGGAATCGTGGTTGGGCTGCTGATCGGGGAGGGTTCCTTCGGTGGCGACGGGAAGCAGCCGCAGGTGACCCTCCGCATGCATGTGCGGCACGAAGCGTTGTTCGGCTGGTTGCTGGAGAGGTTTCCCAGTACTCGCCTCTACGGTCCCTATCACCATGGCGGGCGCTCTTATTACCAATGGATGGCGCGGGGTTCGGCACTCGTGAATGAGGTTCTGCCTTTGCTCGAGCAGGAGCTTCATCCTGGCCTGGATGCGTATGCCTGTGAGCGGTTCGAGAAGATGCAGGAACGCTATGCCGCGTTCATCCAGCGAGAGCGCGACCGTCGCTCGCGGTAGCGGAGCGGATGCCTCGCCATCTCGTCCGGTCGACGACGAGACGACGCGGCGCATCGGCGCGTTGGTGAGCCGATATGGGCTCTCTGCCGCCGCCACCGGTCAGCTGCGCTCGTTGGTGGCCATCGTCGCCCGCGATCCCCTGGCGCCGACGGCGGTGCGCGACGCACACCGGGTCATCGACGACCATCTTGCCGATTCGCTCGTCGGGTTGGAGTTGGAGCCGGCCAGGACGGCGGGGTCGATCGCCGATCTCGGGGCCGGCGCGGGCTTTCCGGCCCTTCCCCTCGCAATCGCTCGTCCAGAGGCGAGCGTCACGCTGGTTGAGAGCTCGACCCGGAAGTGCGCCTTCCTCACCCGTGCCGTCGCGGCCTGCGGGGTTGTGAACGCGCAGGTTGTGAACGCAAGGGTCGAAAGCTGGCCGGACGGAGCGGGACGCTTCGATCTGGTCACGGCTCGAGCGCTGGCCCCGCTGCCGGTGGTGGTCGAGTACGGCGCGCCACTCCTGCGGATCGGCGGCGCGCTCGTCGTCTGGCGTGGACACCGTGACCGCAACGGTGAGCAAGCCGCCGCCGCCGCCGCAGCGCAGCTCGGCCTGGAGACACGCGAGCCTCTGTCCGTTCATCCATACGCCGGCGTGGAGCACAGATATCTACACGTCATGGTCAAGGCGCGTCGGACTCCGGACGGCTTTCCGCGCCGTCCGGGAATCGCGTGCAAGCGGCCACTGGGCGGGTGACGGGCGTTCCGCCCTTCTGACCGCGTTTGTTCGCTAGCTTGACCACGACGATGGGAACCGTGTATGCAATCGCCAACCAGAAGGGTGGCGTGGGCAAGACGACGACCGCCGTGAACCTGGCGGCGTGCGTGGCGGAGGCCGGGTACGAGACGCTGCTGATCGATGTCGATCCGCAGTCCAACGCGACCCTCGGCTTGGGCGTGAGCAAGAACCGAGCCAGGACCGTGTACGAGGTGCTCACGGGGTCCGCCGCGCTCGCCGAGGTGATTCTCGCCACCGGGATCGAGCATCTGTGGATCGCACCGGCCGGCCCCGACCTCGCCGGCGCCACCGTCGAGCTTCCGCGGCTGCCTGGATCCCACAATCGGCTCCGGAGCGCGCTCGAGCCGATCCGAGACCTGTACGCATTCGTCTTGCTCGATTGTCCACCGTCGCTCGGGCCATTGACCGTGAACGCGCTCGTCGCGGCGGACCGCGTCATCGTTCCGGTCCAGGCCGAGTACTTCGCCCTCGAAGGCCTGGCCGGACTGCTCGATACCCTCTCAGTCGTCCAGCGAGACCTCAATCCGAGTCTGACGGTGGCGGGAATGCTCCTGACGATGCACGACGGTCGCACCCGTCTGGCGCAGGATGTCGAACGCGAGCTCCGCGGACACTTCCCAGACCTGGTCTTCGACACCGTGATCCCACGGAACGTGCGGATCGGAGAGGCTCCAAGCTTTGGCAAGCCGGTGATTCATCACGATCCGCATTGCGCCGGTGCGGACGCCTACTTCGAGTTCGCCAAGGAGGTGGCCGCCCGTGGCTGAACGACAGAAGGGCATGGGACGAGGACTGGCGGCGATCCTGTCCGTAGCGCCCAAGGACGAGGCGCAGGAGCTTCGTGCCCTCCCGGTCGAGCTGATCGCGCCCAATCCCCACCAGCCCCGCCGGGCTTTCGAGGAGGAATCGTTGCTGGCGCTCGCCGAGTCGATCCGGCTGCGGGGGGTCCTCCAGCCAGTGCTCGTCCGACCGATGGTCGGCGGACGCTACGAGCTGATCGCGGGCGAGCGGCGCTGGCGGGCGGCCCGCCTCGCCGAGCTCGAGGCGATACCCGCCGTGGTGCGCCATCGCGATGACGTTGCGTCGCTGGAGATCGCGCTGATCGAGAACATGGCGCGTGAGGATCTCGGTCCCGTGGAGGAAGCGCGCGCCTGCGCGGGGCTGGTCGAAGAGCTCGGTCTGACACGGGAGGAGGTCGGATTGAGGGTTGGGCGGAGCCGCGTGGCGGTTTCGAATCTCATCCGCCTGCTCGACCTGCCCGACGAGGCGATCGAGCTGCTCGAGTCCGGTGAGCTCACCGCGGGGCACGGGCGCGCCTTGCTGTTGAGCGAGGATCACTCCGATCGCCGCCGTCTTGCGCGCGCCGCGGTCGACGGGCGGTGGTCGGTTCGCGAACTCGAGGAGCGGGCGCGGACGGCCGGGGCGCCAGAAGCGGAGAGATCGCGGCGCTCGAGATCGCGCCCGCACCTGCACCCCGACCAGGAGCAAGCCGTCCGGCAGATCGCCGAAAGCTTCAGCCAGGCGTTGGGGTCGGAGGTAGAGGTGCAGCCCGCGCCGGGTGCCGGGTACCGGGTGAAGCTCAGCTTCGGAACCCTCGACGCCGCGCTCGACGCCGCGCGACATCTCGGTCCCGCGGCTGGGTCGTAGTCACGACGGGCAGCGTTAGAATCGCCGGCTCGGGCGATTAGCTCAGTTGGTTAGAGCGCTTCTCTGATAAGGAAGAGGTCCGTGGTTCGAATCCACGATCGCCCATCCTCTCGCCGAGGGACTGGGCGCTCCGAGCCTTCGTCACGGCGCCGAGTCCTCCGGCGCCGCCTGACCCCGCTCTTATACTGAGCATTCAGGCCGAGCGGCGAAGATCCTCGATCGCGGGCAGGTCAACCCATGCAGCAGATGCAGATATACGGCGTCTCCTTCGACATGGTCGGAAAGCAGCCGATCGTGCTGCTGAAGACCGTCGAGGGCAGTCGCTTCCTGCCGATCTGGATCGGCCATCCCGAGGCAGCCGCGATCCTGATGAAGTTGCAGGGAGCGTCGACTCCGCGCCCGATGAATCACGACATGCTAAAAGAGCTAGTCGAGCGCATCGACGTGAAAGCCGACCGAGTCTCGGTGGCGGCGGCA
>JBPCPO010000094.1:0-20854 GCA_050999075.1 Solirubrobacteraceae bacterium
CCCCCCCCCCCCCCCCCCCCCCCCCCCCCCCCCCCCCCCCCCCCCCCCCCCCCCCCCCCCCCCCCCCCCCCCCCCCCCCCCCCCCCCCCCTCCCCCCCCCCCCCCCCCCCCCTCCCCCCCCCCCCCCCCCCCACGCCGACGGTGCCGCTACCGCGGCCCAAGCCCCACGACCTGGAGGCGCTCCTGTCCTCGGGCTACCTCGAGCGTCTGGGCTTCGATTACCGTCCGGCGACTCCGGCGACGACGTTTCGCCATCCGTCAAAGCTCGGGATGCGGCCTTGAGGCGCGCTGACCGGGTGGGCCGGAAGCCAGCGCTACCGGCCATGCTCGCGCTGGCGGCCACGCTCGGGATGTCCTGGCGCCCCCGCTGGCCGGGGCGGACAGCTTCACCCCGGTGCGCCTGGCGATCCGGATCGCCGCCGTCGCGCGCCTGCACGCGCCGCTGGCCATCGACATCGGGATCAGTGCCGACGCAGGAGTCCTCGACCCGGCTACCGCGCCCTTCGTGGTCGGGGTGCGGCTGGTCCGGGAGTGCGGGGCCACCTTCGCCACCACGAGTGGTCCGCTGCTGCTCGACCGCCAGCTCGCGCCTGGGCCGGCCACCGGTACGGCGTACGTGGGAGGCGTTCACGGCTCCGGACGTCCGACTGCCTACGGCGTCCAGACCGTGTGCGTGTTCCTGCAGGAGCAGGGCGATCAGCGCGTGTTCGCGACCGAGAGCTCGATCCGAGTCGATGTGTCCAGGCGCTGCACGACAGCCGCTCGCCGCTGTGACCAGGCCCGGGCCGCGGCAGCGGACCGCGAAGCGAGATCGTCGCGAGGCGCGCGGGGCCTGCGGTCCCGGGGTGCCGCTGTGAGGCGGCTGGCCTTTGCCGTAGCCGCGGTCCTGGCTGGGGGCGGCGCCGACGCGGGCGGGCGCGTCCACCGCGGCCCGGGTCCGAGCCGCGGCTCCCGCTCGGACCGCGATCCCACCGATCCATCACGTGTTCGTGATCGTGCTCGAGAACCAGTCTGCCTCCACCACCTTCGGGCCCGCCAGCCCTGCCCCCTATCTGTCGAACACGCTGCGAGCCCAGGGCGCCTACCTGCCCAACTACTACGCCATCGGCCACGCCAGCAACGACAACTACTTGGCGATGATCAGCGGCCAGGCCCGAACCTGCTGAGCCAGCTCGACTGCCTGCTCTACGACGACGTCTTCCCGGGCACGATCGGGAGCTACGGGCAGGCCCAGGGCCTCGGCTGCGTGTATCCCGCCAGTGTGCCGACGGTCGCCGGGCAGCTCACGGCGGCGGGACTGACCTGGCGCGACTACAACCAGGGGATGGGCGCCACCCCCTCGAGAGGCGCCGGAGTGCGGGCACCCGGGGGTGAATATGCTCGACGCCACTCAGAGCGCGACCGCGGCCGACGAGTACGCCACCCGCCACGATCCATTCGTCTACTTCCACTCGATCATCGACGACACGACGCTGTGCGACACCCACGTCGTCAACCTCGACCTCCTGTCCCGGGATCTGCGCTCCACCCGCGACACGCCCAACTACGTGTTCATCACGCCCGACCTGTGTGACGACGGACACGACGCCAGCTGCGCGAACGGGAGTCCCGGCGGTCTCCCCCGGGCGGATCGGTTCCTGCGCGAGTGGGTTCCGAAGATCACCGCCGCCCCGGCCTACCGAAGCGCGAACGGGCTACTGCTGATCCTGTTCGACGAGGCGTCCACGAGCGACACCCGCTCGTGCTGCGGAGAGATCCCGGGGCCCGGTAGCCTCCTTCCCGGATTCCTCGGATCCGGGGGTGGCGATACGGGCGCGGTGGCCCTTTCCCCGTGCATCGCACCGGGGACGGTGTCCCCGGTCCCCTACAACCATTACTCGATGCTGCGCAGCGTCGAGGACATCTTCGGCCTACGGCACCTGGGCTACGCCGCGCTGCCCGGCGAGAGCTCGTTCGGAGCGGACATCTTCACCCGCCGCTGTCCAGCTCGCGTCCGTTCCCTGGATCGCGCGAGGCATCGAGCTCGTCCGCGGCATCATCGGCGTCGCCCGAGGCGATGACCTTCGGTGCGGCGGCGGTGTGGATCGCCGACAGCACGGGCTTGATCATGTCGATCGGCATCGGGAAGACGATGGTCGAGTTCTGCGCGCCGCCGATCTCGCGCAGGGTCTGCAGGTAGCGGAGCTGGATCGTCACCGGGTTGGCGCCGATCACGTCGGCGGCCTGGGCGAGCTTGGCCGCGGCCTGGAACTCCCCTTCGGCGTTGATGATCTTGGCTCTGCGCTCCCGCTCGGCCTCGGCCTGCCGGGCGATCGCGTGCTGCATCCGCTCGGGGATCTCGACGTCCTTGATCTCGACCGTCGTGACCTTGATCCCCCACGGCTCGGTCTGCGCGTCGATCACGTGCTGGAGGCTCTCGTTGAGACGATCGCGCTCGCCGAGCAGCGTGTCGAGGTCGGCGCCCCCGAGCACCGAGCGAAGCGTGGTCTGGGCGATCTGCAGGGTGGCGCTGTGGTAGTTCTCGACCTGGGTGACGGCATTGTTGGGGTCGATCACGCGGTAGTAGGCCACGGCGGTGACGCGGGCGGGAATGTTGTCGCGGGTGATCAGCTCCTGGGGCGGAACGGTGAGCGTGACGGTGCGCAGGCTGACCCGCACCATCCGGTCGATCGTCGGGGTGAGGAGGATCAGCCCCGGCCCGCGCTGCTCCATCAGGCGCCCGAGCCGGAAGACCACGCCACGCTCGTATTCCCGCAGCACGCGCACCGACGCGGCCGCCGCCGTGAGCCCGATCACCAGCAACACGGCCAGCACGACGAGGATCGCGACGATCATGGCCCGAGCTCCCATTCCTCGGCCGGGCGAACGGCGAGCGTGAGTCCGCTGCAGCGCTCGACCACGACGGGATCGCCGGCCTGCAGCTCCGGGTGGGCCTCGTCTGACCACGCTCGACGGGCGCGCCACAGCGCGCCGTCGACAAGCACGCTGCCCGTCGGCTCACCCCAGCTGCGCACCACGCCGACGAGGCCGATCAGGCCCTCCCGCCCGGTCCTGATCCGCCGGCGGCTGGCCGCCCGGCCTTTGTGCAGCGAGAGCGCCACGACGGCGGCGGCGAGCAGCGCGAGAAGCAGGGCGCTGAGGACGCCCAGCACGAGCCCGCCGCCGAGCCCGCTCACCGTCAGCACAGCCCCGAGCGCCAGCGCGATGACGCCGGGGGCGCCCAGCAGCCCCAGCGTCGGCACATGAGCCTCGAGGAGGATCGCCATCGCGCCGATCACCAGCAGCGACAGACCAAGTGGGGTCATGAAGAGGATGGTACGCCGGTTTCGGCTGGGGTTAACCTGCTCTATGCGTTTGGTGTACGACTACGTGATCGTGGGTGCGGGCTCGGCGGGATGCGTGCTGGCCAACCGGCTGAGCGAGGACCCTTCGGTACGGGTCCTGCTGCTCGAAGCGGGCGGAAGCGATCGCAGCCTCAAGATCAAGATCCCGGCGGCCTTCTCCGACCAGTTCCACACCAAGCTCGACTGGGACTTCGCCACCGAGCCCGAGCCCCACGTCGACGGCCGCCGGCTCTACATCCCACGGGGCAAGGGGCTCGGCGGCTCGAGCTCGATGAACGCGATGCTCTACGTGCGGGGGCGCCCGCGGGACTACGACCGGTGGTGCGATCAGGGTGCTCCGGGCTGGGGGTGGCGCGACGTGCTGCCCTACTTCGTGCGCTCGGAGGACAACGCCCGAGGCGCCTCCGAGCTCCACGGGACGGGCGGAGAGCTGCGGGTGGGCGAGCAGCGCTCGCCTCGTGGGATGTGCCGGCGGCTGATCGCCGCCAGCGAACAGGCCGGGATACCCTGGACCTCCGACTGCAACGGTCCGGAGCAGGACGGGGTGTCGATGTTCCAGGTCACGCAGTGGAAGGGCAGACGCTGGAGCGCCGCGGACGCGTTCCTGAATGCCGCCAAGCGCCGCCCGAACCTGGAGATCCTCACCGGCGCCACGGTGGCGCGGGTCGAGCTCGAGCGCGGCTGCGCCACCGGGGTCCGCTATCGACGCCGACGGGGGACGACGCAGCTCGCGCGGGCGCAGCGCGAGGTGATTCTGGCCGCGGGGACGATTGGCTCGCCGCAGATCCTGATGCTCTCCGGGATCGGCCCGGTTCCGGAGCTCCGCGAGGTCGGAGTGCCGGTGCTCCACGAGCTGCCCGGCGTCGGACGCAATCTCCAGGATCATCCGTTCGTGACCATCAGCTGGGAGGTCTCTGATCCGGGCACGCTGTACAAGGCCGAGCAGCCCCGCTACCTGGCCGAATGGGTGCTGCGACGCTCCGGCCCGCTGACCTCGCCGGTGGCCGAGGCGGTGGCGTTCGTGCGCACCCGGGCCGGCCTGGGGGCCGCCGACATCCAGTTTCACATGGCCGCCGCCTACTACGAGGATCACGGCGCTGAGAAGTTCGACGGGCACTGCGCCGGCGTCGCGCCGGTGCTGATCAGCCCCCGGGCCCGGGGGAGGGTCTGGCTCGCCTCGACGGACCCCACGGCCAAGCCGCGAATCCTCACCAACTCGCTGTCGGAGCCGCAGGACGTCGCCTCGCTGGTGGCGGGGATGCGCCTCGGCCGCGAGATCGGCGCGCAGGGCCCGATGAACGAGGTCATCCGGCGCGAGCTGAAGCCCGGCCGCGGAGTGCAGAGCGACGACGAGCTCGCCGACGATCTGCGCCGGCGGTTGATGTTGATCTACCACCCGGTGGGGACGTGCCGGATGAGTGACTCCGACGAGCGGGCAGTCGTGGACTCCCGGTTGCGCGTGCACGGGATCGACGGGCTCCGCGTCGTCGATGCCTCGATCATGCCGGTGATCCCCGGCGGCAACACCAACGCACCGACGATCATGGTGGCCGAGAAGGCCAGTGACATGATCCTGGGACGCCCGGCCCCACGCGGGACCGAAGCCATAATGAGCCCATGAAAGCGGTCTACATCACTCGATTCGACGCCGATGATCCCGCCGCCGTGGTCCAGTTCGGCGAGCGGCCCGCCCCAGAGCCCCGCGATGGCTGGACGACGATCGAGGTTCGCGCCGCCTCGCTCAACCACCATGATGTGTGGTCCGCGCGGGGGGTGGCGCTGAAGTCAGATCGGCTGCCGATGATCCTCGGCGGCGACGCTGCCGGGGTGGACGGCGACGGCAACGAGGTGATCCTCCACAGCGTGATCACCGACCCGAGCTGGCGCGGACCCGAGATGCTCGACCCGTCGCTCAGCCTGCTCTCCGAGCGCCATCAGGGGACCTTCGCGCAGCGGGTGGCCGTGCCCGAGGCCAACGTCCTGCCCAAGCCGCCGGAGCTCTCGTTCGAGCAGGCGTGCTGCCTGCCGACCGCGTGGCTGACCGCCTACCGCATGCTGTTCACCCAGGCGGCGCTGCGGCCCGGCGACACCGTCCTCGTACAGGGCTCGAGCGGGGGCCTGTCGAGCGGGCTGATCGTCCTGGGCAACGCCGCCGGCCTGCGCGTGTGGGTGACGGGCCGAAGCGAGGACAAGCGAGCGTTCGCCCTCGAGCAGGGCGCGGAGCAGGCGTTCGAGCCCGGGGTACGGCTGCCCGAGCGCGTCGATGCCGTGATGGACTCGGTCGGCGCCGGCACCTGGAAGCACTCGCTGGCCAGCCTGCGCAGGGGTGGCGCGATGGTGGTGTCGGGTGGCACGAGCGGCTACACCGCGCAGGCGGACGTGGCCCGGATCTTTGCCCTGAACCTGCGCATCCTCGGTTCGACGATGGGTACCCGTGAGGAGCTGGCGCGGCTGGTCGCGTTCGTGGTCAAGACGGGGCTGCGCCCGATGATCGAGGCGGTGACGCCCCTGGGCCAGGCCCGGACGGCGTTCGCGAAGCTCGCCACCGGTGATGTCCGCGGCAAGCTCGTGCTCACGCCGTAGCGTGAGCACGAGGTCGCGTGGCCGCTAGCGCCTGGTCCCGCGCCGATCCCAGAGCCACTTCAGGGTCAGGAACTCCATGATTCGCTTGAGCATCGGCATGGTCCTCGCGTTTGGGGTGGTAGGGCGGCGTACGTTACTTCACCGGGGTCGGATCGACCGCCCATTCGGCCCCTGATCTCGTCGAAAGAGCCCTCAGTCGCTCTTGCGCTCCTGCTTGGCGCGGGCGGCCGCCTCGCCAAGGCGCTTGGCCTCGTCCGCCGCCGTCAGTTGCTTCTCCTTCTCGGCCAGGGCGTCGGACTTGGCATCGAGCGCCTCCAGGCGCTCCCGTCGCCCACGGTCCTCGACCGCACTCTCGGCCTTGGTCGCCGCGTTGCGGCTGGCGTCAAGCCGCTTGCGCTCCGTGCTCGCGGCGCGAGAGGTCTTCTCCTCCCGCGTCTGCTTGGCCTGCTCGCGCTCTGCCTTGGCCCGCTGGTTGGCCTGCTGGCGGCGGCGGTCGGCCTGCTCCTGACGCTCTCCGAGCTTGGCATCGGCCTTGACCCGCTTGCGCTCCGCTTCGACGCGCAGCCCCGCCGCGTACTCACGTTCGTTGGCGGCCTCACGCCGGCGTTGCGCATCCTCGCGCAGCACGGCGTCGCCGAGCATGCCGGCGAAGACCGCGCGGACGGTGGCGTCGGCGCGATCGAGGGCGAGCCTCGCCGCGGGCTGCGCTCCGGTTCCGTTTCCGGGAAGCAATCCGATCGCTCGGTCCAAGGGCAGGCGAACGAGCTTCAGGTAGCTCGTCACGGCGGTCCTGGGGATGTCGCGTACGTTCATCGAGGCTCCTCGGGGTCGATGGTGGCGGCGTCCTTCTCGGCGGCGCGGGCCTGCTGCTCCAGTCGACTTGCTTCCTGCGCGGCGGCAGCCCGCTCGCGCTCGGCACGCTGCTCGTCCTGCGCGGCGCTAGTCAGCTGGGCCTCGTGTGTGTGCTGTGCCTGTGCCTGCTGGCGCTCGGCCTGCGCGTCGGCCTGGCGCTCGGCCTCCTGGCGATCACGCTCGATCTGCTCCTCCCGCTCCCGCGCCGAGACCTCGCTGCGAAGTCGTTCACGCTCGAGCTCGGTTTCGTTCTTCTCCTGCACCAGCGATGCCTCCTGCTCGCGTTGCGCAGCTGCGGCGGCGGTGCGCTGCGCCTCCTCCTGCGCCTCGCCCTGCGCCTGCTGTAGGCGACCTTCGCGCGCGAGCCCGGCATTGCCGGCCAGCGAGCCCGCCGCTTCCTTGGCCTTGCCCGCGAGGCGCCCGATGAGCCCCCCGGCGGTCTGCTCGGAATTCTCTTGATCAGTCAACTCAGCTTCTCCTTTGAAGTAGAACCTACCTCTGATCCTGAGCCTCGCCCGAGCACGTCGATGGTCCGTCGAGGACCGTCGATCCAGCGCACCAAAGGCGAACGCCCGTTCGAGACATTGTAGAGCTGCGAACGTTCGTTCGGAAATCGATCGCCGGAGGACGGCTGCGGACTGACCGCCGGTTACTCGGTGGCCGGCTCGAGCCGTCGCTCGTAGACCCGCAGGCGCTTGACGATCCGGCCGCCCATCGCCTCCATGCCTCGGTTCATCGACCGGTTGGTCTCGAGGATCCATCCCATCTCACCGCCCTTGCGCGGGGTCCGCTCCGCGATGTCGAAATGCTCCACGTACAGCGCAGCGGCGACCCCGGTGTGCTGGTACTCCGGCAGGACGCCGAGGAAGCCGACCAGGACACGGTCGATGATCCGCCCCTTGTTCAGGTAATGCCACCATCCGAACGGGAGCACGCGGCCCTTCATCTTCTTGAGTACCTGGTTGATGTCGGGGATGGTGATCGCCATCGCGGCAGTCTGATGGTTGATCTCCGCGATCATGAACCAGTCGCGGTCGTACACGAGCTGCAGGTCGAGGGCGTAGGCGTCGAGATCCGCCTTGGAGTAGGGCACGAAGTCCCAGTTCTTGGCCCACGCCGCGTTGTACACCTTGGCGAACTCGTCGAGCTCGCGGCGCAGATGCAGACGGGACATCTTGCGGATCTGGACGCCGTGCTTGGTTCTCGCCCGCTGGGCGATCGCCGGCAGCGCCGACAGCATGCCTGTGTAGCGGTCGTTGAAGTGGAGCTCCCACACGTACAGGTCCATCGCCTTGTTCAGTCCCGCCGCCTCGCAGCGCTGCTGGTAATAGGGCGGGTGCCACGGCTGCCGGATCATCGGCTCGCGCTCGAAGCCCTCGATCAGGATCCCGCTCCCGTCGTTCATGGCGAAGTCCATCGGGCCCACCATCCGGTCGAGGCCGCGCGCGCGGAGCCAGGCGGCGGCAACGTCGAGCAGCGCCTTCAGCACCTCGGGATCGTCCTCGAACTCGAGGAAGCCGAAATTGCCCCAGCGGGTGTCGTGCTGCCGGTTGAAGGCGTGGTTGATCTGCGCGCTCACCCGCCCCACGATGCGCCCGTCGCGGCGGGCGAGGAAGTACTCGGCCTCGCCGTGGGTGAAGTAGGGGTTCAGCCTGCGGGTCAGGAACAGGTAGCGCTCGAGCTTCAGCGGCGGGATCCACTTCGTCCCGGCGTGCAACCTGAACGGGAGGGCCACGAACCGGCGCAGATCGAGTGGGCCGCGTACCGGGCTGATCTCGACGGACATCCGCCCGCCACGGTATCGGAGCAACCGGGGATCACGAGTGTAGGGTGGGGCCGTGGCGGTTCGGATCGGGTACAAGGCCTCGGGGGAGCAGTTCGGGCCCCGGCGGCTGCTCGAGCTCTCGCTCTGCGCGGAGCGCCACGGGATGGAGATCGTGGCCGTGTCGGACCACTTCCAGCCCTGGCGCCACCACGGCGGCCACGCGCCGGCAGCGATCCCGTGGCTCGGCGCCCTGGGGCAGGCGAGCGAGCGCGTGACTCTGGGGACGAGCGTGCTCACGCCGACGCTCCGATATCACCCCTCGCTCGTCGCCCAGTCGTTCGCCACGCTCGCGGCGCTGAGCGAAGGTCGGGTGTTCCTGGGCGTGGGCTCTGGTGAAGCGATGAACGAGACGCCGGCCACCGGCCAGGCGCTTCCGGGGCGCAGGGAGCGCCGCCGGCGGTTGGCCGAGGCGGTCCAGCTGATCCGGCTGTTGTGGGAGGGCGAGCGGGTCGACTTCAAGGGGGACTTCTACGAGGTCACGCGCGCGACGATCTATGACCGCCCCGAGCGCCCGATCCCGATCTTCATCGCGGCCTCCGGACCGCTGGCGGCGAAGCTCGCCGGCCGGGCGGGGGACGGGTTCATCTGCACCAGCGGCAAGGATCCCGAGCTGTATCGAGACCTGCTGCGCGCCGTTGCCCAGGGGGCCCGCGAGTCGGGGCGGGACCCGGCCTCGATTCGTCGCATGATCGAGGTGAAGGTGTCCTACGACCGCGATCCACACCGGGCACTGGATGCCTGTCGCTGGTGGGCGGCGCTCGCCCTGGCCCCGGAGCAGAAGGAGGGCGTGGACGACGCGATCGAGCTCGAGCGCCTCGCAGACGCGGCCGCCGATCGCGCGCACACGCGGTTCATCGTCGCCAGTGATCCCCAGGTGGTGGTCGATCGCATCGGCGAGTATCTCGATCTCGGCTTCGACGACCTGGTCCTGCACGCGCCGGGATCCGATCAGGAACGGTTCATCACCGAGTTTGCCCAGGACGTGCTCCCGGCGCTGCGCGACCGTTGCCGGACGGCACGACCCGCTATCGGTAGATGAACTCGATCCGCGGGTCGGAAGCCATCGCGTGCGCCTCATGGGCGCTGAAGTGGCGCCACGACAGTTGACCCGCGATGGGAGCGTGCATCTCGCTGACCGTGAACGAATCGTCGGCCCCGACACGGCTCACGACGGCGACGTGGCCGGACGCGAACGCCCCGTAGGCACCGGGCTGAAAGACGATCACCGCCCCCGGCTGTGGGGTGTTGCCGGTGGGCAGGCCGCCATTCGCGGCGTCGAGCGCCCAGTACCGCGCGTCCCAATCCACGATCAGCGAGCCGTTGGCCCCGTTGAGCAGGTAGGTGGTGTAGGCCCACTGGTCGACCCGCGCGACGATGTCCGGTCGCCGGCTGGCGGCGTAGGCCGTGCACTGGCCCGAGGAGGGTCCGGAGGTGAAGTCCGTGAGGATGGTGTGCGCGTGGACTCCCCACCATCCTCGCGCCTTGGCGTGCGCCCGCACGAATCCGGGACCCCGGGAGGCAATGGTGATCGCGGGGCCGAACTCGGCGGCCCGGGTGAAGCTCGCGAACACCAGCACTCCGCCCCTGCGGCCGCGCACTTTCAGCACGTGACTGGCATAAGCGGTACCGCACCTCGCGTAGAGGTGCCAGGTGGCGCTCCGGGCGCTCGCCGACACCCGCCAGGACCACTCGATGTGCGTGCGCGACGGCGCGATGGTGAACCGGGTCCATGCCCGTACGGTGGCGGCGCGGGCACGGGCGGCGAACTGACACACGCCGGCGGGCTCACGCAGGACGACGGTGAGGTGTCCGCGGTGCCCGGCGACCACGACCCGGCTCGCGGAGGAGATCTCCAGCGTCGAGGCGAGCGCGGAGGGGCACGAGAAGCAGAGGGCGAGGCCCATCGTGACGAGGGCGAGGAGTGTCTGCAACTTGTTCACGCCCACGCATCGGCAGCCAATCTCCGGTGCATTAGCCCCCGACCGGGAACCCGTCCCAACGGCCAGCGGGGTCGTGGAGGCAGAGGCGCCAGCAGCCATCGACGAGCTCGCCGGGACGGTGGCCACACCGCGAGTCTGGCCGGAGTGCCGGCGCGCAGGGCCGGAGATCTTGGGTGGGAGGGGGAGATTCACTTTGGTTTGGTCGGAGCCGAGTGCTTGCGGTTTCTGACCCGCGCAACCGTCCTGGCGGCAGGCCGGAGCGCAACCACGGGAGGAGGTCGATCAACGTCTGTACGCGCGGGCGAGCAGCTGACGCCACGCGAGGAGGACGGGACGGCGCCTACCCCGCGGGGTAGGCGCCGTCGGGTGGGATCAGGAGGCCCAGCCGATCTCGGGCGAGATCAGAGGCCGAATCCGAGGCCGCCCGCACCGCCGAGCAGACCCGAGAGCAGCCCGCCGACGTTGCCGAGCAGGCCACCGACGATTCCGGGAACCGCAACCGGTCCGGCGGACTGACCCTGGGTGACGGCGGGCAGAACCTTGCCCAGGATCCCCTGGACCAGGCCCGTGATGCCCGAGATCAGCGAGCTCGGATCGAGCGCGCCCACCGTTGATCCACCGATGGGGCTGGAGCCGCCGCTGGTGACCGAGCCCCCGCTCGCGGAGGAGCATGGGACGAGACCCTTGACCAGGGTCTCGATGCCACCCAGCTGAGACGGCAGACCGCTCAGCACGCCCTGGAGCTCGGAGCCCACCGATGCCGGAGCGAGCGCAAGCACGCTCTGCGCCTGCGAGAGCCCGAGGCCGATGGCCTGCGTGGCCAGCGTGAGCGCCTGCTGTACCGCCCCGAGCGCGACACATGCGATCGAGCCGGTGTCGAGCGTCCCCGCGAGCTGCGTCGCCTGCGTGGTGCTCTGGGCGGGCAGCTCGGCGAGCAACCCGGCCAGCGGGCCCTGAGCCCCGGTCGAGATCAAGGGGAGGATCTGTGCGATCAGCGACGCCGCTGCCTGCTGTCCGAGCATGGCGGCGGAGATCGTCGAGGCGACCGCGGACTGCATCGACGGCGACACGCTGCCGATCGCATGAGTGAGCTGACTGGCATCGCGTCCGAACTGCCGCTCGACGCTCGCCGTCGCCCGGGCCGCGCGCGCCCGGCCGGCGGAGCTGTGCGAATCGCGGGCGAGAACCCTCGCCTCGGTCAACGCCGCCGCTCCCTGGCGGCGGATCACCTTGAGATCGCCCCGATTTCCGGACAGCGCGCCGGTCAGCGCCCCGTCGGCCCGGTGTACATGGACCATCACTCCGTGGACGGAGGCCTTTGTGTGGTGGGCGTGGGCCTGCGCGGCCGGAGCCGCGGCGAGCATCGAACAGGCCACCAGCGCCGTGCCGAGCGCGCCGGAACGAGAGTGCAACTTCATGACATGCCTCCTAGGCAACTGGGCCGCCTCTCTAAGGAGGCCCCTGGTTTTGCGTCCCCGCCTCACGACGGGTTTGCCTTGATCTGTGAGGCGTCCGGCCTCAAAGCGTTAACGTCGCGACGGTCGGGCTTCTCAGGCCCTTCTCGTCACAATCGTGCTCAGCCGAGAAACTGGGGTGCCGGCGTCGGGCACGAGGGGCCCCACTGCAGGACGATGCCCCCGGCCTGCTCACGGACGCAGCCGGGGGTGACCTGCAGGCTCGCCTGGCCGGCCTGCTCGGTGATCCCGCCGGGTCCGATCTGCTGGCTGGCCTGCCCGTAATGCTGGGTGATCCCGCCGGGTCCGATCTGCTGGCTGGCCTGCCCGTAATGCAGGGTGATGCCGCCGGGTCCGATCTGCTGGCTCGCCTGCCCGTCCTGCTGGCTGACCCCGCTCGGTCCAACCTGCTGGCTCACCGGACTGCTCGCCGGCGGTTGGCTGCTCGCCGGGAGCTGGCTCGTAGCCGGCGGCTGAACCGTCGAGCCGGGCTGACCGGTCGATGTCGGCCAGGTGGGCGGGTCCGAGGACACCGTCGGGCCGGTCGGACGCGGTTGTCCGGACGCGGCGGGAAAGCCCCTCGTCGTCCGCGGCGGCCGAAGCGAGGTGGCTGTCGGCCAGTGGAAGCGCGAAGCGGCGGAGCCGGCACGGGAGGCACGATCCGCGCCTGCGCCGCCCCGACGTGCGGCTAGCCGCACGTCGATGGAGCGTCCGTCGGAGATCCGACGTGCGGGCACGTGCGCCGAGCGCCCACCCACGACATGGATTGGCGCCCGCGGAGCGGGGGTGGACGCGACGATCTGCTTGACCGTGACCCCGCCGACGCCCGCCAGGACCGCAGCCGCGGCCGCGATGCGCGCACCCGGAGCCGTGCCTGCGCTGTGTGCCCCCGTGATCACCATGCGTGCGCCTCCGACTCCGAGCCAGCCGCCCGCGGCGAGCAGCACGCCCTTGCCCGCGAGCGGGAACAGCAGGCACAGATCGTGGCGCCGCACCGCGATCGAGCTCGCGAAGGCGTCGCACTCCACGCAACTGTGCAGGTGGGCGCGAACCGCCCGGCCGCGCAGTCGACGCCGGTCGCCGTCGGAGATCGAGTGCTGAACGGCGATGCAGTCGAGCTCGCGGCCACGCTCGTGCTGGCGCAGGCTGCGCCGGGCCTCGAACACGGTCTGCATGATCGCTGCGGGCGTGCCGCCCAGGGCGTCGCCGATCTCCTCGTAGGAGAGCCCCACCAGCTCTCGCATCAGCAGCGCCGCCCGCTGGCGCTCGGGTAGCTCGCGGAGATCCGCCATCAAGCCGGTCATACGCTCGCGCACCCCGAGCGCGTCCACCTCGACGTCACCTCCCGCATTCGGCAGGACACCGTCGAGGTCGAGCAGCGGCTCGCTCGGGCGACGCCGGCGCAGCAGCGAGATCGCCTCGTTGTGCGCGATGCGAAACAGCCACGGCCGCAGGGCGACGGCGCCGCCGCGGCGGCGCAGCGCCGCCCTGGCGTTGACGATTGCCGTCTGGGCTGCGTCCTCGGCGTCGGCCTGGTTGAGCAGGATCGATGTGCAGTAGCGCACGATCGCGGCGCGATGGCGGGCAACGATGACCGAGAAGGCGTCATCGTCGCCGAGCGAGGCGAGCGCGCTCAGCCCCTCGTCGCTCAAGGTCCGCAATGGTCTCAGCACGCGCCGCGTTGGCGCGTACGGAGCCTGCATCTGAGGGCTGGGGGCCGTAGCCAGCGGCAGGGGCACAGGCCCTGTATCGGACATTCGTCCAGCGAACTTGAGGAAAATAGACAATTGATCGGTTATTTGCCGAGGACTTCCTGAGGATCGCCTGGTGCCGACGCCGTAACCCGTCTCAACGCGACGGCTACACTAGTTCGATGTGGATCGAAATTTAGATCGATGAGGGCGCTGGCTCATCCGCTCCCCGAGCAGCTCACGCTCCCCGCGCTACTTCACGCTCTGAGCGATCCGGTGCGACTTCAGATCGTGCGAGCGCTGCGCGACGGGGTCGAGCGACCGTGTGGCCAGCTTGAGGTGGCGGTGTCCAAGTCGACCCTCAGCCACCATCTCCGGGTGCTGCGCGATGCCGGGCTGACCCATACTCGCGCGGACGGAGTGCAGCGCTTCGTGTCTCTGCGCCGCGATGACGTCGACGCACGGTTTCCGGGCTTGTTGAGTTGCGTGCTCAAGCAGGAGCGCGGCCGGCCGCAAGCTGCGGCGCGGCCGGCGCGCGAACCTTCGGTCGCTCCCCAGTCCCCCCATCCGGTGGCGCTGCGCTCCCAGTCCTCGCGGTCGGCGTCCGAACGAGCTTGATTTCGAGGCGATGGCTCGGTATAATTCGATCATTGTCGAACATAAGAACTACAGGAGGTTGATCTGAACAGCATGAGAACGCAGGGTTTGCAGGGTCTTGATGATGTGGCGCCCGTGCGGAGCGACCATGACGACGCCCGGGACGGGGGCAGAGCGCGGAGCGGGCATGCCAAGGCGAGTCGGCCCTCCGCGAACGGCCGGCAGGCGCGCCGCGGCCAAGCGCACGCCACCGGGCGCCGAATCGCCCGTAGCGATGTCGTCCCCGCGAGTGGGAGCGGCCAGCTGACTCCAGGCCTCGGGGCGGGAACGCTCGACGCGCTCGAGCTGTTCCTGCGCCAGGCGCGGATCCATCCGCTGCTCACTGCGGCGGAGGAGGTCGAGCTGACCAAGCGAGTCGAGCGGGGCGATCTGGCCGCCAAGGAGCGCATGATCAACGCCAATCTTCGGCTCGTCGTTTCGCAGGCCCGGCGCTACCAGGGACATGGCCTGCCGATGGAGGATCTGGTGCAGGAGGGGATGCTCGGCCTGATCCGCGCGGTGGAGAAGTTCGACTGGCGTCGCGGCTTCAAGTTCTCCACCTACGGAACGCTGTGGATCCGACAGGCGATTCAGCGCGGGTTGCAGAATCACGGCCGGACGATTCGGGTGCCGGTTCACGTTGCCCAGCGTCAGGTCAAGGTCCGCAAGATCGAAAGCGAGCTGAGCACCAAGCTCTCGCGGGAGCCGACCGACGAGGAGATCGCGGCCGCCGCCGAGCTGTCCGTGGATGAGGTGAGCGAGCTTCGCGAGCTGAGCCGCGGGCTGACCAGCCTCGATCAACCGGTCAGCGACGAGGGCGAGACCGCACTGGGCGATCTGCTTGCCAGCGATCGTCCCGACCCGCTGCAGGAGCTCGCCGACGTCGAGCGTGACCAGCGCGTCAACGCGCTCGTGGAGCGACTGCCCGAGGACGAGCGCAACGTGATCCGGCTGCGGTTCGGCCTCGCCGGCGGCGAGCCCCGGACGCTGACTCAGACCGGGACCGAGCTCGGATTCACCCTCTCCAGGGCGCGCGAGCTCGAGCAGCAGGCGCTGGCGCATCTCGCCACGAGCGAGGAGCTCGATGCCCTGCGGGCCGCGGCCTGACCAGCAAATCTGAACCGGACCCCGGGGCGAGGCATCGCCCCGGGGCAGCTCGGCCAGGCTAGACCCGGCACGAGCAGGCGCAGGACTGAGCACGCTCCGCGTGTGGCGCCCGCGATGGATCCCGCATTCACCCCAATGCGCTCGACGAGCGCGAACGTGGGTTTGCCCATGAGCCAGGTAGGCTCGAAGTTCGTCGGCGAGCCATCCAGAGAGGCGAACGCATGGGGCGCACGGTGGAGGTGCCCGAATATGAGCTGCACGACCGGGTGCGGGTGGACCCCGTCCGTACCGCGCTGCTCGTGATCGACATGCAGAACGACTTCGTCTCGGAGGGAGGCGCGTTGCGGGTGCCCGATGCGCAGGCGACGGTCTCGCCCATCCGGACGCTGATCGGCCGCGCGCGCGAGCACGGCGTCCGGGTGCTCTTCACCCAGGACACCCACGAGGACGGCGATCCGGAGTGGGAGATCTGGCCCGAGCACGCTCGGCTCGGCAGCTGGGGCTGGGAGATCGTCGCGGGTCTCGGCCCCGGGGCGGGTGACACCGTGATCCGCAAGGTGCGCTACGACGCCTTCTACGCCACTGCCCTGGAGCACCTCCTGCGGTTGTGGGGAATCGACACCGTGGTGATCTGCGGCACGGTCGCCAACATCTGCGTGCACTACACGGCGGCGAGCGCTGCGCTGCGCTGGTATCGGGTCATCATCCCGCGTGACGCTACCTCCGCCCTCGATCCCTTCGACCTCGAGTCGTCCCTGCGTCAGACCGCGTTCCTGTTCGCCGGCGAGATCACCACGTCGGAAGGAGTCCTGATCGAGGGGTGAACGCGGGTCGCCCGTATCGTTTCGCTCGACCACGACGGCGAGGCGTTCATCGAGGTGGGCGAGCGCGACCCGGTGATCGGCGGCCTGCAGCGCGCGCATCCCGGCCAGCGACCCGTTTTGTTCCACTCTCCGTACGAGGCGGCCGCCTGGTCGATCGTCTCCGCTCGCCGAGGCGCCTCGCAGGCGGCGCGGGTGCGGGCGGCGCTGTCAGAGCGTCTGGGCGCCACCTTCGAGCTCGCCGGGCAGACGCGGCACGCCTTTCCGCAGCCCGAGCGTCTGCTTGAGCTTGCCGACGACACGCCGGGGCTGAACCTCAAGAAGGTCGCGCGCCTGCGCGCGACGGCGCAAGCGGCGCTGGCCGGAGCGCTGGATCTCGATCGGCTCCGTGACCTCGGACCCGAAGCGGCGCAGGTGGAGGTCCAGCGATTGAGGGGGATCGGACCGTTCTATGCGGGGCTGATCGTGTTGCGCGCGACCGGGTTCGCCGACGCGATGCCGGCCCGGTCGCCCGCCAGCGCCGGCTCGATCGAAGCGTGCAGGCGAGCCCGGCGTCCTGCCAGCGTGCGGCAACGTGTGGCGACGTGCTTGTCCCGTCTGCGGACGGGGCACGAAAGAAGCCCCGCACCACATGGGCGGGGCTTTCCTCCGGAGTGGAGCTAGGGGGACTCGAACCCCCGACCTCCTGGGTGCGATCCAGGCGCTCTCCCAACTGAGCTATAGCCCCGGGCGGACCGTCGACACGCGTGGCTGCCGGACAGTCTAACCCCGGCTCGACCCGCGCGGCTCGGCGTCGCGAAGGGTCCTAGGGGACAGACGCCCGGCAGGCCGGGGTCGCAGAACTCACCAATCCGGTCCGATTGCCCGATAGGGTAGGCGTAGGCCGGGCCCATCCATGAGCTTTCGCACGCGCCTAACCAGCTTCTTCGTCCTCATTGTCGTGGTGCCGATGATCGCTGTCGGGTTTCTGGTCTTTCGTCTCATCGGTGACAGCGAACAGGGCAAGGCCGACGCGCGCGCCAGCGGTCTGGCCACCGCCGCGGCGAGCATCTACGCCGCGGCGAGCAACGCAGCGCGGTTCGACGCCGAGGAGATCGCGCGCGACGCCGCTGTGGTGGCGCGAGGCGCCCTGCGCGCCCGGGTGTCGCAGCTGGCGTCGCAGGTCGGCTTGACGAGGGTGAGGCTCCACGAAGGAAGCAGGATCGTGGTCGACGTCGGCGATCGATCCGCGGTCGCGCCCGGAATCGCGTCGGTGAGACCCGCGGATGCGCCGACGATCTCGGTGACGGTCTCCGAACTGACCACTGCGGAGTACCTGCGCGAGCTGAATGCCCCCGGCGTGGCGGCAGTGGTGATCCAAGGCACGCGGACGCTCGGCTCGACACTGGCGCGCGCTCGCGGTGCACGCCTTCCGGTCCAGGGTACGGTCACACTCGCAGGGACCCGATATCGCGCTGTGACCCAATCGTTCGTGGGCTTTGGCGCCTCGCCGGTCAAGGTCACGATTTTGTCCGACATGTCGGCCACGGCAGCGGTGGGCGTGAGCCGTCTTGTCGCGGCGAGCTTCATCGCCGGCTTTCTGCTGCTGGCGTTCTCGTTCTCGATCCTCGGCTCGCGAGCCCTCGAGGGGCAGCTGCGACGCTTTCTCCAGGCCGCCCAGCGGCTCGGCAGCGGTGATTTCTCCTCCCCGATCCTGATCGAGGGACACGACGAGTTTGCCGCTCTCGGCGAGGAGTTCAACAGCATGTCGAGTCAGTTGGCGGGCAGGCTCGACGAGCTCGCCCGGGAACGCGCGCGCCTGCGGGAATCCATTCGCCGAATCGGCCAGACCTTTGCCTCCAATCTCGACCGCCCGGCGCTGCTCGATCTGGCGCTTCGGACCGCCGTCGACGCCGTGCAGGCCAACTGGGGCCGGTTGAGCGTCAGATCGTCCGCCGAGGAACCGCTGGCGGAAACGGTCCAGGTTGGCTCGGCAGCGGGGCTCGGAGCTCACGTCAGCGCTGCGGAGCTCGCGGCGCTGACGCATGATGGGCTCGGGGAGAGCGCCTCGGCGGAGGTCAGCGTGGCCTCGGTCGCGCTCGGTCCCATCGAGCAACAGGGTCGCCCGCACGGGCTGATCACCGTCGGTCGCCGGGGGCGTCCGTTCACCGACGATGATCGTGATGTCCTGCGGTCGCTCGCCTCCCAGGCGACGCTCGCGCTGGAGAACGTCGAGCTGCACTTCCAGGTGCGCCACCAGGCCGTCACCGACGAGCTGACCGGGATCGCCAACCATGGGCGCTTCCAGGAGCTGCTGAGCGCGGAGATGCAGCAGGTGCTCCGGTACCACCATCCGGTCGGGTTGATCATGCTCGACATCGATGATTTCAAGTCGATCAACGACACCTACGGCCATCAGCAGGGAGACGTGGTCCTGGAGCACGTCGCGCGGATCCTGCGCGAGAGCTCGCGCGACGCCGATGTCCCGGCGCGATACGGGGGCGAGGAGATGGCCTTGATCCTCACTCATACCGATCTGGATGGCTCGTACGCGATCGCCGAGCGCGTGCGGACCGAGATCGAAACGCTGCGAATCCCGCGTCTGCACCCTCCGGGCACCCTCAGCATCACCGCCAGCCTCGGGGTCGCCGCATCCACCGCGGGAAGCAAAGACGCTCTGATCGCCGAGGCCGACGCCGCGTTGTACGCCGCCAAGCGACAGGGCAAGAACCGGACGGTGAGTTCGAGGGCGGCGACCGCGACCGCGTTCATGGCCGAGTAGGCTTTGTCGGTATGGGTCAGTTGGACGACGCGATCCGCGAGCACCTAGACCTCAAGCGCCGCCGCGGCGCCGAGCCCGGCGAGGTCGAGCGCGCCGAACGCGAGGCACTCGGCCCTGTCCGGCGCGGACCTGAGGAGGGACCCAGCGAGACTGACCACCAGTTCGAAGGCGAGCCATCCTTCGCCTACGACCACGAGGATGACGCGGGCCGCTGGGATCGGCAGCTCGCCCAGGGGCCCGAGCGGAGCGATGCGCAGCCGCTCGTCGACGCGACGACGCGCCGCGACGAGCGCCTCGATCCTGACTCTGTTCCCGAGTCCTACCGCGCCGATGACCCCTTCGTGGCCGACGAGCCTCTTCCGGCGGCTGACCGAAGCTGGGAGGAGGACCAAATTCGGGAGGGGGACCGAATCCGAGAGGAAGCCCGAGTCCGGGCGGAGGACCGATTTTCCCATTCGGGGACTGGAGCCATTTCGCCCCCGCACGCGGCGCAGACGCCGGTTCCCCGCATGCCAGGCCGGGATGAGCATCTTGCGCCCGAGACGGCCGAATACGATGTCGAGAGAGCGCTTTCAAAGCCAGCCGGAATCGATCGTGACGATGGCCTGGAGGAGGCGCCCGAGCCCGGAGGACCGCATACACCCGAGGGCGACGATGTGCTCGAGGAAACGCCGGAGTTTCTGCAGGACGCCCCCGAGCACGACCGGCTCTGGTTCGAACAGCGCCCACCGCGGGACTTCGATTTCGACGGCTGAGTGAGGCTCGGGACGGCTTCGCGACGCCTGAGGTCGATGATGCCAGCTCCAGTGTGCCCAACGTGTGACCATCAGCCGGTGCCGGCCCCAGATCGTAGACTGACCGCGCAGGGGCCATAGCTCAGCTGGGAGAGCGCCTGCTTTGCAAGCAGGAGGTCGCCGGTTCGAGACCGGCTGGCTCCACTGGATAGGTGCCTGCAAATCGTACGGTTTTTCGGTTTGTGGGTTTTTCGGCCGGAACTGTGCCGCCGCGCTCCACGGGTACCACGCGCGGGTACCAATCGGGCTAATTTTCCTGCCTTTCCAAACGGCGCCGTAATGCCCGCAGACGATCCAAAAACAGCCTGTCCGCCAGCGATGTCCGTGCGTTCTTCGAACGCTGGCAGGCCGCGCTGCCCTCGCCGCTGACCGCACAGGATCGCCAGCGCGGGTACGCCCACGCGCTTACGTTTCGGCAGCTCGAGATCTCCGATACCCGCACCTTTGATGGGCCCGCCGCCGGCCGGGCCTGGTTCGAGCTGACGCTCCCCGATCAACTCACGCTCGGACGGCCCGATCAGGCCGCGGTCATCTTCGCCCGCCGCGTGAGCGGCCGGACACCCGGCCGGTTTACACCAAGATTCTTCAACCGCGGCGTGGAGACGGCGATCCAGATCCACTTCAGCGCCTCGAAGGTCAAGCAGTACTTCAAAGAGGGCCGCGCGCTCCGAACCGAGACGACCGTCAACGACACCCGCGACTTCGGCATCGGACGGCTCCTCACCGACGCCAACTGGAACGCGCTGGTTCGGATCGGACGCGAGATCAACCAGCGGCTCCTGGACCACATGGTGCTGCCATCCACCACCAACGATGGCATACCCGCCCCCGCCCTACGGTTCGGCGAACGGCGCACGATGGCGCTGCTCGCCTGCCTGTGCTCCTACCAACACCTGTTCACGAACCGCTCGCTGCGCGGACTGATCGCCGGGCTGATCCCCGGCTACAACGCACGGCAGATGACCTACGACCTCCGGCGACTACGCCGCAAAGGGTTCATCCAGCGGATCCCCCGCACCCACCGCTACGAGCTGACCAGCGAGGGA
>JBPCPO010000097.1:0-28690 GCA_050999075.1 Solirubrobacteraceae bacterium
GCCACCGGGCCGGGGAGCTCCGCGACCGCCGCGCGGATCACGCCCACGCTGCGCGGGTGCTCGATCGAGCGACGAAAGCGCGTGTACGCGTGGCCGTGCGAAGTCACGGCCCGCAGACGTCCTCGTCGTAGCCGGCAAGCCATCGCATCGAACACATGTTCGCACGGTGGGCGGGGAGGATCGCGAGCTGCCCCCCCCCGGGGTCGGGCGCGGGCAGCCCCAACAGCCTTGCCACACCCGCCGGCCTCAGTCAAGCCGATGACGGCCCCGCCTACGGCGGTAAAGCGAGAGTCCGGTTCATCGGCTTGACAGCCACCGGTCGGGTGCGGCGGCGGCGGGGGCATGCCCGCACCCAACCCCAACAGGAGCAGCGCCATGAGCCCCGCCCGCCACGAAGACGATGTCCCCGACCAGGACGACTACCCCGCCGGCTACGACAACGACGTCTCGGTCCCTGAGGACTACGACGATCGCGCCACCCCCAAGCAGCTGCGCTATCTGCGCACGCTCGCCGAGCGCACCGGGCAGACGTTCGCCTATCCCCGCGACGGCTGGCAGGCCAGCCGCGAGATCGACCGGCTCAAGGCTCAGAAGCCCTCCAGCCGCCTGGAAGCGCGCCTGGAGCGCCGCGCGATCTCCGACGCGATCGCCCGCGGGCAGGACGACGCCACCCTCGTTGACCTCGACCACGAAACGACCGGCTACGGCTCGAGCGCCACCTGGCGCTGAAAGGAGACCAACCGATGAGCACCACCACCATCACCCCCACGGCCCATACCAAAGCGACGGTCGGCGAGCGCGTCGAGCTTGCCCGCTACACCGCCGCCGCCGGCGGCGAGCGGATCCTCTACGGCCAGCGCGTCGAGGGCGTCGTACGCCTCACTGACAATCCCGCCTGCGGCCGCGGCCGGGCGCACCTGATCGAGCGGGGCCTGGAGCACGACGGACACGACGCCCTCATCGCCCTCGTGGCCGACTACCTCGACCAAGCCGAGCGGCTGAAGGAGACCCCGATGGGCGCCTCGCTGCTTGACCGCTACCTGCAGCACATCGACGACACCGACAAGGAGTGATGGCACAATGATCCTCATGGAGCAGATCATCGAGCTGACGATCGGGGACACGGCGAATCGCCGGTATGTGATTGACGAGCAGCTCGACGACGGTCGCGTGATCTTGCGGCCCCAGACGCAGTTGGACGAGATGCTCGCCGAGGTCGGTAGCCGGGCGATGACTTCTGCCGAGTTCGCCGAGCTGATCGCTCCGCACGTCGGTCCGCCCGACGACGAGGGCTAGCCCGATGCCAAATCCGGGACGCGAGCTCACCTTCCCGGTGACGTTCACCCCTACCCGCTTCGCCGAGGATCTCCAACACGCCCGTCCCGAAGGGCGCAGAATCGCAGAGCAAGCCCGGCAGGAGCTCGAACGCGACGGTGTAAGCGCAGCACTGCTCGCGAAATGTCGCAGTGATCACCGGGACGGGACAGACCTCTCCGGCATGGTGAAGCTGTACCTCCCAATGCCCTACGGGCCGTGGGGGCTCGTGCTGCTCGGCGCCGGGGGAGCTACCGACCCGCATCTCGTCGTCGTCGCGTTCGGTGAACGCCACCCGGCTCGTCGCCCGAGCGTCTACGACGTCGCACACTACCGCCGTCACGGGAGCTGGCCGGCCGGGATGACACACCGGCCGCGCTGACCTGCCAGGCCACCTCGCTGACCTCGTCGCACGCGCGCGCTCAGGGTACGGCGTCGCAGCGGACGCTCAGTGCCTCACCGTCGACGATCGGCTGCTCGGCGGCGAAGCGGGTGTAGATCCGCGCGTCGCAGCGTGCGCACATAGCGATCGTCTCATCGTCGTGGCGCAGCCAATGGCCGATCGCGTGCCCGAGCCGGTTGGCGCGGGCCGCCAGCGCACGCTGCGCCTCATAACGGTCCGCCTCGCGCCGCAACAACGCGGGCTCCTCGGCCTTCGGTATCTTCGGCTCTCGCCCGGCGCTCGCACCACCGTCGGCGAAACGGACCGTCCTCACCTTGATCTTGTCCCGCCGCGCCTGCCGACGAATCTCCGCCCGCCACTCCTCGATGTTGACGCCGGCCGGCGCAATGACGTGCCCGCGACGCAACAGCTCCGCGTAGTCGCCCGCGGGACGCTCGAGGAAATCGGCGGCGATCCGGCGAAACCGCTCATCGTGCTCCGGCAACACCGCTCACTCCCCTTCCCACCCACGGGCGGACGGTCGATGCGACAGCGCCGGCGGACAGGGCCTCGGTGAGATCGAGCTGGAACAGCTCGGCGACCGGCGCGACGGTGAGGAACGGCTCGTCAGCCATGCTCACTCCAGGCTATCCGCAGCTCGGCTGCTTCCAACCACTGGACCTCGCCCGGCTGGCAGGTGGCATATCTCGCCCGCGGACGCGAATAGTCGCATTTCTGCTCCCGGGCGCGGAATCGGCCCGTGAGGAACAGTGGAACGAAAAGTCACGCTAGCTAGAGACTTCAGAGCTGGCCCGAGGCTTCAGTTCGCCGCGGCCGGCCGGATGCGTGGCGGGCGCTCAGCCGCGCCATAGGAGGTTATGTTCTCGCTGCCGCGGGGAATGGGCTATTCCCCGCGGCAGAGGGATCTGAGGTCCTTGCGAACATTGGGTTGTGAGCACTCCCGTGCCGACGTCGCTCCCGCCCATTCCCTTCGATAGGCGCCCGGCGGAGGGCTCGCTGATTGGGCTGCGGTGGTGAGCGACGTCAGTCAGCAGCTCTACGTCGTCGAGGTTGACGATCGTTGCTCAGAGCAGCTCGTCGGGCACACCGGCTGCGCCTACGCCTCACCACCCCAGTCGCCCGGTCAGGCGCTCTCGCTCGTACGCATCCTCCGCAACAGGGCGTGGTGTGATTGGCAGACTAGGCTGATGCTCGAACTAGACCTCCAGAGCGCCGCGCTGTGCGCCGAGGCGGTCGAGAAGGCCTACGGGGATGGGACTTCAGCTCTTCGCGGCCTGTCGCTGCGAATCCCCGCCGGGTGCTTCTTTGGTCTGCTCGGGCCGAACGGTTCGGGGAAGAGCACGCTGATCGGGATGGTCAGTGGCCTGGTTCGCGCGCCGACTGGTCGCCTGTTCGTGTTCGGCCATGACGTCGTGGCGGACGCTCAGCGCGCGCGGCTGCTGCTTGGCGTCGCGCCGCAGGATGTTCATCTCGATCGGTTCCTGAGTGTCCGTGACGTGCTGGTCTACCACGGGCGCTATTTCGGCTTGGACCGTCTCGAGGCGGGCCGCCGCGCGGACGAGCTGCTCGACGTGTTCGATTTGACTGCCAAGGCGCGGAGCACGCCCAACCGGCTCTCGGGTGGGATGCGCCGGCGGTTGTTGATCGCGCGGGCGCTGATGCATCGCCCGCGGCTGCTGGTTTTGGATGAGCCGACCGCGGGCGTGGATCTCGAGCTTCGTCACGAGCTGAGGTCCTATCTGCGCCGCTTGCATCGCGATGAGCTAGTGACCGTGTTGTTGACGACGCACTACCTGGAGGAGGCGCAGGCGCTGTGCGAGCGCGTCGCGTTTATCCGCGACGGTCAGATCCTCGCTGAGGGCAGCTCGGCTGAGCTGATCGCCCGCTATGGCGGCGAGGACCTGCAGGATGCCTACGTCGAGGCGATGGGCTAGTGGCCGCTGACGCTGAGGTGGCTGACCTGCGTCTGGTTGGCCGCCGCGCGACGTGGGCGTTGTCGGCGCGTGAGATGCGTCGTGTGCTGGGTCTGTGGACCCAGACGGTGCTGCCGTCGGTGTTCACGGGCCTGATCTTCCTGGCGATCTTCGGCGGGGCGCTCGGCGGCCGGCTGCACACCGTCGCCGGGATCTCCTATGTGCGGTTCATTCTTCCCGGCTTGCTGGTCATGACGGTCGCTGGTCAGGCGTTCGCGAACAACTCCACAAGCCTCTTTCAAGCCAAGAGCGAGGGCTACATCGAGGACGTGCTGACGAGCCCGTTGCGGCCGTGGCAGCTGGTGCTCGCGTACATGAGCGGCGGCTTGCTGCGCGGCTGGCTCTCGGCGCTGATCCTCGCGCTTGCCGGATCCCCGTTCGCCGGGCTCCCGCACGATCCGCTGCTGCTGATCGCGGCGCTTGTGCTGTGCGGGCTGGTGTTCGGCGCGTTGGGCGTGATCACTGGGGTGTGGGCCGACAGCTTTGATCAGCACGCCTTCATCGCCAACCTGCTGATCGCTCCCCTCGCGCTGCTCGGAGGGGTCTTCTACGCGGCGCATCGTCTGCACCAGCCGTGGAGGACGATCACCCGCATCGACCCGCTCTACTACCTAGTGGACGCCACCCGCCAAGGCTTCGCCGGCGTGCACGAAACCTCAGCGCTCGCCGCGCTCCTCGCGGCCCTCGCGGTCGCCGCGGCCTTGTTTCTCGCCGCCGTCACGCTCGTGCAGCGCGGCTGGCGGCTAAAGCCATGAGCCCCCGAGAGCTTGATGCAGCCGTGAACCGGGTTTTGCGTCAGCTCGCCGCGTGCTGCCTGGCCGGTGTCCGCCGCTCAGCTGCCTGCGGGCTTGCGGGCGTGGATGATCGCGGAAGCGGCGTGCTGGTGAACACGGTGCGTGTCGCGGATCTCGACGTCCTCAAACCCGGCTTCGAGTAGCGTCACCTCGAACTCGGCGCGGGTGAGCGCGCCCGCGATGCAGCCGGTCCACGCGGCCATGTCGCAGCGTGTGGCGTCGCCCATTTCTTCGTCGGCGATCACGTCCGAAGCCGCAAAACGTCCGCCGGGTCGCAGCACGCGGGCAGCCTCGCGGATGACCTGCGGCTTATCGCCGGAGCGGCGAGCGTCACCGGCGGTTGCTCTCTCTTCCGGTCGTGCGCCGAATGGCTGTCGCAGTCGATCATTCATGGGCTACGACTGCCCGGCATGGTACTACGGGTCATAATAACCCGCGCTCGTGTCGTGCGGGCTTGATCTGAGTATGAGACAACTTCGCCGGTCGACTGGTCGCATTCTGCGCGCGCTCTCAGCGTGCAGCCTGCTTGCTGCGTGCACCGCGCCGGCCGCACTGGCGCACGCCTCCTTCGAAGGGTCGAGCCCGGCGCCCGGAGCTCGCACGAATAGCGCTCCAGGCCGAGTGACGTTGCGCTTCGACGAGGCGCTCAACCGTCAGCTGAGCACCGCCGCGATCTACAATGCGCAGACCGAGCGACGGGTGGCGGCAAGGATGACCGTCCCGCAGGCGTTGGAGATGGTGCTCACGCCTTCCCGCCCGTTGCCGCGTGGTTCCTATCGAGTCGAGTGGCATTCGGTCTCGGCCGACGACGGTCACGAGCTCGAGGGTTCGTTCTCCTTCGGGGTCCAGTCCCCCGCGCTCGGCGGCGTCTCAACCACCCAGGCGAGTCCGTTCTCCGGGCTCGGTTGGCTGCGGACGCTGCTGCGGACAGCGCTCTACCTGGCCTTGTTCGTGTTCGCGGGCGGGCTGATGCTGCGCACGCTGCTCGGCGCTGGCCCGCGCGGGCTGTGGCTTTTGCCGGCGCGGGCTCGCGCGCAACTCGACTCCCGTGAGGCGGCGAGCGTCGTGCGACGCGAGCGCTCGCTGATGCTCGACGCTGGCCTGGTGGCGATCGCGCTCGCTGCGGCTGGGGCGCTACTCGACACCTGGCTCGCCGCCGGCAGCCTCTCGCCGCAGGCGATTCATGCGTTTCTGCTCTCGAACGCAACCGGCCTCGCGCGTGTGTGGCTGGTAGCGCTGCTCGCCCTCGCCTGGACGGGCGCGGTCGCGGCGCCGCGCAAAGCTGGGATCGTTGCGGCTGCTGCGCTGGGCGCGCTCGCGTTGGCGGGCCACGCCGACTCGGCTACGCCACGAGGGCTCGCCGTCGTCGTTGACTGGGTTCATCTCGTGGCGGGTGCGGTGTGGCTGGGCGGGATCGCGACGATCGCGTGGGTTTGGGGCCCGCGGCTGCGTCGCGCTGGCGCGGAGCTCCGCCGAGCGGTGATGGCCGGCCTGCTGCCGCGCTTCGGACGCGTCGCGCTGCCCGCGTTCATCGTCGTTGCGTTCACGGGTGCGCTCAACGCCTACATCGAGCTGCGCCACCCGTCGCTGATTTGGAGCAGCTCCTACGGCCGCGCGCTTCTGGTCAAGGTGGGGCTCGTCGGGGTGATCGCGCTGATCAGCTACACGCACGTGTTTCGCCTTCGCCCCCGCCTGCTCGCCGCCAACCCCCATCCCGACGCGACGCTGGAGCGCCGGCACTGGCGGCTGCTGAGCCGCGAGCCTGTTGTCGGCATCGCGCTCGCGGCGGCGGTCGCGCTGCTGGTGTCCTTCCCGTTGCCGCGCGACGTCGCAGCGCGGCAGGCGCTGGCGGCTGAGCCGCTGGCCGCGTGCAATCCGTGCGTGCTGCCGCTCCCCACCCGCGATCAGCTGGCTGTGGCGACCGACGCAGGCTCGGACGTCGTCGCGGCTTGGATGCGACGGCGCTCCGGGACGCTCGAGGCTGAGATCAGGGTGCTCGACATCAACGGCAATCCTGCGACCGTCCCGTTCGAGATCGTGAACGCCACCGCGGTGGCCGCCTCGTGCGGCCCAGCGTGCCGGCGTCTCTCCATCCCGCACGCCCCACCGGCGATCAACGTGATCGTGCACACGCCGAACGGTGAGGCTCGAGCCACCCTCCCGACCCGCTGGCAGCCTGACGGCAGCGCCACCGCTCGCGCGATCCTCGAGCGTGCTCAGGCGGTGATGCGCCGCCTCTCGAGCGTGCGCGAAACCGAGCTTGTCAACAGCGTGCCCGGACTGTACGCCATGTCTGACTATCGGCTGCAGGGGCCCGACCGTCTCGAGTCCACCAACTATGTCCTTCGTCCGCCCCAGCCACCGCGACTGGAGGGTCAGTCGGTGGAGATCGGCGCGCGCTACTGGTTTCGATCCGCGCACGCCCCGTGGCAGCTTGCGCCGCCGGCGGGGACGCTGCCGTTCAGCACCGCTAGCTCGTTCACATGGACCAGCTACGCTGAGGCCGTCCGGTTGATCTCGATCGCCTCGAGCGGAGGCCGCCGGGTGGACACGATCTCCCTTATGGACCCGGGCACCCCGGCGTGGTGGACGCTGCGCGTCGCCCTTCGCACGGGCCGTGTGCTGTCCGCACGGCTGATCACCACCGGACATTTCGTGACCGATCGCTTCAGCCAGTTTGATCGCGCCGCGCCGATCGCGCCCCCCACCGGTCCGCGACCATGAGGCAGCGAGCCTCAGGCGAACGGTCCCGTCTCGCCCCCGCCCGCTGGATCGTGAGGGGGCTCGCGGTCACGGTGCCTGTTACGTTCGTGGCTCTGCTGGCCTATGGCGTGATGGCGCAGGCGCCGAATACGACGATCGACGACAACCTCAGCCGCGGGCACGCTGTGGTCGCTCCCTCGTTCCGCTTGGCCGTCCTGGAGCGCGGGTCGCTCGGCCCCGTCCTGGCGCCGAGGCTGGCGCGGGTGTTCGACCGGCCGGCGGTCGCGCTGAGCGACTTGCGCGGCACGCCGATCGTGTTGAACATCTGGGCGTCCTGGTGCGTCCCGTGCCAGCAGGAGGCGCCGACGCTCGAGCGCGCCTGGAGCCAGCAGGCGCGCCCGCGCGGCGTGCTGTTCCTCGGCCTCGATATGCAGGACGTGACCACCGACGGGCAGACGTTCATGCGCCATTACGGCGTCGACTACCCAAACATCCGTGACCCCGGCAACGACATCCCGCGCGCATACGGCGCAACAGGCGTGCCGGAAACATTCTTCATCTCCGCTCAAGGCCGGATCGCCGGGCACATCAGCGGCGTCGGAACCAGCCAGCAGTTCGCCGCTGGGATCAGCGCGGCGCTCAGCGGACGCGCGCGCGGCGCGTTCGCCGGAGGGCCCCAGGGAGCGCTTCGATGAGCCCAGCCCCCATCAGGCCGCCGGGCGCCGCAGCCATCGAGTGTGGTGATCCATCAGCTGGCCCAGCAGCGATGGCTTCGCCATCGGCCGTCGCGTTTGGGTTCTGCAGCCCGATGGGTCCTGGCGGGAGCAGCCGATCTCACCCGAGGACACCCGCGAGCTGATGCCATGGTGGTCACATCGCACCGCGGTGCGACGCCGCTGAGGAACTGTGAAGGTCCGGGGGAGGATCGACGCGAACGCTAATCCCGCGATCATCACCATCAGAGGTCCGCAGCTTTGCATCAGGAGCACGGCGATGCTGATGTGGCCCATCGCGCCGGCGCGAGCGCCGGCCAGTACGAGCCAGCCCAACCCGGCCACCGTCACGATCGCCCCGGCCAGCAGCAACAGGGGCAGCTTCAAGCCCGGTGGGTGACCGAGTAGATGGTCGACCCGTTCGGCCGATACGCCGACGAGCAGCGCCTCATCGAGCTCTCCGAAGGCGAGCATCGCCGAGGCCAGCGGCTGCGGGCTGCCGAGGGCGGCAATGGCTGCTTCGTCCGCTGCGAGCTCCGCCAGCGTCGCGTATCGCCGTTGAAGAGGGCGCATGACCGGTAGGAAGAACAGCGCGTCGGCGAGCACGCGGGCGAGTAACAGACGCAGCGGATCGTGGCGCGCCGCGTGGTGGGCCTCGTGGACAAGAACCGCTTTGACCTCGTCAGCGTCGAGCCTGTCCAGTGCGCCGGCCGAGATGTATACCTGCGGGCGAAGCAGACCTGCGCAGAAAGCGACGGGATTGGCGTTGTCGATCACGCACGCCGGCACGGGGTCCGAGAGCACTTCGCACGGCCGAAGCGTGCGCGCAAATGCCCGAGCGGAACGATGGGCTCGCCAAGCGGAGCCGGTCGCTCGCACGAGTACCGTGACGCTCAGCGCGCCGAGAGCGAACACGAGCAGGTCAACCGGCTGCAGCTGCGGAATCAGCCAGGCGCGGCACGCGGCCAGCAGGCTTCCGACGGACGGCACGCTCAGCGTGGTGGCATGCAGCGCCACGACCACAGCGCCAGTCACGACCAAGCCGCCAGCCATCGTGACGAGGCCGTGCAGCCAAGATACCGAGCGCGCTCTAGCGCTCACCGCGGGCTAGGCTCCTGAGCTGACGAAGACGAGCGGGGTCGAGCGCTGAGAGCTCGCGCGCGAAGTGCGAAAGCGCAAGATCGCCGTACTCCTGCACCAACTGCACGATTTGCTCTCGCGCACGACGCTCGTGGTACTCCTCCCTCGAGAGTCGCGGCACGTAGGTGTCGCTGCGGCCGATCCGCGTGCGGCTCAACAGGCCCTTTTGATCTAGCCGCTGCATCACCGTCATGAAGGTCGTGTAGGCGCGGGGCGAGGACGCCGAGTCGTTGAGCGCCTCCATCACGCGTTTGACAGTCGTCTTTCCTTGACGCCACACCACCTCCATGATCTCGGCCTCGAGCGCGTGCAGCGCCGGCACGGACTTCGACGGTCGCCGCGTACTCACGCGGCAGAGGATAGCCACTGCCTGCTCTCGAACGGGCTCTGGCCACTGGGCGGAACGTCAAGCTTGGCGTCGCTTCCCACCGCTCAAGTCGCAGCTCGTGACGGCCGACGAGAACGCGCCGGCTACTATCCTCGATCGTAACCCGCGCGGCGCCCGGCCTTGAGATTCGTGACCATGCAGATTCCGACCCCCTCGGCGCTCGCGTCCGCGACGCTCGTGCGCGAATCCGAGCCGGGACCGCGTTGGCGTGGATAGCTCTGTCTTCTTCGGCGGCTCGGTCATCGCCGCCGTCCTTGCGGGGGCGGTGGCGCTGTTCGCGCCGTGCTGCATCTCCGTGATGCTTCCCGGGTATCTGGCTACGGCTTTTCAGAATCGCCGCACGCTGGTGGCGATGACGTTCCTGTTCGCCGCCGGCGTCGCGACGATCATTCTGCCGATCGCGGTCGGCGCGCACGCGCTGCAGCGGATCTTCACGAGCCAGCACACGCTGCTGTACGCCGCGATGGGGGTCATCCTGGTTGTCCTGGCGGGATACGTGTTCCTGGGCGGCAAGCTGCGCCTGCCGATGCCAGGCCGGCGCGCAGACGGGAAGGCTGGGCCGCTGAGCGTCTACACGCTGGGGATCTTCTCCGGCGCGACGAGCTCGTGCTGCGCGCCGGTGCTCGCTGGCGTGCTTGCCCTCTCGGGCGCGGCCGGCTCGTTTGGCAAGGCGCTTGGTCTCGGCTCGGCGTACGTGTTCGGGATGGTCGCGCCGCTGTTTGTCATCTCGCTGCTGTGGGAGCGCTTTGATTGGCGGGCGATGCGGTTGTTCTGTCCGCGATCGATCACCTGGGGCGTGGGTCCCGTCAGCCGCTCGATATCGATCACCACGCTGCTCAGCGCGCTGCTGTTGGCGGCAATGGGGGCGGCGTTGCTCGTGATCGGGCTGGCGGCCGACTCGATGCCCTCGGCACGGGGGTGGCAGGCCGAGCTGTCGGCCCGTCTGCAGCACTACGCGAAGGTCGCTACCGACGCCCTGTCGTTCATCCCTGGCTGGGCTGCTGCACTCACGCTGCTGCTGATCGTCGCGCTGCTCGCCCGGCGCGCTCTTCGCCAGGTCGCATCGAGCGACGACCACGAGCCGCCACCGCCGGCCATCGGCAATGCCGGCGATTCGCCCGTCGCGGATCATCAACCCGAGTACGTATAGGAGCAGACCGCCGATGACCAGCAGCACGGCAAAGAAAGACCAGCGGCGCCAGGAGCGCCTCGAGCTCGAGCAACAGGCCGCTCGCGTCAAAAGCGCGCGGACACTGAGGTTGCGTATCTTCGGCGGCATCGCGGCGGCTGTCGCGATCCTCGCGGTGATCTTCGCCGCCAGCAACCTGGGTGGCTCGTCGTCGGGAGGAAAGCTCGCGTTCCAGGTCGGCCGGCCCGGACCGGGTCAACCTGCGCCGGCGATCACCCTTCCGTCCACCACCGGGGGCACCTTCAGCCTGGCCGCCCAGCACGGCAAGACTACGCTGCTGTACTTCCAGGAGGGTCTCACCTGTCAACCCTGCTGGGACCAGCTCAAGGATCTCGACTCCCACCTCGCCCAGCTCAAGGCGCTCGGCATTAATCAGATCGTCAGCATCACCACCGATCCGCTCGGCGCTTTGCGCCAGAAGGCCGCGGACGAGCGGCTCTCGACCCCGGTGCTCTCCGATCCCAGCCTGACCGTGTCACAAGCATATGCGGCCAACCAGTACGGGATGATGGGAAACAGCCGCGATGGCCATTCGTTCATCGCGGTGGGACCGGACGGCACGATCCGGTGGCGCGCCGACTACGGCGGGGCACCGAACTACACGATGTACGTGCCGGTGCCGAGCCTGCTCGCCGACATCCGCCAAGGCCTCCGCGCGAGTAGCGGATGAGCTCGCTGCAACCCGTTGACTTGGCGAGGCGCGTCAGTCCGCCAGTCTCGCTCGAACGAGGAGAGGATCAGCTGGCAACCTGGCGCAGCGCCTGCTGAGCTCGCGACGAAGCTTGCGCTCGGACAACCGCCCGTAGCAGCACGGCGCCCCGTCGAGCAATACGCCCGGCGGGAACAGGACGCCGTTGCGGCGGGCGAGCAGCTCGCCCTGCGCCGAGCCGAGGTCCGCGTGCGAGATGAGCAGCGAAAATTCGCGGCTGAGCCTCACCAAGATGGCCTTGGCTTGATCGCAGAAGGCGCAGTCGGCCTGCGTCAAAACCACGACCTCGATCTGAGCACACGGCGCGTGCGGCGCGCTCATACCGTCCTCGCCTGCCGATTCCTGCCCGAGCCGGCGATCGCGCCACGCGCGCCGGCGAGGCTCACCCGAGCTGGGCGATCCGCGCTGCAATATCAGCCTGCCTCTGGCGCAGCTCTCGGAGATCCGCTGGTCGTTCGCGCTCGGCCGTCGAGGCGCGCCGAGCCGGGGCACAGCACTCCGCCTGCCGCCCGAGACGCTGCTGCCACCACATGTGCAGCGGGCAAGCAGCCGCAGCCACTATTACGAGTGGGATGAACAACCACGCGCTCACGAGCGACTGGCCGCGCTCTCGGTGGTGGATCCGCGCTCGTCCTCGAGGCGGTCGATTTCATCGCTGAGGCGACCCTGCTCCTCGCGCAACACCTCGATCGAAGTGGGCTGTGGAGAACCGGATTGCGGTTGGCCCGGATCCTGCTGGGATTGATCGCGGCTCTGAGCCTTGTTGGCGCTGCCCTTCATTCCTCGGCCCATCATCCACATCATCACTCCCATGCCCACGGGGCAGGCGAGCAACGCCAGCGGCGTCAGCGCCGAAGATACGCTCGCGAGTTCCATCGTTGTCCTCCTGTTCGCTTGCTGACTTACGAGGCATTGTAGTAACTCGATAGGTTGCTGTCGAGGGTTGAAGCCGCGCCACGGAATCGGGCCGCTGCACAGGAGGCCGATCAGCATCGGCACCAGTATCGGATCGGACCGCGAAGAGCTGCATCGAGGGCGGCTGCCGGCTGCCAGCGAGCGTCGCTGACACTGGCCCGGAGCCGTGTCGACGCCGGCATCGGCGACCGATCGGCAGGTCCTGATCGCACCGAGGGTGCCGGAATGTGAACCGGGGACCGAGACCGGCGAGGAGCTGCGAGCCAGTGTAGTAGCCTGCCGCGCGTGGCGAGCCGCAAGGAGGAGAAAGCGCGACTGCGCGCCGAGCGCATCGCCCGCGAGCAGGAGGCTTCGCGCCAGGCCGCCCGCAAAGCTCGCGTGCGCAAGGCGCTGATCGCGCTCGCGGTCCTAGCTACCGGGGTGGTGATCGCCGTGATCGCTACCACGAGCGGCGGGGCGGGCAGCAGTCCACAGACCGTCGCGAGCGGCAACCTGCCCAAGCTCCCGCCAGCCAGAACCACAGACCTGGGCGCTGCGGTCAAGGCCGCCGGCTGCGTCACCAAAGACACGACCGTTGGGCTCGAGCAACAGAACCGCCAGCACGTCGCGCCGGGCACCACGGTGAACTACGCAACCAACCCGCCGAGCTATGGGCCCCACTACTCCACTCCGGCATCGGACGGCGACTACGCCGGCCGGGTCACCCCACCCGTGGGCAACCTCGTCCACGCCATGGAGCACGGACGAGTCGAGATCCAGTACCGCCCGGGCCTCTCCGCCTCCGAGATCCCTCAGCTGGAAGCGCTGTTCAACGAAACCGGCGGGTCCTACGGGCCGGGCCAGTACATGCTGCTGTTCCAGAACGCCACCTCCATGCCCTACGCCGTCGCCGCGACCGCGTGGGATCACGTGCTCGCGTGCCCCACCTTCAACACGAACGTCTTCGATGCTCTGCGCGCGTTCCGGCTCGCCTACACGCTCAAGGGCCCCGAGCTCATCAATCAGCCCGAATAGCAGTCCTCCGCGCGGAGGGCAGTGCGTGAACAAGCCGGGATGGGCCGCCCCGGCGGCGATCAGCTCGTCGAGCAGCCCGAAGCGCGCTTGTGAGCATCGACGCCAGCTCCCCCGCGCACGCCCCGTCCTCGGGGAGCGATGACGCCCTGCGCTCAACCTGATCGTATGAGTGAGCGCAGGCACCGGTCGCCCCACCGAGCGATTAGAGGCTCTGGAAGAAGTTGAGACCGAAATGCCCGAGCAGGTGCTGCGCCTGGATGTTCAGCCGGAAGAGCTCGCCGGTGACCACGAGATAGCCCATCCCGATCAGCACGAGCCCCGAGCCGATCTGGATCGTCGCGTAGTGGCGCTTGAAGAAGCCAAACGCTCTCGTCGCAGCGTTGAACGCGACGGCCGCGAACATGAACGGCAGCGCGAGCCCCGCGGAGTACACACCGAGCAGGAGCGCGCCCTTCGCGGTCGCGGTCGCGGTCGCCGCCAGGCCGAGGATCGCGCCGAGCGTGGGACCGACGCACGGGGTCCACGCCAGCGCGAATGCAGCGCCCGCGACGACCGGTCCGCCACGGCCAGCGCGCGCGATCAGCGCGTGCGGGCGAAAATCGCGGTTCAGCCGGGTGATGAACACCGACGCCACGAACAGCACGCCCATCGCGATGATCGCGACACCCGAGATCCGCTCGAGCGTGGGCCGGCTCTGAAACAGCCACGACCCGATCGCGGTCGCCCCGAGCCCCAGCAAGACGAAGATCATCGAGAACGTCGCGACGAACAGCGCACTGCGGGCCACGACCCGCCGGTCAATCCGGCCGCTCGTGAGCTCGTCATGACGGGCGCCTGACACCGTCGCGAGGTAGCCCGGCACCAGCGGCAGGCAGCACGGCGAGACGAACGAAACGATCCCGGCGGCGAACGCCAGCAGCAAGCTCGGACTGTCAACCACGCCAGGAACCCACGATCAACGAGCCAGCATCGTAGCTTCCGTGGACGCTCACCGCCGCATCACCGGAAACTGCGCCGCTCTGGGCTCCGGCATCTGAGCGCCGCGCCCCAGTCAGCCGGAACGAACGCCCCGGCAGTGGCCGGGCACCTCGCTGCCGGCGCTGCCTGTTCACGCCGATCAGCCCGCCGCGAGCAGTTGGCGCGCCCGCGCTGCGGTTGGTCCGGCGGGATCGAGCGCAACCGCGCGCTGGAGCTGAGTGCGTGCCCGCGCGCGAAGTCCGCGGCGGGCAAGAACGACACCGAGGTAGAGGCGAGCGGCGGGCAGCGAGGAATCCAGGCGCACCGCTTGCTGGAGCTCGCGCAGCGCCTCGCGGGAGCGCCCCGAGCGGGCGAGCGCCCAACCGTAGAGCGTCCGGATGTCAGCAATTCCCGGAAGCACGCCGGTGGCCTGCGCGAACAGGGGCAGCGCCGCGGCGAGGTGCCCGGCCTGGTCGAGCGCGAGCGCGTGGTCGGCCAGCGCGGTGCCCCGGGCGATCGCCGGGGGGAGGCTCGCCCCGGGCGCGAACGGCGCCGCACGCGCCGACGCTGGCGCAGAGCCCGACGGACGTAGGGCCGCGTACGCGCCTATGGACATAGTGAGCAGTACTGCGACGACGAGGAAGCGGCGCACACCGGGCCTCGGCCATCCTCCGGCGACAGTCGTCCTCGTCCCGGGGCTGCTCGCGTCCTCGAGCCATTTGGGGTGCTGCTCGCGTGCCCACGACTCACGGACCGTGCCGCGGATCATGCTGCGCAGCGCGGGGCGGGTGCGCGGCGCGATCAGCGCGAAGTACAGGTGCCCGGCGACCAGGGTCGTCGCGAGAAGGGTCAAGCCGTCGTGCAGGACGATCGTGCCAGCGAAGCGCAATGTGGTGTTGCGTTCCCCGAGCCAGAGCAGCGCGCCCGAGAACGCGAACAGCACCGCGAACGCGGCTTGTGCGATAGCGTGGATCTTCTGACCGGCATTGAAGCGCCCCTGCGGAGCCGGCCAGCCGGTCAGCCAGCGAACGTCGTCGAGATCGAGGCGCTCGAGCTCGCGGCGGGTCTCGCCAAGAGCGCGCCGGTCACCGGCGAGGACCACGACGAGCAGGGCGAGCGCCCAGCCGATCGCGATGTAAAGGTGGATCGCCTTGACCAGCGGCCGGCGCCCGACGGCATCCGAGAGCGCCGGAAGGTACAGCACCAGCCCGCTCCCCAAAAGGCCGAAGAACGCCGACGCGTTGACCCAGTGCCCAGCCCGCTCGGTACGCGAGAAGCGTCGAACCAACCGGGTCTCAGCCATAGCCGTTCGAGTGCCCCAGCCACGCGTTCTGGTCATAGCCGCGCTGCTCCCAATAGCCGGCGAGCGGCCGGTCCGCGACGACGATCCGCGCCAGCCACTTGACCCCCTTGTAGCCGTACATGCGCGGCATCACAACCCGGGCCGGCGCCCCATGATCGCGGCTCAGAGGCCGGCCCTCCATCCCGTAGGCAAGCATCGCGTCAGGCGCGGCGAGCTGCTCCAGGGTCAACGCGTCGACGTACCCGCGCTCGGCAGACACGAAGGTCAGCGCTCGCGCGGACGGCAAAGGACCGGCTGTTGAGAGCAGATCCTGGATGCGGACACCGGTCCAGCGCACTCCGAGTACCGACCATCCCGTCACACAGTGAAAGTCCGAGGTCTGCTGCACCCGCGGCAGCGCGAGCAGCTGGCGGTAAGTCAGCTCCACCGGCCGCTCAACCAGTCCGTCGATCCGAAGCCGCCAGCGGGCCGGATCGAACGTCGGCATCGGCGGGTTGACCGAGTAGATCCGCCATCCGCCACCCGGTGTTGGAAGCGCCGCCCGCAGGCCGCCCGGCAGCAGCGAAGTCAGCCCCTGCAGATGCTCAGAGAGGAAAGTCGATGCGGCCCCACCCCAGAGGACCGACGACGCACCGACCCCCACGGCACCGAGAAACGCGCGGCGTCCAAGAAGCGCCCCGCCGTCGTCGGCAGCCGCACGCAGAAACGACCGAGTCTTCACTCATCCGATACTACTGACGGTCGTAGCAATACCCGGCGTGCACAGGCCTACGAGATGGTGAACACGACCGAGACGCTAGAGACGGCATGCGCCGCTCCAGCCACCAGGTTAGGCATCGCTGCCGTTCACGGAAGGGGCCCCCATCGACGCGACCGAACCGATGCGAATCAAGTTGCAGGACCGGCTCCGTCCGGATCATCGCCGAATTTTCATCGGCCCGCGCGGGGCCGTCCCGGCACGAGGACTAGCCGAGAGACCAGTCCGGCGCTAGTTCCCTCGCGATCGCTTCGGTCGATAGGCGCTGAGCGCCGCGGAGCCGTCTTCGTGATCTTGAAGATCGGGCAGCCCAGCTTCCGTGGCCTGATCTTGGCCAAGGATCCGTGACGGGCGAACGCGAGTCCCGAGGTTCCTAGCGCCGACGAGGCGCGGTGCGCATCGGCTCGCCCGCACGAAGAGCCGACTCGCGCTCGAAGTATTCCTCGGAACTGATCTCGCCCGTGGCGAGCCTGAGGTTAAGTGCTGCTCGGGCATCGTCGCCATGACCAACGTGCGGCCGGCCGGCTCGGACGGCCAAATAGGCAACTCCGGCCACGAGCGCAAGCAGAACCAAGAGTCCGATCAACATCCACAGCGACATCGAAGCCATCATCAGGATCACATTCTAGCTGCCTACTGGGCTACTGCCCGCTGCCCCCGCGTCGAACCACGAGACGGCGCCGTGCTGCGCCGCCACGGGCGAAGCGCGAAGCACCGCGCGCCCGCTACGATTACTCCTAGTAGGCGGGAGACGTTGAAGCCAGGACTGGTCCTCTGCGGGGCTACGTCCTGTTGCCGCTTGCGGCACCTCACCCCGCTGGGAGGAGCAGGCTCTCTCCCCAGCGCAGGTCGAGGCCGACGCGACCAACACGATCGCGTCAATACCAGGATGACCAATGAGACGCCAGGAGAGGAGTCCGATGTCGACCACCAAGCAGGAGGTACGCCACCCGATCTTTGCGCGCATGTACACGCGCATGAGCGCGAAGGCCGAGGAGCGCGGGGGCGCGGAGCACCGTGACCGGCTCCTGGTCGGCCTTGCCGGGCGTGTGGTCGAGGTCGGCGCGGGCAACGGCCTGAACTTCGCGCATTACCCGGAGGCGGTGAGCGAGGTTCTCGCCGTCGAGCCCGAGCCCTATCTGCGCGAGCAGGCGCGCGAGGCGGCTGAACGGGCCGCCGTAACGATCCAAATCGTCGATGGCCTCGCCGAGGCGATCCCCGCCGAGGATGGGACATTCGACGCGGGCGTCGCTTCGCTGGTGCTGTGCACTGTCCCTGATCAGAGCCGGGCGCTCGCCGAGCTCTACAGGGTCATCCGCGCCGGTGGTGAGCTGCGCTTCTACGAGCACGTCGTCGCCAGGGATGGCATCCCAGCCGCGCTGCAACGGGTCGCCGACGCGACGCTGTATCCGCGTCTGTCAGGCGGCTGCCACCTCGCCCGCGACACGGGCTCCGCGGTCGAGCGGGCCGGCTTTACGATCGAGTCCTGCGATCGGTTCGCCTTCACGCCGATGCCAACTCCGCCCACGATCCCGCATATCCTCGGCGCAGCCCGGCGGCCGTAGCTACATCGCGGCCATACCGGCCAGCTTGTGGTGACTGGCGCTCAGTACGCGCCGGAGAGCCCCTGCGACCCTCCCGCGCGGCGGCAAGAAGCAGCTCCACGGGGCGTGGTCAGATGTGCCGGCGGGCGAGAACGCAAAACGAGGGGTAGCCGCGCGTTACCCAGCGTCCGCGCTGTGGGGCGAGGCTCGCGAGCAGCAGCCCGGGACGGGGATCGAGGGCACAGAAGCCGCTTGGGCGCCCGCCCGCGCGGCAAACGGCGGCCGTTAGAGGTGCGAGCACGGCGCGGCCGAGCAGCCCGCGCGCGGCAACCAGGCTCACGATCACCACTCGGCCACCCGGTCGCAGGACCCGCGCGATCTCATCCAGGACCGCTTGCCGAGTCACCCCGTCCAGCAGCTGGATGAGATAGGCGCAGGTCACGACGTCGACGGTCGCGTCCGCAAACGGCAGGCGACGAGCGTCGGCCACTCTGAGCTGCCAGCCCTCGGGCAGAGCAACAGCCTGCTCCAGCATCGCCGGTGACGAGTCGATCCCCACGGCGTGGCTTGGGCGCGGGTGGCGCCTCGCCAGCTCGCGCAAGAGCGCTCCGGTACCGGTACCCACATCGAGGAGCAGCTCGTCGGGCTCGGGCGCGGCCAGCTCGATTGCGGCTCGCAGCGCGGCGCGCTCCAGCGGCAGCTGCCAGTCGTACAGCGAAGCGAACGCGCCGAACGCCCACGGCCCGATGGACCGCGGAGCCGATGTCCGGGTAGACGCCACACGGCGATCGCGAAGGGCCGCGGCGGTCTTGGGTTTTGTGTGGGCGCGAACGATCGGCATTCGTGGTCTTCGAGCGGCGACCAGCTCCTGGACACGCGGAAAGGCGCTCTGAGCAAGCGGCTCGACAGGATTCTGTAGATCCTACGCTTTGTAGTATCTGAGGGTGATCGGGGCGATGTCGTGAGGAGCAATCTCCATCTGACTTGCATACGGCCTGCGTGGCCCCCACATGCGGGCCTGCTCCACTGCCAAGACGATTCCCTACTCTCAGAAGGAGCCACAATGTCGAAGAACCGTAAGTACGTGCTGGTCGGTGCCAGTGTCATGGCGCTGGTTGCCGCGGGTGGCGCCACCGCGTCTGGTAGTACCTCTCATGCCTCGTCGTCCACGCCGGCTCAGCGCTCACATGAGATGGGCATGCCCGGCGGCGTCCGGAGCGCCACGATGATGAAGCAGCTGGACGCCGCGGGGGTGAGCCGGATGATGAGCGGGATGTCGGTTCACCTCAGCGGCGCTGAGCTGAAGGCCATGACCGACGCGCACAACGCCATGGTCGGCGGGATGATGAGCGACAACATGATGAGCAACCGTGCGATCCACGGCGGTCGCTGACCCCGCGCTCCGCGCTGAGTCGACGCGCAGCGTGATGGGCATGACGGTGCTTGTGGTCGAGGATGAGCGCAAGCTCCGCGACCTCCTGCGCGCCTACTTTGAGCGCGCGGACCTGGAAGTCCTGTCCACCGCATCAGGCGCGGAGGCGATCACCCTCGCGAGCCGGCTACACCCTGACCTCCTCGTCTTGGATCTCGGTCTGCCCGACATCTCAGGCGAGGAGGTGGCACGAGAGGTCCGCGGCTTTAGCCAGATGCCGATCCTGATGCTCACCGCCAAGGCTAGTCAGGAGGAGCGCATTCGCGGCCTGGAACTGGGGGCCGATGACTATCTCACCAAGCCGTTCAGCCCCCGGGAGCTTGTCCTGCGAGCGCAGGCCATCCTGCGCCGCGGCTCAGGAGCTGGTGCCGATCACGGGCCGGCCTCTTTTGGGTGTGGCGAGCTCGTCGTCGACGAGGTGCGGCGCGAGGTGAGCGTCCGCGGACGGCTGGTCTCCCTGACTCCTACGGAGTGGGGTTTGATCCTGGCCCTAGCCAACGTCCCTGGTCGCGTCTATTCGCGGTTTGAGCTGATCAACCTCGCACAAGGCCACGAGTTCGAGGGCTACGAGCGGACCATCGATTCGCACGTCAGGAACTTGCGCCGCAAGATCGAGCGCGACCCCCACCGCCCACTGATCGTCGTGACCGTCCTGGGCGGCGGCTACCGACTCAATCTCAACCGAGATGACTAGATGAGGACAGCGGGACTGCGCGGGCGTCTGGCCGTCGCCTTTGTCTCCGTCGCGCTAGCAGCGATCGCCGTGCAATCTGCGCTGGCGCTGGTCAGCGCCAGCGACCGCGTCTCGGGCCTGGTCGACCGCGAGAACCGCGACACGTCGCGCTCGGTGGCAACTTCACTAAGCCAGGCGTACGCGGCCGCCGGATCGTGGGCGCACGCGGACACCGGTCCTGCCGCGGTGCTCGCCGCAACCGCCGGCGCCGAGCTACAGGTGCGCGACGCCAGCGGCGATGCCGTGCCTGTCGACACGCGCGGTCCGATGGCGGGCATGGCAGTCGAGATGGCCCAGATGCATGGCGGGACCGTCGCTGGCGGCCTCGGCGATCCGATTGTCGTCTCAATCCGGGCGGGAGGAGCGACGGTCGGCCGCGGCGTGCTGCGCTTCCCCGCCCGGCTACCGAGCGCGGATCGCGGTCTCGCCGACGCGCTGCGCCGGACCGTGCTGATCGGCGCCGTGCTGGCAGCGCTTCTTGCGTTCGTGGTCGCCGGGGTCGTGTCACGACGGATCACCCGGCCCCTGCGCTCCCTGACCGCGGCCGCCCGGGCGATGGCCTCGGGCGACCTCGACGCCCGCGCGGACGTGCAAGTCAGCGGCGAGCTCGGGGAGCTCGGCGGCGCCTTTGACCACATGGCCGATGCGGTCGCACGCGAGGATCGGCTGCGCCGGGGCCTTGCCGCCGATGTCGCGCATGAGCTTCGCACCCCGTTAGCCGTCCTGCAGGCCTACACCGAGCAGATGGCCGACGGGCTCGCCGAACCCACACCCGAGCGACTGCGCTCGCTACACGACGAGGTCGTACGCCTCACGCGCTCGGTCGAGGACCTCGAGACCCTCGCCAGCGCCGAAAGCGCGACCCTGCGCCTCACGCGCGCCCCCGTGCAACTCGACGCCGTTGCCGCCAGTGTCGCTGCGGCAATGCGCCCCCGTTTCGAAGCCGCCGACATTACGCTCCACACCGAAATCGCCGTCGTGCTCGTCACCGGAGACGCCGACCGCCTCGCGCAGATCGCGCGCAACCTGCTGACCAACGCACTGAAGTTCACGCCCCCCGGCGGGCAGGTCACGCTCTCAACGCGAAGCAGCAAAGCCGGTTCGGAGCTCTCAGTCGCCGACACCGGGATCGGCGTCGCCCCAGACGAGCGCGATCGCGTCTTTGACCGGTTCTGGCGTAGCGGCGACGCGGCAGCGGTCAGCGGCAGCGGCGTCGGGCTCGCGGTCGTGCTCGAACTCGTCACCGCCCACGGCGGAACGGTCGATCTGAGCGCGCCCTCCGGCGGCGGCGCATTGTTCACCGTGCGCCTCCCCCGCCCCGCGTCCCGCCGCCTCGCAGGCAACCCCCAACCGCGTGCCAGCCTCGCCGTCGTCAAGCGACTAGAACCATGAGAACGTTGGATCCTCCGGCCCGCCGGACCGCGGGTCCGGCGATGTTCCCCGCTGCAGACACACGCGTGAAGCCCGTGGGGCTACGCTGTCGCATACACCCCGGTAGGAGCCGCGATTAGGAGAGGCAGTCAGAAAGATGGTGGGTCATCGCGATTGGTGCGGTCGGGCCGCAGCGATTTTTCCTCGCTGGCCTTCGCAGACAGCGGTGCCGCGGTCATGGCCTACGGCGCCCCGGCCGGGCCTGACATACGCCTATCCCGCCGATCAGAGGAGGTCAGCATTCTTGCTACGCCGGATGCTTTACGGCGACGCTGATCCGGTAGCGCTCCGGTGCACGAGCCAAGCGCTCAGCGCGTGCCTCACCGCAGAAGTGGACAGTCTCCGTCCTCGCGGCGCGTCGGGGCGTTGCCAGGATCCATTTCTATGCCGCACCCCGTGAGTGACCGCCGCGTCCTGCTCGACGAGTCCGGTGTTGCTGCCCGCGGTGCGTGCCGGCTGTGGTCGAAGCGCTCGGCGCACGTCGTGGCGCAGAAAAAGTAGCTCCTGCCGCCATCCTCGCGCCGAACAGCGGGGCCCTCTGGATCCACCGGCATGCCGCACACCGGCTCGGCTACGAACTCGGTTGCTGCCGCCATCACCGGGCCGGAGCGTTTTCGGCGTGCGCGAACTGGGCTGGGTTAGTGTCGAAGCGCTCAGCGCAGCGATCTGCGCAGAAGTAAAAGACCTGGTCTTCATGTTGCCGAGTGGCGGGGGCATTGTCGGTCTGCACCTGCATGCCGCACACTGGGTCGCTCGCGTAGCCGATGCCGCCGCCAAAGCGCTCTCGGTTACGCGCCAGCCACACGATCGCGGCGAACAGACCGAGGAAGATGATGTTCAGCACAGTGGTGTAGTTGAACTCAAAGCGGGCGGCGACTACCTGCACCGGCCGGGTGTGTGGGATCAATCCAGCCGCGGAGAAGATCGCCTCTACGGCAAGACCAGCAGTGCTCATGCAAACCCAGAACACGGCGAGCATCCGCAACGCCAGCTTGCCGCCGTAGAACTTGCGGTAGATCAACACCAGCGGCAGCGCGATCAGGTCAGCGAAAATGAAGCTCATGACCCCCCCGAAGCTGATGCCGCCCTTCCACAGCGTCGCGGCAAGCGGGACATTGCCGACCGAGCAGACGAAGCTGATCAGCGCGATGAACGGCCCCACTACAACGTTCTCCACCGACGTGAGTACGCCGTGGCCGTTGAGGAACACGTGGTGCCAGACACTGTTAGGGACGAGTACGGCGAGGAACCCTGCGACCACGTAGCCGATCAGCATCTCGTTGCGCAACATCCGCATGTCCGCCAGCGCGTAGCCGGCAGCGTTTGACCAGCCGCTCACCGAACGCAGCTTCTCTCGCCACGGCGTCTGCTGAAGCGCGGAGTCATCAGCAAGCTCGCCCTGCGCGTCCTCACCAGGGGAATTCATGCGGGCGCGAGCAGATTCGATCAACGTCCTGCGGAACACCACGCGGCCGACCGCCACAAACAGGACGATCATGATCACCCCACCGAGGAACTCGCCGATAGCAAACTGCCAGCCGATAAGCACGATCAGCACAATGCCCAGCTCGACAACGAGGTTTGTTGAGGCGAACATGAACACCATCGCCGCCAAGAAGTCCGCGCCCCGCGCGAATAACGTCTTGGCCATTGCACTGGCGGCATAGGAGCACGACGACGACGCCGCCCCCAGCCCGGCCGCGCGCGCTACAGCGAGCGGACGGTGATCGCCCAGCATCCGATGCATCGAGCTGCGCGAGACAAAAGCCTGCACCGCCCCCGAGAGCCCGAACCCGAGCACCAGCGCCCACAGGGTCTCCCAGAACATGAAGAACCCCTCCCGCAGACCGCGCCCCACATCCCCTAGGGCACCCAGAGCAGTCACGCTCATCACGAGGCCGCCGGTCACTGCCGACCCCGTTCTCTTAGAACGCGACGACGCTCACGTACCGCGTCCCTCACCTCCCGCCAGACGAACGCGACGCGTCTGCCGGGAGTTGTCGAGCAGTCCGGCACTTCCTGGGCTGAACGCTGAGAACTCGCATCGCAGAACTCGTCAGCCTGGTCCCGAGCGCTGTTGCCGTCGGCGCCTGGATCGTTGCGCATTCTGTTCATGGTTCTAGCAATAGGACTCCGGCACTCAGGCTCCTACGCTGTGTAGCAGGTCTTGCTTGTGGTTCCGAGCCTTGGGGTGCTGGTAAGAACGCTGTCACCGGCCGCCATTTGCGGTTGGCTCGTCGCGCTCTCAGGCCGCGGAGACGCCTGCGGGGTCAGTCTGAGGCGGGGGGTGCGGTGGGCGCTTGCCCGTGGTGGCGGGGTCGAGGTGGCCGTAGACGGTGGTGCGCGGGACGCTGAAGAGGTCGGCGATCTGCTGGACGGTGCGCTCGCCGGCGTCGTAGAGTTGTTGGGCGAGCGCGATCTGCTGCGCGTTGAGGCGCGGGCGGCGGCCGCCGGTGCGGCCTCGGGCGCGGGCGGCGGCGAGCCCGTCGCGGGTGTTGGCGACGATGAGCTCGCGCTGGAGCTCGGCGAGGACGGAGAGCATCCCGAACATCGCGCGGCCTTCGGCGGTCGTGGTGTCGATGCCTTGCTCGATGACGTGGAGCCCGACGCCGCGGTCGCGTAGTTCAGCGCCGAGGGTTACGAGGTGGAGGACCGAGCGGCCGAGTCGGTCCAGGCGGGTGATCTTGAGCGTGTCTTCGTCGCGGAGCATGCGCAGCGCGATGTCGAGCTGCGGGCGGCTGGCCTTCGCGCCGCTGGCGTGGTCGATGTAGATGTCGGTGGCGGCCACGCCGGCGCGGCGGAGGGCGTCGACTTGGTGGTCGGGGTTCTGGTCGACGGTCGATACGCGGGCGTATCCGATCAGCACGTGTCGGAAACTACCTGACGGTCCGGTTATCCGTCGTAGTTTTCCGCCGCGAGTTCTCGACGCTCGTGTGGCGGGAATCAAGACGGTGCTCGGGGGCGTCGGCAAATGACCGTTTCTCGACATGCACCCCGGGAGGCCCGGAATGGGCGGGCTGTGAACTCCAGCGATAAGTGGCGCGACTCCTCCTCCGCTATCTGGCGCACTCTCACCGACGGCCGGGTGCGACGTTCCGTACCCCCGGGTCAGTCCAACCCGCGGATGGTTCGTGCGGGCACGCCCGCAACGAGAATGGCAGGCGGCACGTCGCGGCTGACGACCGCGCCAGCGGCCACGACTGCACCGTCGCCGATCGTTACGCCTCCGAGGACGGTCGCGCCGGCGCCGATCCAGACGTTGGCGCCGATGTGAATCGGTGCGATCGTGATGCCGGCACGTCGATCAGCAACCGCCGTTGGATGACCGCTGGTCAAGAGGCTGACGTTCGGCCCGATCATGGTGTCTTCGCCGATCGCGATGCCGCCCATGTCGTTGAGGGTGCACCCATGATTGACGAACACGTTGGCGCCGACCCGGAGCTTGAGGCCGTGGTCACTATGGATCGGCGGTACCAGACGAAAGCGCTAGTCGATCGGTCGGCTCGTCAGCTCTGACCATGCGCTCCGAATTGCGTCCTGGTCGGCGTATGGAAGCCGATTGATCGCCTCGCAGCATGCAAACGCGCGCGGCACCCCACCTATGAGTGCCCTGGTCTCGTCGCCACCTCGAGGAAGGAGCCGCTCGCCCTTCACGACTGCCGGCCCGATTGAGCGGTGCGAAGCATTCGCCGAGCCTAGTTTCCCCGGCGGACCCTCCGTGGACCGGGCCAAGGCAACGCGTCCCGGCCTGCCAGAACCGATCGGAGACCGGATGGCGGGAATCGCGCCGAGGACGCCGGCCGGCCCCAGGCGCCGCCGCGTCCCGTTAGACCCGTTATGCCGACAGGGGCATAACGGAGCTTGCGGGAGGTGGGAACGCGAATCGGGGTAGGCCCCGAATTCCCCTGGCGCAGCGCGGGCCGGTCGGCCGACGCGCACGCCCCGCCAGGCAACGGTCGCCGTGCCTGCCGCTGGACGAGCCCGCAGGGTCGTTCAGGGCCTGCGACCGTGGAAGGTGCGGCGGCGCAGGCACCCAGGCGTCCGGGTTCTCCCAAGGGCGCGATAGAGCGTCCGACGCCGAACAGCTCGGCGAGCTCGGCCGGGTTTGTCCCGCACGGCAGGCGGCGATGCGCTTCGTCTGCAGGTTCGCGCTTTTCTCCAAGACGGGTTGGGCGTTGGTTGCCATGATGGCGTCGTGACTGCGTACGCATGCCTTCGCTACGAGGACGCCGACGAGGCGCTGCGGTTCCTCCAAGCGGCGTTCGGGTTTGAGGCCGAGGAGGTCCACCGTGGAGCGGCCGGACGCATCGAGCATGCGTTGGTGCGCGCGGGGTCGAGCTTGATCATGGTCGGAGAGCACCGCGGTCCGGGTCCGTATGCCCGGATGCTCGGGCGTGGATGGACGTACGTGGCGGTCGGAGAGGTCGACGAGCTGTGCGCCCGAGCCCGCGCTGCGGGCGCGGAGATCACGATGCAGCTGACCGACCAACCGCATGGATCGCGGGACTTCTCGGCGCTGGACCTTGACGGTAACCAGTGGAACTTCGGGACCTACCGGCCGTGAGCGACCGCGTCGAAGTCGCCGGCGGGGCGCGCTGGGCGAAGCGGCTGCCTGGGGCGGCGCTGTCGGAGTGGGTCGCCGTGATCTGGTGCTCGGCTGATGATCGCGGCGGCCGAACCCGTGAGCGGCTGTTGCCGCGCGGGACCGTCGAGCTGGTGATCGAGCTCGGCCCGGGGCACACGTCGATCATCGGACCCGACCGGCGTATCGATGTCGATCCGGTGAGCGTCGTCGGTGTATCGCCCGGGTCGGTCGTGTTGGACAGAGCCAACCGGTTCGAGACGATCGGCGTCACCTTCCGGCCGGGCGGGGCGATCGCGCTGTTGGGTGTCTGTGCCGGTGAGCTGGACGGCGCGCCGCTGCCGCTCGGGCTGTTGTGGGGCTCCGCGGCCGCGGAGCTGCGAGAGCGCGCGAGCGCCGCGACGGGCCCCGACGAGAAGCTTGCCGCCATCGAGCGCGTGCTCGCACGGGAGCTGCGCCATGTCGAGCAGGCGCGCCGCTATGACCCGGCGATCGCTGCGATGAGGCGCATCGCCGCAGCGCCCGAGCGGTGCAGCATCGCTGATGTCAGCGCCAGCGTCGGGGTCTCCCGCCGCCGGCTGGAAGAGACGTTTCGGGTGGCGGTCGGGCTGACCCCGAAGCGGTTTCAGCGGCTATGGCGCTTCCGTCGTGCGCTCGAGCGAATCGACGACCGCCACGATCTGGGGTGGGCCGCGTTCGCGCTGGAGCGCGGCTACTACGACCAGGCGCACTTCAGCAACGAGTTCCGTCACCACACCGGCCTCACGCCCGAGGGCTATCTCGCGGCGCGAACCCCGGCGCTGAACCACGCGCGCATCGACACTGCGACCTGAACAGCGAACGGAGGCACCGCACGATGGCGATCAAGCGCATCCATCCCTACGTCGAGACCGATGACCTCGCCGCCTCCCGAAGCTTCTACACGGAGGTGTTCGGACTGCAGGTCGCGATGGAGGCTCCTGTGATCGGCCTGCAAGCCCCGGAACTGAGGTCCGCGCAGATCATCGTCTGCCCACGCGGGTTCGAGACCCCGCAGCCCGACTTCGGGATCGACGTAGGCAACCCCGACGCCGTCGACCAACTACACGCCGTCGTCCGCGACCGGGGCCTGCGCGTCGTCTACCCCCTCACCGACGAGCCGTGGGGCGTCCGGAGATTCTTTATCGAGGACCCCGACGGCCACATCATCAACGTCCTCGCGCACCTCCCCAACACCACCTGAAGCGCGCATCCCTCACTCATGCCGAGCGACCTGCGAGGAGCCGATCGCCGGCCCCGTGGCTCGGCGCCGTCTAACGATCAACGTCACACGGTGCCGAAAGGGGGGCCTTCTTCGACCGTTCCATTTCCTTGGAACTGGGACGTCTTGGAGCGAGCCGGCGAACCTGTCGCGAGGCCAGAGATTCGCGTCCCAAAGGTTGGGGTCAGAAGTGCGTGCCGGAAGAGGCGTACGGCCCGGACTTCCGGTACGGTGCGGGCGTGGACCTTGGGTACGCCCGCGTCTCGACCGTCAAGCAAGACCTTGACCGCCAGGTCCACGCGCTGACCGCCGCCGGCGTGGCGCCGGAGCGGATCTATCTCGACAAGAAGTCGGGTGTGACGGTCGACCGGCCCGGGCTGCGCGCCGTGATCGGCTACGCCCGCGACGGTGACGTGATCGTTGTGCATACCCTCGACCGGCTCGGCCGGACCGTCAGGGACACCCTCAACCTGATCCACGAACTGTCTGAGCGCGGCATCGGGGTGCGGAACCTTGCCGATTCGATCAATGTCGACTCGAGCAACCAGAGCGATCCGATGGCCCAGCTCGCCGTGGTGCTGCTCGCCCTGTTCGGGCAGATGGAGCGCACCTACACGATCGAACGCGCCGCGCACGCCAGAGCAGTCGCGACCGCGAAGGGCCGGCGGATCGGCCGACCGATCCTCGTCGACCCGGAAAAACTGGGCTTCGCCGCACATCTGCGTGACAGCGGGCACACGATCGCTGAGATCGTCGCGAAGACGGGTATCGCTCGCTCAAGTCTCTACCGACACCTTCCGCCGCGGCCAGCGGCAACGCTGACCGCCGCCGGCACGGAGCCGAGCAGGGAACACGATGAGCAGTGAGCCTGGCGGCCGGGCGACGACGATGCTCGCGCAACTCGACGAGGCGCAGCGCGAGGAGGCGTGGGCGAGATGGCTCGTGCTCGCGCCTGCCGTCGAGGACGGCGTCGCGTTGACGGAAGCAGCGGTGCGCGCGGGCATCCCGCTTCGCACTGCCCGCCGCTGGCTGACGCGCTACCACGCAGACGGCCTCGCGGGGCTGGCCCGCGCCCGCCGCGCGGATCACGGGACGCGCCGGACAAGGCCCGAGCTCGTCGCGTTGATCGAAGGGCTCGCGCTGCGCCGGCCGCAGCCGTCAGTCGCCACGATCTTCCGCCGCGCCGGGCAGGCCGCTGCTCAGCGCGGCTGGGCAGCGCCCGCCTACAGCACCGTCCACGCGATCGTCGCCTCGCTCGACCCGGCGCTGGTGTGCCTGGCGCATGAGGGACCCGACGCCTTCCGCGACCAGTTCGAGCTGGTCTACCGGCGCCAAGCGGAACGCCCGAACGACGTGTGGCAGGCCGACCACACCCAGCTCGACCTGCTGGTCCTCGACGCCGACGGGCGCCCCGCCCGCCCTTGGTTGACCGCCGTGCTCGACGACCACTCGCGTG
>JBPCPO010000030.1:0-15480 GCA_050999075.1 Solirubrobacteraceae bacterium
GACCTCGCGTGTGTCGCGGAGCACCCGTTTGCTTCCCGACGAGTCAACGCGGGCGGTCGCGCCCAAGATCCACCCCGATTGTCCTTGATATTCGATCCGCCATCGCTGTAGAGCTTGATCGGGCGGAAAGACGGAGCGAACTTGGCTACGGGTGTCTCGTCGGCCATTCCAGCGGACCCTAGGAGTTACGAAACAATTAGTGGACCGGTTTGGGTTGGGAGGATGGTGTAATTCCAGTCGGGATGGAACGGGTCGCGTTCGATGTTCACGGCGGCAAGCTCGTCGTCGGGGATCTTGATTCCTTTCTCGTAGTGGCCGGGATCGAGGCGCGCGTGGACCTCGAGGCCGGTGCTGGTCGTGGTCGAGCTGATCAGGTCGATGATCACCTGCAGGCTCTCCAGCGGCTTTCCACGCCAGTTGAGGCTGACGTAGCTGAACATGCGATGCTCGATCTTGTTCCACTTTGACGTGCCGGGCGGGAAGTGGCAGACACGGATCGCGAGCCCGAGCTCGTTGGCGAGCTTCTGCAGCTCGACCTTCCACAGTCGGGTGCGGCTGGAGTTCGAGCCGCCGCCGTCAGCGGTGATCGTCAGGACCGTCGCCTTGGGGTAGCGCTGGCGGCCGAGGTGCTGCCACCACGCGCGGATCGAGTTGACCGCGAATGCGCTGGTGTCGTTGGTGACCCCGACCGAGACCATCCCCTCGTTCGCTTTGATGTCGTACACGCCATAGGGGATCGCGTGCCCGAGGTCCTTGTCCTTGAAGTCGTGGGTGCGGACCTCGACCGGCCTGCCGGTCGGCTCGTACTCCCGGCCGACCGCCTTGAAATCCCCGACCAGCTCGCGCTTCTTGGCGTCTACGCTGATCAGCGGCTCGTGCGACGCGAGCGCTCCGCGCGCGGTCTCGTTGATATGCCGGAACTGCGCATCACGATCGGGATGATCCTTCCCCTCCCGGGTCTTCTGGTTCGCGTGCAACCGAAACCCCAACCCCAGCAGCAGCTTCCCCGTGCTCCGATCAGAGATCTGATGCCCCGCCGCCCCGAGCGTGGCCGCGAGCTTCTGCAAGCTCTTCGAGCACCACCGCAACGGCGAGCACGGATCCCCGCGCGTATCAGGATCGACCAACGCCTCCAACGCCCCAAGCAGCTCCGGATCGGACTCCGTCAACCGCCGGCGTCCCGCCCCCGGCCGACGAACCCGCCCCACCTCCAACCGCTCCCCAGAACGCAACTGCGCGATCCCACGCTTCACAGTGTTCCTACTGATCCCCGTCGCGCGCACCACCGCCGCGATCCCACCCGGCCCGCACGACCGAGCCTCCGACGCCGCCCACAACCTGCGCTGACGCTCGTTCAACTCCGGGCCCAACCCGCGATACCGCTCAGCAATCTTCGATTCATCGATCATGCCCCCGCGATACGCCACCACAACCCAACATCCTGCCACAGCCCACTAATTTATTCGTGACTCCTTACGTTGGAGACACGTTCCGCCAAGATTCGACCGTCGGGCTCCGCCGCGCCGTGGTTTGGCGCGCTTGTCAGCGGTGGCAGTTCGCGTTCGTGTCCCCAGTACCCCGGTAAGCGCTGCCTCGGCCCGCCCCGCGCTTGTCCTGCAAAATCGCTCGGCCGAACCGTGGCCTAGCTTGGCCAGCTGGAAGCTGCTCAGAAAATAGGCGCTGGGGGTGGCGGTGGGATCGCGTTAGGCGGCCTTGGGTAGCTCGTCGAGAGTGACCTTGTGGCCGAGGCGCTCGAGTTGCTTGATGGCGCGGTTGCGGGCTCGCTCGATGGCGTGCTCGCGTATCGGAGCGGGCCCGGTCTCGCGGTACAGCTCGCCGTTGGTGAGCATGTGCCAGGCGGCGGTGAGGATTTCGTGCGCGATCGCGATGATCGCCTTCTTGTCACCGCGTCGGCGGGCGAGCTGGCGGTAGCGCTCGGAGAGGTAGGTCTCCTTGGTGCGCGCGGCGGCGCGCGCGGATTCGATCAGGGTGGCTCTCAGCCACGGGGAGCCCTTGCGCGTCTTGGCGGACTTGCGCTTGCCGGCGGACTCGCGCTGGCCGGGGCACACGCCGGCCCATGAGGCGAGGTGCTTGGCGGACGGGAACGCGCTCATGTCCCCGCCGGTCTCGGCGATCAGGACCTCCGCGGCTCGCTGCGCCACGCCGGGGATCGTGCACAGCAGCTCAACCTTCTGCTCGAAAGGGGCGATCTGCTCCTCCACGCGCCCAGAGATCGCTTGGATGTCGTCTTCGAGCTCTGAGATGTGCGCGAGCATCCGTTCCAGCAGAAACGCGTGGTGGGCGCGGAAGCGACCCTCCAGCGCCTTGCGCAACTCGGGGAGCTTCTTGCGCAGCTTGCCCTTCGCGAGCTCCGCGAGCGCATCGGGGTCGCCATGCCCGTCGATCAGCGCACGCATCATCGCGCGGCCCGAGACGCCCATCACGTCCGTCGCGACGCACGAGAGCTTCACGCCGGCGTCCTCCAGCAGCTTGTGCAGCCGGTTGACCGCCCGCGAGCGCTCATAGATCAGCGACTTGCGATACCGCGTCAGGTCTCTGAGCTCACGGATCGGCTTGGGCGGCACGAAACTGCCGCGCAGCAATCCGCACGCCAGCAACTGCGCGATCCACGCCGCGTCGATCGTGTCGGTCTTGCGCCCCGGGACGTGCTTGATGTGGGCCGCGTTGACCAACAGCAACTCGAAGTCGCCCTCCAGCATGTAGTAGATGCACTTCCAGTAAACGCCGGTGGACTCCATCGCCACGTGCGTGACCTCGTGCGCCTTCAGCCAATCGCGCAGCGCGAGCAGATCCGAGGTGGTCGTCCCAAACGTATCGATCGTCTCGCTCAGGACCCCATCGACCACCAGCCGCACGCACGCGGTCAGCTGCGCCTTGTGCACATCAAGCCCGCAGACCCGGGCGAACATCGTCTGCATCTCCGAAGCTCCTCTCAACAGTGGGCGATACTCACGGACCGGTGCTCGAGAGAGGCTGCCTGATCAACGACTCTGCTCTGCGTGCTCAAAGGCGACAGCTAGGGGTGCCGAGGAGCCTCCACGTCAAACTGATAAACGGGCTCGCGGCACCACAGACAAACCGACGTCACCACAAGCAACCGGACCACCCCCATTTTCATCGCTCGCGGGAGGGGCCGCAAGGCCCCATGGGGAACTGATAGGAGATGCCGGTCCCGTCGACCGACGCGACCGTCGAGGTTGCAAAGGTCCCCGTGATGTCGTTCGGCGACCCTGCGGCTGTCACGTAGGCGCGCCGGCTGTGCTCGTTCGCTTGCCCGACGCGCGGTGTTGTACGTCGAGCCGCTCGAGCAATCGGTGGGTTTGGCTCAGGTGGGTGTGGTTGGTAGATCGCCACGATCGCCTGGTCGTCGTTGGTGTTCATTGCCTTCACTTTCTGTGTATAAGATACGCAGTAGGGCGTATGTTATACACAATGTCGATGGCAGGTCAAGAGGAGACCGGACTGCCGGCCAGTATCGAGGCAGCCTGGGGCCGGCACGAGCGCCCGAGCAAGGGACCCAAGCCCGGTCTAACCCTTCAGCGGATCGTCGACGCCGCCATCCGAGTCGCCGGCACGGAAGGGCTGGCCGCAGTGTCGATGGCCCGCGTCGCGCAGGAGCTTGGCGCCTCCACGATGTCGCTGTATCGCTACCTCGGGGCTAAGGACGAGCTGTTGGCACTGATGGTCGATGCCGCGCTCGGACCGCCGCGCGCCCCCGATCCCGACGAAGAATGGCGCGCGGGCCTGACGCGGTGGGCCTGGGGTTACCACCACCGGGTGCGTGAGCACCCCTGGGCGCTGCGCGTCCCGATCACCGGACCGCCGACCACGCCCAACCAGGTCCGGTGGCTCGAGGACGGCTTGCGGTCATTGCGCAACACTGGACTGGCCGAGGACCAGAAGGCCTCGGTCGTGCTGCTACTAAGCGGCTACCTCCGCAGCGAGGCTACCCTGACCGCCGAGCTCACCGCCGCCCAGGCGATCACCGACGCCGCCATGGCCGGTTACGCCAATCTCCTCGCAACGCACACCGACCCAGCACACTTCCCAGCGATCCACTCACTCCTAGCGGCCGGTGTCTTCGACGTCGCCGACGACCCCGACGACGAGTTCACCTTCGGCCTCGAGCGAATCCTTGACGGTATCCAAGCGCTCGTTCAAGCTCGCTCACAAGCCTGCACCTGACCCGCCAGACCCCTATCACCGAACGACGAGGTCGCTGCCGCTCAACGACCAAGCGGCAGCAGCCCGCGCAGAACTGGCGACAACGATAAGAGCTCGGCTCGCTCTCGCAAACTCGGCGAGCGGGATCCCTCCCGAGGCTGACCTGAAGCCGACGAGAGCGGCGGCCGCGTCGCCGTGCGGACGTGTCACACCTGCTTTCTGTCCCGCGGAGCGCCTTGGACGCGCCGGCGAGCTCACCTGCATCGCCGGCATTTCGCGTCTTCAGTACGGCCGCCGCCGCCCCTCCCTGGCGCGGGAAGGAGGGGAGGATGCGGCGTAGCGGGCGGTCCGCAGCGGCCCAACCGATGCATAAGCACCGACGGCCTGAGTGAAACCCGAGCCGGTCGTTTCTCACGGCCGCCCGAGCGTGCGCGCCCAGGTCGACCAGGCATCTGTTCTCGCCCCTGCTTTGCCCTCATCGAGGGTGCACTCGGGCGCGGCCAGACTTGCGGTCTCGGCCGGAAGCGGCGGTCTGGACGCGACTGCCCCAACGGGGACAAGCAGGAGCCGGGCTCGCGCTGGGATCTGGGGGAGAGCGATCACGCGGGCCTCAGGCGCGAGCGCCATGAGTCAAGGCGCTTCGCGACCTCGACCATGTTCTCGGCCGGAATCTGGCCGAAAATCATGAGCTTCGAGTTCTGCTTCTTCGCCGCGGCGTGTTCGGAGGGCCGGAGTGGCTGAGGGCGTGATCGCGCTCTCGGCATCGCCGGCTTCTTCTCAGCTCGCGCCGGCGCCACCGGGGGGCCGATCAGGGCGGGTGAGCAAGGGTAAGGGCCACCCGCCCCGCCAAAAAACATCTGTCCGGGACTAGACCAGGTCGAAGCGGTCCGCGTGCAGAACCTTCGAGAACGCCTTGGCGAAGTCGTGCACAAACTTCTCCTTGCCGTCGCTCGAGGCGTACACCTCGGCGACCGCGCGCAGCTCGGCGTTTGAGGCGAACACCAGGTCAGCACGGGTGCCGGTCCACTCGCCCGTCGGCCCGGTGCCCTTGTAGTTCGGACCCTCGCCCGTCCAGGTCGTATCCATCGCGAGCAGGTTGACAAAGTAGCCGTTCGTCAGCACGCCTACGCGGTCAGTGAACACGCCCAGCGATGAGTTGTCGTAGTTGGTGCCCAGCACGCGCAGGCCGCCGATCAGGACGGTCAGCTCCGGCGCGGTCAGGCCGAGCAGCTCCGCCCGATCGACCAGGTGGTACTCCTGCCGCAGCTTGGTAGGCGCACCCGAGTCGTAGTTGCGGAACCCGTCGAAGCGCGGCTCCATGTAGCCGAAGGACTCGACGTCAGTCTCCTCCTGGCTCGCATCGACGCGGCCCGGCTTGAACTCGACCTCGACTGGGGTACCGCCGTCCGTTGCGGCCTTCTCGACCGCCGCGACGCCGGCCAGCACGATCAGGTCAGCGATCGAGACGGACTTGCCGCCCTCACCGAAGGTGCCCTTGATGTCCTCCAGCTTGAACAGCACCTTGGTCAGCTGCTCGGGGTTGTTGACCTCCCAATTCTTTTGCGGCTCGAGGCGGATGCGAGCGCCGTTGGCGCCGCCCCGCTTGTCCGAGTTGCGGAAGCTCGAGGCCGACGCCCACGCGGTCGATACCAGTTCCGACACGGTCAGACCGGAGTCGAGAATCTGCTGCTTGAGGCTGGCGATGTCCTCGGTCGACAGCGTCTCGGCCGGGGCCTCGGGCAGCGGGTCCTGCCAGATGAACGTGTTCTTGGGAACCTCAGAACCGAGGTAGCGGGACACCGGACCCAGGTCGCGGTGGGTCAGCTTGAACCAGGCTTTGGCGAATTCCTCAGCTAGCTCCTCGGGGTGATCGAGCCAGCGGTGCGTGATCTCGCCGTAGATCGGGTCGACCTTCAGCGCGATGTCGCTCACCAGCATCGTGGGCTTGCGCGGGGCACCACCCTCGTTCGGGGCGGGAATGATCGCCTCGGCGTCCTTGGCGACGTATTGCCAGGCACCGGCCGGTGACTTCTTCAGCTCGAACTCATAGCCGTAGAGGTTCTCGAGGTAGTTGTTCGACCACTTGGTCGGCGTGGTCGTCCAGGTGACCTCGATGCCGGAGGTGATCGCATCCTCGAGCTTGCCCGAGCCATAGGAGCTCTTCCAGCCGAGGCCGGTCTCTTCGAGTCCAGCGGCTGCGGGCTCGAAGCCGACGTTGTCGGCCGAGCCGGCCCCGTGGGTCTTGCCGAAGGTGTGGCCACCGACGATCAGCGCGGCAGTCTCGATGTCGTTCATCGCCATGCGACCGAACGTCTCGCGGATGTCCCGGGCCGATCCCGCGGGGTCGGGCTGACCGTTGGGACCCTCGGGGTTGACGTAGATCAGGCCCATCTCGGAGGCGCCCAGCGGCCGCTCCAGCTCGCGGTCGCCGCTGTAGCGCGCATCGTTTGTGACCCAGGTGGTCTCGGCGCCCCAGTAGGCGGAGGTGTCCGGAGTCCACTCGTCGACGCGGCCACCGGCAAAGCCGAGTGTCTGGAAGTCCATCGACTCGAGCGCTACGTTGCCGGCGAGGATCAGCAGGTCGCCCCAGGACAGCGCCCGGCCGTAATTTCGCTTGACCGGCCACAGCAGCCGACGCGCCTTGTCGACGTTGACGTTGTCGGGCCAGGAGTTCAGCGGCGCGAAGCGCTGCTGTCCATGACCGCTGCCGCCGCGCCCATCGAAGACGCGGTAGGTGCCCGCCGAATGCCATGCCATGCGGATCATCAGCCCGCCGTAATGACCGAAGTCGGCCGGCCACCAGTCCTGCGAGTCGGTCATGATCGCCTCGATGTCGGACTTCACAGCTTGGAGATCAAGGCTCTTGAACGCCGCGGCGTAGTCGAAGCCCGGATCGAGCGGGTTCGCCTCAGCGGCGTTCCGGTACAGGATCTGCAGGTTCAGGCTGGCCGGCCACCATTCCTGGTTGGCGTCGCCAGCCGTCGGCCTGATGCGGCCGTGGGCGACCGGGCACTTGGCCTCTTCCTCGGAGGCCTGCGGCTCATCCATCTGGCCGAAGACGGCATTCGGTTCATGCTCATGTGTGTGAGGCACGGGCGTCCTTTCGGCTGTGTTCAGGAATCGGGTTGCTGACGAGGCACTCGGGGCAGAGTCCCCAATAGATGACCTCGGCCTCGTCGATCATGTATCCGTGGTTCTCAGATGCGGTCAGACACGGAGTGGCACCAACGGCGCAGTGGACATCAGCGACGGCTCCACAGGAGCGGCAGACCAAATGGTGGTGGTTATCGCCGACACGCGCCTCATAACGGGCGACCGAAGCCTGAGGCTGGATGCGCCGCAGCAGACCGGCCCGGGTAAGGGCGGCCAGCACGTCGTAGACGGCTTGGTGGCTGACCTCGGGCAGCTCCTCACGAACGAGGTCGATGATCGAGTGGGTGTCAGCGTGGGGATGACTGTCCACCGCTCGGAGCACCGCGATCCGAGGGCGGGTGACCCGAAGGTCATGGGCGCGCAAGAGCTTCTCCACTACGAACAAGCTTACCCGCTTTCTTTAATCAGTCAAGTTGTGAGCGCGTGGGAGTGCGCCCGAGCTTGAGTTCAGGAGCACCGAGGTAGCACCGCGGCTCGTCGGCTCGTTCTTCGTCGTTTGCCGTGATCTGCGCGGCTCCGGGCGGTCGACGCTACCTCCCGATGCGCCGGAGCACGCTCAGTCGTCCATGCGGGCGATGACCGGCGACGTGGTCTCGCTGATGCGGCACCTCGGCCACGAGCGGTTCGCCGTGGCGGGCCATGACCGAGGCTCGCTCGTCGCATTCCGCGCCGCGATGGATCACCCGCACGCCGCGACACGGCTCGTGGTGATGGACGGTCTCCCGGTCGCTGAGCATCTCGAGCGCCTCAACGAGGCGTTCGTGCGGACCTGGTGGCACTGGTGGTCTTCGGCCAGACCGAGAAGCCGGCTGAGCGGGTCATCAGCCTCGATCCCGATGCCTGGTACCGGACGTCCTCACCGGCCGAGATGGGCGAGGGCAATCACGCCGATGTCTGGGCGGCGCTACGTGATCCCGCGGTCGTGCACGGCATGTGCGAGGACTACCGGGTGGGCCTGCGTATCGATCGCGCGCACGAGCAAGCCGACCGGACCGCCGGTCGCCAAATAGCCGCCCGATGCTGCTGCTGGCCGCGGGTGAGGACGACATCGACATCCACGGCGATCCCAGGGAGATCTGGCGACCTTGGGTGGCCGGAGAGCTACGCAGCGAGACAATCCACTCCGGGCACCACCAGGCCGAGCAGGCGCCGGAGGAGCTCGCACAGGCGCTGCTCGAGTTCCTCTCCGACGAGTCGTCCGATCGGCCGCCACGACACGCCAGCCAGACATGCGATTGACCTCGACGGGCGGGGAGGGATGAGCCTGGCTTGACTAGCCCGCCGCGCTCGAGTGCGCGTGCGCGTGCGCGTGCGCCTGCGCGCGGGCCGGGGCGATCCGCAGCGCTCGCGCCAGCAGCCCGGGCATCCACCAGTTCCAGTCACCCAGCAGGGCGGCCAGCGCCGGCACCAGCAGGGTGCGAACGATGACGGCATCGAGCAGGACCCCGACGGCAAGGCCGGTGGCGGGGACCTGGACGGCGATGTCGTTGGTGGTGCTCAGTGAGGCAAACGAGATGCCGAGGATCAGCGCCGCGCAGGTGATCAGCCGCCCGGTGTGCCCGATCGAGGACACGATCGCCCGGCGGGTGTCACCGGTGGCGTCGTATTCCTCGCGCATACGCGCCAGGACGAACACCTCGTAGTCCATCGAGATGCCGAACAGGAAAGCGAACATGATGATCGGCGCCCAGTTGCGGATCGCGTGGGTGGCCTGGATGCCGTAGACGAGGTTCGAGCCGTGGCCCGACTGCCAGAAGACCACGATGAAGCCAAAAGCGGCGCCAAGCGAGATGAGGTTGAGCACCACCGCTTTAAGCGCCAGCGGGACCGACCGAAACGACCTGGCGAGGAGCAGGAAGGTGATGATCGCGATGGCGGCGAGCATCAGCGGGAACCTGCTGTAGATCGCGTTGGTGAAGTCCATGTTGGCCGCGGTGTCGCCGCCGACCTGAACCTGTCGGGACTGGCTGACGAGGGCAGTGCGCAGCCGGGTGACGGTCCGGGTGCCACCGCTGGTGTTCCCGGCCTGGGTCGGGATCACGGTCAGCAGCGCGTCGCCTGCGCCGACGTTGGACGGGAGCTTAGGGGTCAGCACCGCCCAGACGCCGCTGGTGCGCCGGGCGGTCGCCGCCGGGCTGCGGGCGTTGGCAGCACCGCCGTGGACGAGCACCTGCACCGGGAAGCTGACCGCCTCCGGCACCCCCTGGCGGGTCAGCCCGTGGAAGGCCTGGGCGGCGGCGCTCGAGCCACCCAACGAGGCTGCGCTCGGCTGACCAGTGTTCATGCTCAGGGCCGGTATGGCCAGGGCGATCACGACGATGAGCCCCGCGATCCCGGCCGCCCAGCGCCGCTTGACAATCAGGCCGGCCCAACGCTCCCACGCTCGGCTGTTGGTCGTCGACCCGCGGCGGACGCGGTGGCGATCGAGCGCCGGGCCCAACGTCGACAGCACGACGGGCAGCAACGTGATCGCGGTCGCCATGGCGCTCAGCGGGATAAGGAGACTGGCCAGGCCGATCCCCTGCAGGAACTGAACGGGGATGATGAGCAGCGCGAGCATGCCGACCGCGACAGTCAGCCCGCTGAGGACGACCGCCCGGCCCGCGTGGTCGTTGGCGGCGATGATCGCCTCGCGGTTCTCGGCGCCGCACTCGCGCTCCTCGCGCCAGCGGGTGACGATCAGCAGCGAGTAGTCGATTGCGATCCCCAGCCCGATGAACGCCACCAGGTATTGCACCAGGTTGCTCACGGAGGTCAGCTGCTCGAGGCCGTAGACCATCAGGAACGTCGTCAGGATGCTGGGGAGCGCCATCAGCAGCGGGACGACGGCGATCGTGGAGCCGTAGACAAAGGCCAGGACCAGCAGCGCAGCCGCGGCGCCGATCAGGGTCTCGTCCAACGTGCTCAGACCCGAGCTGCCGCCGCCGCCCGTCTTCTGGAGCGCCTCGTTGCCGGTGATGGTGACGCTCGCCCCGGCGGGGATCGCGTGCTGCAGGGTCGGTGCGATGACGTTCTGCGTGCCGGTGTAGGCGCCGGCGTCGGGATTGGGCATGTCATAGAGCGCCCAGGTCGTGCGCCAGTCGGCTGAGATCAGCCGGCGATCATGCGCGGTTGCGTAGTCGACGAGCCCCACATGGCCTTTCTGCCCTGCTTCCGCGAACACGCGGGCGGCCGTCGCCTGGCCGGCCACCGTGCGCATCGTCTGCCCCGCGGGAAGGTGCAGCACCGCGATCACCGGCGCTTCGCCGCCATCGAGGCCAAGCTGGCGGACCATCGTCTGGTTGGCGTCGTACCCCACGAGGCCCGGCGTGGCCAGCTTGTGCGACAGCCCGCTGTTGGCCTTCCCGACGAACAGACCGCCAACGACGGTCAGGAGGATCCACGCCAGCGCGACGAGAGCGCGATGGCGTAAGACGACGGCGGTCAGTGTCTTCATGCGGGGCCTCGTTCAGCTCGGAATCGATACATCGACGCCGCCGAGACTAGGTCCGGCGGATCGCCCTGTCGTCGGCCGAGCGGACGCACTTGCCCTACCGCGCGAGCGGTAGCTCGATGGCGTCCGGCGACCACCCACGTACTCCCCGAGACGTACCAGGTGATCGTCTGCATGGCCGATGTGGCGGTGGCAGGACACCCGGTAGCGTTCGCCGCATGCGCTCCGACTCCCGGCATCGGCTGGACGTCGCCTTGGTCGTCACGGGGGTGGCGGGGCTGATCCTCGAGGCGGTGGCGGGTCATCATTCCGTCGCGCTGGCCGTGCCGCTGGCACTGCTGACCTGCCTGCCCTGGCTGGGGCGCGAGCGCTACCCGCTGCCGACGCTGTTGCTGACCGCCGCGGGGCTGATTGCGTGCGTTCTGGTGCTGCGAGCCTACGACGTGGCCAGCATCGCGGCCGCCGCACTGCTGTTCTTCGTCGCGCTGGACGGCGATCGCCGCAAGTCGCTCGTGGTCGGAACGGTAAGCACGGTGGTGCTGGCCCTCCTGGTGGTGGCGCTGATCCCGGTCATCGAGCGCTCGGACGATCTCTCTGGCGCCGGCACCAGGGTGCTCGCGGTCCTCGCCGCCCTCGTAGCCGGGGACCTGGTGCGCTCGCGCGGGGCGCTGCGGGCCGCCAAGCGCGAGCAGGCGGCCTCCGAGGTGCGCGAGCTGCGCGACCGTGTCGATCGCCAGGCCGCCGCTGAGCGGCTGCGGATCGCGCGCGAGCTCCACGACACCCTGGCCCACGCATTGGTGGCCATCAACGTCCGCGCCGGGGTGACCGCCCACCTCGGCGCGTCCCCCGACGCGACGGCGGCGTTCAACGAGATCAAGGACGTCTCGGCACAGGCGCTCACCGATCTGCGGGCGACCCTCGACGTGCTGCGCGATCGCGAAACCCCGGCCCCGCGCGATCCCGCGCTCGGGCTGGAGGCGGTGCCGCGGCTGGTGCAACGCGCCCAAGCGGCCGGGCTGCACGCCCAAGCCGAGCTCGAGCTGGGCGGCACGGCCATCCCGAGCGTCGTCGACCAGGCGGGCTTTCGCATCGTTCAGGAGTCGCTGACCAACGTCATGCGCCACGCCCATGCCTCGCAGGCGCGCGTGCGGATCGCAGCCCAGGCGGGCGAGCTGCTCATCGAGATCACCGACGATGGCCAGGGCGCCCCCGGCGGGGAGCATGCGGGGGGCCATGGCCTGCGCGGCATGTCCGAGCGCGCCGCCGCGGTCGGCGGCCGCGTGGCCGCCGGACCGCTGGGCGGCCGCGGCTGGCAGGTGCGGGCGACCCTGCCGCTGGGCGTCGAGCAGCCGTGAGCATCCGCGTCCTCGTAGCCGAGGATCAGCCGATCGTCCGCGCGGGCTTTCGCGCTCTGATCGACGCCGAGTCAGACATGGAGGTCGTCGCCGAGGCCGCCGACGGGCGCCAGGCGGTGTCAGAGGCCCGCCGGCAACACCCCGACCTGGTCCTGATGGACATCCGCATGCCCGAGCTCGACGGCCTGCAGGCCACCCAGCAGATCACCGCTGACGGCTCGCTGCCCGACGTGCGCGTGCTCGTGCTGACGACCTTCGAGCTCGACGAATACGTGTTCGGGGCGCTGCGCGCGGGCGCCAGCGGCTTCCTGCTCAAGGGCGGCGAGCCACGCGAACTGCTGCACGCCATCCGCACCGTCGCCGGCGGCGACTCGCTGCTGGCGCCCAGCGTGACCCGTCGCGTGATCGCCGCTTTCGCCGCCCGACCGACCCCGCTAGACCGTCCGGCGGCCCTGGACGAGCTGACGCCCCGCGAGCATGAGGTTCTCCAGCTGGTGGCTGCCGGCCTGAGCAACCTCGAGATCGCCGGCGAGCTGCAGCTCAGCCCGCTGACCGCCAAGACGCACGTCTCGCGGATCCTCACCAAGCTGGGCGCCCGCGGTCGCGTCCAACTGGTGGTGCTCGCCTATCAGACCGGGATCGCCGCACCACGCTAGCGCGCCGCGCCCCCCCCAACGCCTGCAACGCTGATCTCCAGCGTTCGACGCGCCGGTGCAGGGGCCAGCTTCTTCGCGACCGGATCCTGGACCAATAGGGCGTCAGGGCTCCCTCCCCACCGAGCGACCGCTGTCGATCGTCCAGGGTAGCGGTCGCCTAACCGGGCCCACCGCCGAGAACTCCCTGTTGTTCCGACGGCGGGCTCTCCTGCTCAGGCTCAGGAGTGGCAGGCATCCGCCAGCAGTGCGTCGATGAGCACCCCGAGATCCTCGCGGTACGTGTCGCGGTCGTGTGCCGCCGCCCACGTCGCGGCGGCCGCCGTCAGCATTGGATAGCGCTCGGGATCGGGCGCGCCGCGAAGCTCCCGCTGCTGGCTCGGTCCCTCGGAGCTCGCGCCGGCGCGCACGAGCAGCGAGCCGAGCGTGAAGTTCCACATCAGACGGTAGGCGCGCACCGCCGCCTCGACCGACAGACCCGCGGCGCGCAGTGCCGCATGGATCTCCTCAACGGCGCTGAGCACCGACGGCGCCATCATCCGGCGGCGCGCGAGCACCTCAGGGACCCAGCAGTGCTCTGCGAGGCTGTCGTAGATCGTCGACCACAGCACCAGGATCGCGCCCTTCGGGTCTCGCGGGCGCGGCGGATACACAAGCCGGGCCGCGAGACGGTCGATGAGCACCATCAGCAGCTCGTCCTTGCTTCCCACGTGCCGGTAGGGCGCCATCGCGGACACCCCGAGCTCGCTCGCGAGCCGGCGCATCGTCAGCGCCTCGACGCGCTCGGTGTCGAGCAGCCGGATCGCCGTGTCGAGCACGGCTTCGCGGTCGATCGTGGGCGGGCGCCCCCGGGGGCGCGGCCCTGCCGTCTCTGACGATTCCCGATCGCCGGTCGGTGGGCGACCTCCGCGGCGCTTGGCGGAGCCACCGCCCGGCGACCTTTTAGACACGTGCTCTCTGGACGATCTCGCGGACATTTGATGTACCTGTATATTAAATCTGCATGGCACACGGCACGCCCACCCTCGCAACCGGCAAGATCTGCTACCTCGAGATCCCCGCCGCCGACGTCGAGCGCTCGTCGCGCTTCTACAGCGACGCGTTCGGCTGGGAGCTGCGCACCCGCGGCGACGGCGCGATCGCATTCGACGACGCGGTCAAGGAGGTGAGCGGCTCGTGGGTCACCGGCCGGGCGCCGGCGGCTGAGCCCGGGATCATGGTCCACATCATGGTCGCCGACCTCGAGGCGACGCTCGGTGCCGTCCGCGCCGCCGGTGGCGAGGTGCTGAACGAAGACGCGGCCCCCGGCGAGCGCGTGGGGCACGTTCGCGACCCGGCCGGCAATGTGATCGGGATCTATCAGCAGCCCGGCCTGGCTGAACGCGAACGGACGGTCAGGCCGGTGCCCGAGCACCTCCACACAGTCACGCCGCGGCTCGCGTTGAGCGATGGCGCGGCCGGAATCGAGTTCTACAAGGCAGCGTTCGATGCCAAGGAGCTAGGCGAGCGCTACCACATGCCCGACGGGACGCTCGTCCACGCCGAGCTGCTGATCGGTGACTCGGTGGTGATGGTCAAGGACGCCCAGAACGACGAGTTCAACGCGCTGCTGTGCACCTACTGGCCTGACGTCGACGCCGCGTGGGATCGTGCCGTTAGCGCCGGCGCCGAGATCATCTACCCCCTCGCCGACCAGTTCTACGGCGAGCGCGCCGGCCGCCTCGGCGATCCGTTCGGCAACCAGTGGATGCTGTGCGCCCGGATCGAGACCGTCACGGCGGCCGAGGTCGCCGCGCAGGACCCAGCGTAGAGCCGCACCCGCCTTCATATCGCGACGGGCATCGCGGTGGCTAGGGTGCCGCCGCTGCCTTGCGCGGAGACCGCGCATCTCGAGGACGATCGCATCGCCCTCTCGCATGGCGGTCCGCACGCGACCGGTTGGCGACCGGGGACCACAGCGAGACGCATCGGGCGGTGCGGAGGGTGTGGTGAGCCCGGGGGCGGCCGGGAAGGATCGGTGCCCGCGCGCGGTCCTTGCCCGTAGACGCGCAACCGACCGCCACCAGACAAGGAGACCCATCATGCGAATGGCCCGGTCGATGGGTGCCCTGGTCGGGCTGCTCGCCGTCGGCGCTCTGACGGGCGGCTGCGGCGCCACCCGGCAGGCCCCGAGCGCTACGGTCAAGCCAAGCGCGAAGGTCACACCGCCGCCGCCCGATCCGGTCCGCGCGCATGTCTGATTTCGCGCGCAGGCTCGCGGGGCGGTGGTTGGCTCCACGGTGACAGCACGCGTGAGGGTGACCGGCCGGGGCTCGGTTGCCTGCGGCCTGGACGGCGGTCGCCTGCGAGCGGGGGGGCGCCCGCGAGCTGGTCACGGTCCCCGACTGGGGTGGTGGCGGGCGGCGGGCTGCCCCGACCGCCGGGATGGCAGCCGATTCATGGCGACCGGGGAAGCGCGTCGTTCGTGCAGCGGCGCGCCGGCACGATCGTGGCTATCTGAACGCTGCGCCGCGCTCGGGCGATGAGACGCTCGCCAACTGGGCGCGCTTTCGTGTCGCGCACAACGCGCAGGAGGACGAGCGAGATATCGCAGCCCTGTCTGAGGCCACCGGTCTGGGGGTGGGTCAGCGCGCGTCTCGTGCGTCACCGATGACTACCGCACTTCGCGGAGCCGCTATCGCGAGATCGCCTGCCTGATCGC
>JBPCPO010000033.1:0-38155 GCA_050999075.1 Solirubrobacteraceae bacterium
ACGGCGATCGGGATCCCGTCGCGGGCGTATGTCCGGGTGGAGGCACTGGACCCAGCAGGACATCAGCTCGCCAGCTCGCCCACGGTGCGAGCGCACTGATACCCGATCGTCGCCGCCGAGCGTGAGCCGGGCCGGCCTGTCTCATCGGGGCCCGCTGGCAACTGCCAACCGCACGCGAGTCCGCAGCGTGCGCCGAGGAGTTCCGCCGAGCGCCTAGAATTCACATTTGCATGCGTCGGCGGATCAGATCCGCGACCTTTCCCGTCCACCGCCACTCGCTCCCTCAGCTGCTGGTGGACGGGATCCTGGTCGCCCTCGCCTACTTTCTCGCCTTCCGGCTGCGGTTCGACTTCCACGTCACCGGGCGCTACGCGGAGCTGTTGGAGGCCACGATCCCCTGGGTCGTGCCGGTGGCGCTGGTCGTGCTGGCCGGGTTCGGCCTCTACCAGCGCCTGTGGACGTTCGTCGGCCAGCGCGACTACGAGGCGGTCGTCAAGGGCGTAATCGTCGCCACGCTGGTGATCGTCGGGGCGATCACGCTCCTGCATCCCGTCCAGACGCCGGCGCGATTCGTCGTCAGTCCCGACACCTTCCGCTACCTGCCTTCGGTCGCGGTCACCCTGCCCACCAGCGTGATCGCGCTGTTCTTCCTGCTGACCCTGGCCGTCCTCCTCGGTGCCCGCTTCCTCGTGCACCTCGTCGTCGATGGACGCGTGCGCAGCTTCAAAGTCGCCAAGGGTGCGCGCGACGTGCTGATCGTCGGCGGGGGAAGCGGGGGGCGCCTGGTCGCACGGGAGCTCGTGCGCAACCCGCAGCTGCGTCTGCGCCCGATCGGTTTCGTGGATGACGACCCCCGCAAGCAGCGGCTCAAGGACGAGCACGGCCTCAAGGTCCTGGGCACGAGCTCGACTGCGGATCTGGCCCGGATCCTCGACGAGGCCGAGCCGCAGGAGGTGGTGATCGCGATCCCGTCCGCCCCGGGGGAGCTGCGCGCCCGTGTGGTGACCGCGTGCCGCGAACGCGGCATCCCGGTACGCACCACCCCGACGGTGTTCGAGCTGCTCCAGGACGGCTCCGGTCAGCTCAAGGTCACCCGCCAGCTGCGCGAGGTCCGGGTCGAGGACATGCTCGGGCGAGAGCCGGTGCGGATGGAGCTCGAGCGCGTCGGCGCCTATCTGGCCGACCGGGTCGTCCTCGTGACCGGCGCCGGCGGATCGATCGGCAGCGAGCTCTGCCGCCAGATCGCCCGCGTGGGCCCGCGACTGCTGGTGCTCGTCGACCACGCCGAGGACAACCTGTTCGAGATCCTCCGCGAGCTCGAGGAGGACCGTCACGTCCGCATCGCCCTGCCCGTGCTCGCCGACTGCAAGGAGGAGGAGCGGATGCGCGAGGTATTCGCGGAGCACCGGCCCACGGTGGTCTTCCACGCCGCCGCCTACAAGCACGTCGTGATGATGGAGCGCAATCCCGTCGAGGCGATCCGCAACAACGCCCTGGCTACGCGGCTCGTCGCCCGGATCGCGGGCGAGAGTGACGTGGAGACGTTCGTTCTCGTATCCACCGACAAGGCGGTCAAGCCCGCGACGGTGATGGGGGCCTCCAAGGCGCTCGCGGAGTGGGCGGTCGAGGATGCGGCCGTGGCTTACCCGGCGACGACCTACTCGACGGTGCGCTTCGGCAATGTCCTGGCCTCCTCGGGATCGGTCGTGCCGCTGTTTCGCCGCCAGATCGCCGCCGGTGGTCCGGTGACCGTCACGGACTCGCGGATGAGTCGCTACTTCATGACGATTCCCGAAGCGGTGCAGCTGATCATCCGCGCCGGCTCGCTGCGGGAGGGCAGCGGCGAGGTGTTCGTGCTCGAGATGGGCGAGCCCGTGCTGATCGTCGAGCTGGCCAGGACGATGATCCGGCTCTCGGGCCTCGAGCCCGAGCGTGACATCGCGATCGAGATCGTCGGTGCCCGACCGGGGGAGAAGTACCACGAGGACCTGTTCAACGCCTACGAGCGTCCGCAGCCCACGCCGGCCCCGAAGATCATCCGCGCAGAGCGCGAGCCGCTCGATCCCGCGTGGGTCGATCAGACGTTCGCGGAGATCAACCTGCTCGTGTTGGAGGGCGATCTCGCGGGAATCGCCGGCCAGGTCTCGGCCCTCTCGGTCGCCCGGGCGATGCCGAGGGACCGCTCGGCGCAGGCGCTCAGCACCACCGACGACTCGGGCGCCCGAGTCGGCTCGTAGACTGCGGCCACGATGGGATCAATTCCGTACGCCTTGTCGGTCAGCCACTTCATCAGCACGGTGGGTGCGGACGCGGGCTTTGCCTCGATCATCGGCCTGGCGATCCTGGTGCTGTTGTATTTCGCCCAGGCTCGGGAGTGCGCTGCGCTGCGCGAGCACGCCTACGAATCGGCCCAGCGCGTGCAGGAGCTGGAGGGACGCGTGGCCGGTCTGGCGCGGTCGGCGGCGGCGACGCCCCCGGCCAATCTTCCTGGGTCAGCAGCGCCCGCGCCCTACCTGCCCCCCTCCCAGCACCGTCCCGCTGCTGCTTCGCCAGCCGGCGCCGTCGGCTCGGCGATGCCACGGCTCGGCGATACCTCCAACCCTCCGCGGCGCCCGCTCGCGTCGGCGCCATACTCCGACGAGGGTTCCGGAGCGCCGTCCACCTCATTGCCGCCCTCCGGTGCCGGCCCCAACCCTCCGGCGGGGGTCGGGGCACCCTCCCTCGCCGCCGCGACGCGGCTGATCCCGACCCGTGATGTCGCCGATGGGCGCGGCGGCGGTCCGGTCAACGTCGTCCGCGCAGGGACGGTCCGCGCCCTCGAATCCGATGGCCGTGGTCATCACGGCCCGGCTGGGACCGCCCGCGCCCTCGAATCCGATGGCCGTGGTCATCACGGCGCGACTGCGATCGCCACCCCGCCTCCAGGTCCGTCGACTGTGGCCGCGCTGGCCAACGGCTCTGCTCGTGGGTACGCGGCCTTCGGATCCGAATCGGGTCCGGGGGTCGCTCCGATATACGCGTCCGCGCCGGCGGAGCCAGTTGCCCGCCAGGCCGCGCCGTCCGCGTCCGCCCGCCGCGGGTCCCAATACTCCTCCTCCGGCAGGCCGCAGCCGCCGACGAGAGGAGGACGGCGGGGGCGCTTTGCGCTGCTGTTGAGCGCGTTCATGGTGCTGGCCGTTGTCGCCGTGCTGCTGATCGCGACCTCCGGCGCGGGCACCAAGCACGTCGCGAGTCCGCCGGTTCGCAACAGCAACGCCCCCTTGCTCCATCGCTCCTCGGCACCGCTGGATCCCGCGTCGGTCACGGTGGCGGTGTTGAACGGAACCCTCACCCACGGGCTCGCCGGCCGGGTCGCGGGGCAGCTCACGGCGGCCGGGTACAAGCGGGGGATGGTTGGCAATACCGCCGAGCAGAATCGCACCGCAACCGTGGTGGCGTATACGCGGGAGCACAAGCGGGCTGCACTCGCCGTGGCCCGTAGCCTGAAGCTCGGAGCGGGGGTGGTGGCGCTGGTGGACCCGAGCACGCAGCAGATCGCGTGTCCTCCGCCTGGCGCCTGTGCGGTCACCGTGGTCGTGACCGTCGGCTCTGACCTCGCCGGCCAGTAGCCGCACCGGATCTCGATGATCACATGACGAAGTGACGGGGACGACGTCGATGGCGAATCTGCTCGAGCTGCCGCCGCGGTGCTCCAAGCCCCGCCGGGAGGGGATTACCCACGTGCTCGACCGGGGCCTTTCGATCGTCGACGTCGACGGCATGGTCGAGGTGGCGGGCCAGTACGTGGATCTGGTCAAGCTCGGTTGGGGGACGGCGCTGGCGACCGGGAACCTGGAGCGCAAGCTCGAGCGCTATCGCCATCACCGCATTCCGGTGGTGCTGGGCGGGACCCTCACCGAGCTGGCCATCGCCCAGCAACGTCTCGAGCCGCTGGTCGCGTGGCTGCACGAGCTCGGGCTGGAGCACTTCGAGATCTCCGACGGAACGATCGCGTTGGAGCACGAGCGCAAGCTCGAGTTGATCGAGCGGCTGTCGCGGGAATTCACCGTCCTCTCCGAGGTGGGCTCCAAGGACGACACGGGTGCGATCACCCCGCCCTACCGCTGGGTCGAGCAGATCCGGCAGGAGCTGGCGGCGGGTTCCTGGAAGGTGATCGCCGAGGGGCGAGAGGCGGGCACCGCCGGGATCTTCCGGCCCAGCGGCGAGGTGCGCGAAGGCCTGATCGATGAGATCGCGCACGAGATCGCGCCCGAGAAGATCATGTTCGACGCCCCCCGCAAGGATCAGCAGGCGTGGTTCGTGCGCCGCTTCGGGCCCGACGTCAATCTCGGCAACATCGCTCCGGGGGATGTGCTCTCGCTCGAGACGATCCGCCTCGGGCTGCGCTCGGACACCATGGACATCGCCAAGCGTGCCTGAGCCCCTGCTGCTCGTCCGCCACGGCGAGACCGACGACAACCTGGCCCCGCTCCACGTCCAGGGCTTCACCGACTCGCCGCTCAACGCCACCGGTCGCCGGCAGGCCGCCGAGCTCGCCGAGCGTGCCGCCGAGCTCGGAATCCGCTCGTTGTGGTGCTCGGACCTGATCCGGGCGCACGTCACGGCGCAGACCGTCGGGGCCCGGGTCGGACTGGATCCGCAGGTCGATCCCCGCCTGCGGGAGTCCGACCGCGGGGACTGGGAGGGCAAGCTGTTCCGCGACGTCGAGCGCGAGGACCCCGAGGGCTACGCCGCGTGGCGGCGCGCGGGAGCGGAGTTCCGCTTCCCCGGCGGCGAGTCGCTGGGCGAGCAGCAGGAGCGCGTGGGCGCTGCGCTGGAGGAGATCCGGGCCGTGGCCACGCCTCCGGCCCTGGTGGTCTGCCACCGCGGGTCGATCCGCGTGATCCTGTGCAGCCGCGACCCGCGCGGGCTGGCCGCGTTCCACGACTACGAGGTCCCCAACGTGGTTGTGGTGCCGTGGTGAGGAGGCTGCCGGTCGTCGCCTTCGCGGCGCTGGTGCTCGCCACCATCCCGGCCTTCTTCGTGATCCAGCACCTGAAGGTGTCGACGCCGCTGATCGCGGGGGCACCGGCGCCCTATCCGTCAGCGCTCTCGCCCGGCCAGGCGGGGTGCGGCGGCTTTCATCGCACGACGACGATCTCGTTCTATCTGCTGCACCGCACGGATGACGTGGACGTGTATGTCGTCGATCAGACCGGCACGATCGTCGCGACGCTCGCCTCGGGAAGGCACATGCGCCGCGGCAAGCGCAAGCCCGACGGCGTGTTCTCCTGGGACGGCCGGGAGGACAACGGCTCGCTCGCGCCCGACGGCACCTACCACGTCCGCGTGGACCTGATCCATCAAGGCCGGATGTACGAGGTCCCGGGGCCGATCACGGTCAGGACGGTCCCGCCCCGCCCCGTCGTCACCAGCGTGGCGCCGAACCTGATCCCGCAGGGCGGGACGCCGGTGCAGATCCATTATCGAGGCAACGAGAGCCGCGGCGGGACCGTCCGCATCTACCGGACCGATCTGCCCGGACCTCCCCGCCTGGCCAAGAGCTTTCTGACTCCGTGGAGGGGCCAAACCGCATCCTGGGACGGCCGGATCGGGCCTAGACCCGCCCCCGCCGGGACCTACCTCGTCGGTCTCGACGTCACCGACAAGGCCTGCAACACCGGGCACTTTCCGCTCGTGCTCCCGCCCGCCCCCGGAAGCACCGCCCACGCGGGCGTGACCGTCCGCTACCTGGCGGCCCAGCCGCCGCTCGATCCGGTGCCCGCCGGGTCGCGGACGACGGTGTACGTGGACTCTCGCGGGCGCCCGTACACGTGGACCCTGACGCGCGCCGGGAGCCGTGCGAACCCGGGGCGCCGCCCGCCGAGTCCGGGGCGCCGCCCGCCGAGGACCCCGGCGCGCGGCACTTCCGGGCGCGCGGCGAGCGGCTCGCCGGGGAGGACCAGGAGCGCCTACGCGGGCCGCGCCACGGGGAGCACGCTGGTGGTCAGGCTGCCGCCGGGCACCGCCGGGCTGTACCAGCTCTCCATCAGCTCCGGTTCGCACCGGACCGCGGTCCCACTGATCGCGTACGCCGCCGCCGCACCGGGAACCGTTCGGGTGCGGACCGAAGGGAGCCGCGTGCTGGTCGTACTGCCGGCGCTCACCTGGCAGGGCCTGAACCCCGTCGACGACGACGGCGACGGGATCCCGAACACGCTCGACGCGGGCGGCCCGGTCCTCCTGCGCCGCCCGCTGGCCGATGGCCTGCCCGCGGACCTGAACGGTGAGTCGGCTCTCCTGGCCTACCTGGACAAGGCCCACCTGACCTACGACCTGACTACGGATCTCGGACTGATCGACGCCACCGGGCCGTCGTTGAGCGCCTATCGAGGCGTTGTCGTGGCGGGGAGCGAGCGGTGGCTGCCCGCATCACTGGCCACCGCCCTGCATTCCTACGTGGACCAGGGCGGGCGGGTGCTGTCGCTCGGGATCGATTCGCTGCGGCGTGGGGTGAGCGTGGGATCGACCCCCCGGGGCCAGACCGCGACAGGTCCCACACCGCCCGCCGCCACCGACGCGCTGGGCGCCCGTCCCGGAGCCCTCGTCACCCACAATCCGAACCTCGTCGCGGTGCTGCACGACGGGCTCGGCATCTTCACCGGCACCTCGGGGGCGTTCCCGGGCTTCGACGTCCTGCAGCCGATCCCGTCGCTCGTCCCCCCGGCTCAGATCCTCTCCGCCGCCGGGACGAGCGCCGCCCAGCCGAGCATCGTCGGCTATCGACTGGGCCGGGGAATCGTGGTCGAGATCGGGTTGGCGCAGTTCGATGCGAGCCTGGCCCGCAGCGTCGACTCGCAGGAGCTCGTAAATCGGCTGTGGGCGGTGCTGTCGCGCTGAGCGGGCCGGGCACCCCGCATCCCCCTACCGTGTGCGGCTGTGATCGGCTATCTGAAGCGCCTGGTGTCCTCGCTGGGCGCCTATCAGGTCGCCGACGTGGTCTCGAAGTTGATCGCGGTCCTGCTGCTCCCGGTCTACACGCGCTACGTCGGCACGTCCGGCTACGGCATGGTCGAACTGCTGGCCACCGGGGTGATCCTGATCAGCATCCTCGTGCGGTTGGGAATCATCGAGGCGTTCCTGCGCTTCTACTTCACCGACGCCGATCCCGCTCGCCAGGACGCCCTGGCCCGTCGCGCCTTCGGCTTCCTGCTCGTGAGCACGACGATCGCCGCGGCGTTGCTGGCCGCCGGAGCCGTCCCGCTCTCCAAGCTGGTCCTCTCCCGGCGCGACCCGGCGATCTTCCTCATCGCCGTGCTCGGGCTGTGGTCGTTCACCAACCTCGAGCTCGCCTACGGCCTGCTGCGGGTGCAGGAGCGCCTACGCGCCTACGCCACCGCCTCGCTGATCAACGTCGGTCTGACCATCGCCGCCTCGGTGGTCCTGGTGGTCGGCTTCGGTCTCGGGCCCCGCGGGCTGCTGCTGGGCAACTATGGCGCCTCGACGCTGGTGCTGATGGGCCTGTGGTGGTCGATGCGCGGCCGGTTGACGCGACGGCCGCGCTCCGGACGCAGCGCCGCGGAGGGGTTCTCGGTGCTGCTGCGCTTCGGCCTGCCGACGGTGCCGGCGGAGGTGTCGGTGTACGCGCTCAGCATCGTCGATCGCTACTACATCTACCACGACCGCAGCCCCGCCCTCGCCGGTCTCTATTCGATCGCGATCAAGCTCGCCGGCGCGGTGGCGTTCATCGTGCGTGCGTTTCAGTACGCCTGGCCCCCGCTGGCCTACTCGGTCGCCGACGACGCCCAGGCAGCGCGGCTGTACGGGCTGGTGACGACCTACTACCTGCTGGTCAGCGGCTGGGTCGTCGCCGGGCTGGCGCTGCTCGGGCGCTGGGTCCTGCGCCTCCTCACCACGCACGCCTTCTTCGGCGCCTATCGCGCGCTGCCGTGGGTCGCGCTGGGCTGGGCGATGTACGGGCTCTGGGTGATCTTCCTGGTCATCGCGGGCCGGGCCCAGGTGACCGGGCGCAACTTCCCGGCGTCGCTGGCGGGTCTGGCGGCGAACGTGATCCTGATCGTCGTGCTCGTGCCGCCGCTCGGAATCGCGGGGGCGGGAATCGCCCTGTGCGGTGCCTACGTGGTGATGCTTGCCGTCATGCACGTCCTGACGCGGCGGGCGTTCAGCGTCAGCTTCGAATGGCGCCGCATCTCGCAGCTGGTGATCGTGATCGGCGGCCTGGCGGTGGCCGGCGAGCTGTTGCTGCCCACTCAGGGCGCGGTCGGCCTCCTGACCCGGGCGGCGGTCTTTCTGGCCATTCCGCTCGCCCTGCTGGGCACCCGTTTCGCCCATCCCCAGGAGCTGAGCCGGGCCCGGACGCTGCTCGCGGGGATTCGGGGGTCCCGGCGATGAGCTCCGGCAGCGGTGGTGGTGGAGGCGGCGAGGGCCGAGGCGCGGGCGCCGTCGAGTCCGAGCCCGTCGATGGCGGGCTCGGAGGCGAGCGGGCGAGCCGGCCCGGAATCTCGGTGGTAATGCCGTTCGCCGGTGACAGCGGCGCCGCGTGCGCCGCTGTCCAGGCGCTGCTGGAGCTCGACCCGGGTCCGCGCGACGAGCTGATCCTGGCCGACAACTGCGGCTGCGTGGCGCCGGCGCCCGGCGTCACCGTGGTCATCGCCGACCACGAGCGTTCACCCGCTCATGCCCGCAATCGCGGCGCCGAGCGCGCCCGGGGCGAGTGGATCCTGTTCCTCGACGCCGATTGCCGCGGATCGGCCGGACTGCTCGACGCGTACTTCAGCGTCGCGGCGGCTCCTGACGTCGGGGCGCTCGCCGGTGAGGTGGTGCCGGCGACGGGGCGGACGTTTGCCGAGCGCTACGGCGCCGCCCGGGGCTTCCTCAGCCAGGAGGCTCACCTCGCGCACCCCTACCGCCCCCGCGCGGTGGCCGCGAACCTGCTCGTGCGCCGTGCCTGCTTCGAGCAGGTCGGCGGCTTCTACGAGGGGCTGCGCGCCGGCGAGGACACCGATCTGTGCTGGCGCATCCAGGAGGCGGGCTGGCGCCTCGAGCTCCGGCGCGAGGCCCGGGTGGCCCACCGCTACCGCACCACCCTGCGAGCCCTGCGCCGCCAGTGGCGAGGCTACGCCGCCGGCCGCGCCTGGCTGGCCCGCCGCTACGACGGTTTCCAGCCCGAGCCGGCGCTCCGACGCGCGCTGCGGCGGGCGGCGAGTCGCGCTGCGGAACGCGCCGGCGGGCGCGCGAACGGCCCGATCACGGATGCGGGTCGCGCTCTGGCACCCGGAACTGGAACGCCGTGGCGCCGTGGCGCCGGGGTGGCTGGGATCGGGAGGGTGGAGCGCGTAGCCCGGCTCGGGCTCGATGCTGTGCTGGGCGTCGAGGAGCTGGCGGGCTTCGCCCTCTCCAACCGACCCCCCCGGGGGCCTGCGCTGGCGCCGCCTCCGGCGGGGTCGGGCCGGCTGGTCCTCGTGGCCGACCGCTTTCCCGCCCCAGGAGACCGGTCGGTCGAGCTCGTCCGCGACCTCGGAGCCACCCGCGTCGAGGCCGCCTCACGACCCCGTTCGGTGGGCATCGTGGCCGCGCGCGAGCTCGATCTGCGCTACCGCGAGGATGACGGCGTCGTCACGCGAGCGCTCGCGCTGCTCGCCCTGGCGGTCGCTCATCCGGTCAGATGTGCCGTCGATGTCCTGCGCCGCCCGGGAGCTCCGACCCTGGCGGCGCTGGCGCCAGCGGCGTTGCGCCTGGAGCGCGGGCGAGAGGCCTCCGTGCGGGCGCTCGGCGGCGACCCCGCCCGGGCCACCGCTCGCCGCTTGGCGAAGCTGGCGGGGAGAAACGTGGAGCCGTGACCGACGTGGACGATCTAACGGACGCATATGGTGCGTTCGATCGTCCAGGTGTCCTGAGCGTCGTCCCGGGGCCGCCATGATGCGCGTTCAGGTCGTCGATCCGGCTGCGTTCACGCCCCCCTATGACCACGCACTGTGCGCGGCGCTGGCGCGGGCGGGCGTCGAGGTCGAGCTGATCACGAGTCGGTTCGTCTATGGCGAGGTCCCCCCACCCGATGGCTACGCCGTGCGCGAGCTGTTCTACCGCCACGCCTGCGGCGCGCCCGGGTCACGGCTGCGGACGGCGACCAAGCTCGCCGAGCACGGGCCGGACATGATTCGCTACCGCCGCCTCGCGGCTCGTAGCGCTGAGGTGGTGCACTTCCAATGGCTCCCGGTGCCGTGGCTCGATTCGCAGCTGCTCCCGCGCGGGCCGGTGGTCGTGACCGCGCACGACCTGCTCCCGCGCGAGCCCCGTCCCGGCCAGGCGTGGGCGCAGCGTCGCTGCTACGACGCCGTCGACGCGCTCGTCGTGCACTCCGAGTACGGACGCGACCGGCTCGTGCGGGCGCTGGCGATCGATCCGACCAAGGTCCATGTGATCCCTCACGGCGCCTTCGAGCACCTCACGCGCCAGCCCGTCGAGCATCCGCTGCCGGAGGACCTGCGCGAAGTGAGCGGTCCGGTGGCGCTGTTCTTCGGCCTGCTGCGCCCGTACAAGGGGATCGAGGTGCTGCTCGAGGCCTGGCGGGGGGTGAAGGGAGCGCAGCTGTGGATCGTCGGGCGCCCGCGGATGTCGCTCGAGCGCCTGCGAGGGCTGGCGCCGGCCAGTGTGCGCTTCGTGCCGAGGTTCGTCTCCGACGCCGAGCTACCGGCCTACTTTCGCCGCGCCGACCTCGTCGTGCTGCCCTACTCACGGACCGAGCGCCTTGACCAGTCGGGCGTTCTGGGCACCGCCCTGGCGTTCGGCAAGGGCGTAGTGCTGACCGACGTCGGCGGGTTCGGCGAGGTCGCGGCGGCGGGGGCCGCCCGCCTGGTGCCACCCGACGACTCGGACGCACTGCGTGACACGCTGGTGGAGCTGCTCGGCGACGAGGCGGCGCTCGGGCGGCTGGCGGAGGCCGCGCGGGCTGCGGCCGCCGGTCAGTATTCCTGGGAGCAAGCGGCTCGTAAGACGCTGGCGCTGTACGGGAGCCTGGTGGAGTAGTAGCGCTGTTTGCGGATCGAAACGCATCTTGCGCGGGGGGCGGTCAGAATTTGGTTCCATGTCCGCGCTCTTGCTTCGGTTGGGGCCACGCGAGGGCAGGGTCTCGGCGGGAAGGCTGTGGAGCCGGGAGCCGCTTCTGTTCGTGGTGGTGGCAGCGACGGCGATCCTCGATTCGGCGGCGTCGATCATCCGGCACGTCCATTTCGGCAGTGGCCTGGACCTGGCCATCTTCGATCAGGCGATCTGGCACTACAGCCGGTTCGAGGCCCCGTTCAGCTCGATCAAGGCGGAGAACCTGCTCGGCGATCACTTCCACCCGATCCTGGTCCTGTTGGCGCCGCTGTATTGGCTGTGGTCCGATCCGCGGATGCTGCTCGTCGCGCAGAGCGTTCTGGTCGCGACGTCGATCATTCCGGTTTTCCTGTTCGCCCAGTCGCGCATTGGGCGGCCCGGAGCGTACTTGCTGGCGGGGGCGTACGCGGCGTTGTGGGGGATTCAGGTCGGGGTCTTGTATGACTTTCACGAGGTTGCGTTCGCGCCGCTGCTGATCGCGTTGACGATCCTGCTGGCGGACCGGAGGCGGTGGGGCTGGTTCTGGCTGGTGATCGCGCTGGTGTTGCTGGTGAAGGAGGATCTCTCGATCTTCGTCGTGTTCGTGGGCGTGTATCTGTTGACGCGGCGGGAGCTGCGTCACGGGGCGGCGCTGATCGTCGTCGGGATCGCCTGGTACGAGCTGGCTACGCGGGTGTTCATCCCCCATTTCGCCGGCGGCACGCACTACGTGTACTGGACCTACGGCCAGTTCGGGAAGAACCCGCTCGATGCGCTCGGGGGGGTGATTCGGGCTCCCTGGCGGCTGCTCACGATCGGCTTCTCGCCGGTCGCGAAGGCGCACACGATCCTCGCGATGCTGGCGCCGTTCCTGTTTCTGAGCTTCGGCTCTCGGCTGTTCATCCTGGCCCTGCCGCTGCTCGCCGAGCGATTCCTGTCCACCAACGCGAACTTCTGGTACACGCACTACGACTACTCGCTCACGATCGCGCCGGTGCTGGCGATGGCGGCGGCGGCCGGCCTGCGCAACCTCGTGCGCATCGTTCCCGCGCGTCCCGGCCGCCGGATCGTCGTCATCGTGGCCGCCGGAACGATGCTCGTCACGAGCCTCGCGGTCTCGAAGCTGGGCACCTCGGACAGCGTGGTCAATTCGCTTACCGACCCCGCCTTCTACCACGCCCCGGGTTACGCCGCGGGCGCCTCCCGCGCGCTGGAGCATGTTCCTGAAAACGGATCGTTGAAAACAGTCGACCTCCTACTTCCGCACGCCAGCGAACGCCAGCGGATCGAGCAGCTCGATCCGAAGACCGTCGGGCTCGATGACTACGTCGTGGTGAACGTCGTCCAGCCGGGGTGCTGCGGCTCCACCGGCAATGGCACCACCGAGGTGCTCGGCAAGGTGCTCGACGGCGAGCTACCAAAAATGACTCCGATCTACTACGCGGACGGTTGGCTCGTCACCCAGCGTCCTCCAAGCGGTCAGGCGCCAGTCAGCGGCGTGCTCGTCCCGATGCCCGCCAATGACGCACTGACGGTCAACCGAGCCGCGGCCCGCTGGCGGGCGGGACTCGTCGATGAGTTCACTCACTTCTTTGCCTGCTATCACCAATGGCAGCTGCAGGGACAGCCTGCATCGGCGTGCTTCGCCGGTGCCGTCGCGCCGCTCCGCGGCGGCCAGCGCTCGCTCTCCACGGCGATCCACGCCGTGCGCCCCGCGTTGGAGCCCCCCTGCGCTCAGCTCGCCACCGCCGCACTCGTCGCTACGCACCAGGTGACCCTCGACCTGAGACGGCTCATCCCCGCCGCAGCATCGCCAAGCCGGTCCGCGCTTCCGACGGCCGTGACCCCCGTTCAGAACGACCTCACCGACCTCGACCTCAGCGGCCAGCTCGATCGTTTCACCATCCTCTGCTCACCTCGGTAGATCGCGGCGGTCAGCAGGCAAGCGATCAGCGCCAACGGTGGCCGAGAAAACTACAGGTCTATGCCGGTAGCTGGAGGTTGCACCCTTGAACCAGCTGATTACCGACGACGGCGTCGTGTATGTGGCGCGGACCACCAGATGTTTCCCTGATGGTCGTCGGGTCGCTCCTACGGACTGACCCCGAGGGCTCTGTAGGTAAAACGACACCTCCCAAGGCTCAGGCGCCTCGCTCTGCGCCACAATCCGCGCCTTGGCCGCCAGCAAGATTGCCTTCTGGGCCTCGACCGGTCTGATCGTTTACGCCCACGGCGGCTACGGAGCGCTCCTGTGTGTGCTCGACGGCGTGGGCTGCGGGGGCTCCCGCGGTTCGCGCGGCGGAACGCTCGGCCGTGCCCCCAGGCCTGGATATCAGCCCCCGCCTGGGCTCCCACGCCTGCCGGTCGTCTCGGTGATCGTTGCCGCCTACGCCGAGCAGGAGGTGATAGCCGGACGGGTCGAGAACCTGCGTGCGCTCGACTATCCGCGCGACGCGCTGGAGCTGATCGTCGCCTGTGACGGCTCGCCCGACGACACCGCCGCGCGCGCTCGCGCGGCGGGCGCCGATGTCGTGCTCGAGCTTCCGCGTGGAGGCAAGGTTCGCGCCCAGGATGCCGGCGTGGCGCGCGCCCGGGGCGGGGTCGTCGCCTTCTCGGATGCCAACGCGCGCTGGGAGCCGGAGGCGCTGCGAGCGCTGGTGGCGGCGTTCGAGGATCCGTGCGTGGGCTACGTGTGCGGCGATCTGCGCTTCGTGGGTTCCGGTGGGACCAACCAGGAGGGGCTGTACTGGCGCTACGAGATGGCGCTGCGGGCGCTGGAGTCGCGCCTGCGCTCGGTCACCGGGGGTAACGGCGCGATCTACGCCACCCGGCGCGAGGCCTACATGGTGGTCGACCCGATCATGGGCCACGACCTCTCGTTCCCGTTCAACATGGTCAAGCGGGGTTGGCGCGCGCTGTATGTCCCGGCCGCCCGCGCGACCGAGAAGATGGTCCCGACCCTCGAGGGCGAGTTCGCCCGCAAGCGCCGGATGATGAGTCACGGGTGGCCGATCATGCTTCGCGGTGGGATGCTCTCTCCCCGTGGCTACGACCCGCTCTACGCGCTGATGATCTTCTCGCACCGCGTCCTGCGCTACGTGTCGCCGTTCCTGCACCTGATCGCGCTGGTCACCAGCATCGCTCTGGCCGCTCGCCGGCGCGTCTACGCCGTCGCGGTGGCCGTCCAGGCGGCCGTGCTGCTGGCCGCGCTGACGGCGCGGGCGGTTCCGGCGCGGCCGCTGCTGGTCGCGCGCTACTACGTGCTGAGCACGGCGTCGCTGGCGGCGGGGCTGTGGGACTGGCTCGCGCACGGGACGCCCGTGGGGTGGGAGCCGCCGGAGGGCACGCGGTGATGGCGCGCGGCCTGGACCTCGTGCTCGGGCTGATCGGCGCTGCGCTGTCGGCGCCGCTGGTCGGGCTGCTGGCGCTGGCGATCCGGCTCGAGTCCCGCGGGGATCCGATCTATCGTCAGACTCGCGTGGGCAGAAACGGCGAGTCGTTCTCGATCTACAAGCTGCGCACGATGGTTCATGGCGCGGAGCTGGTCGGGGCGGGGCTGGCCATCCAGCGGGGCGATCCTCGCGTCACCGCGCTCGGGGCGCGGCTGCGCCGCTACTCGCTCGACGAGCTGCCCAACCTGTGGAACGTCGTGCGGGGTGAGATGTCGATCGTCGGCCCTCGGCCGACGATCCCGGTCCAGGTGGCGCAGTACACCGAACGTCAGCGTGGTCGCCTGGCCGTGAGGCCGGGGATCACGGGCTGGGCCCAGATCAACGGTCGCGCCTCGCTGCCGTGGTCAGAGCGGATCGAGCTGGACCTGTGGTACGTCGAGCATCGCTCGCCGGCGCTCGACCTCCAGATCATGGCGCGCACAGTGCGAATGGTCGTAGGCGGACACGGGCTCTACAAGGGGGAGACCGGCGGATGGCAGCCCCCGGCGACGTAGTGGGGAGACACGGCGGATGACCCCCTCCGGCGAGGTAGCGGTTCTGCTCACCGGGGTCGGCAAGCGCTACGACATCGTGGCCGCGTTCGCCCAGCACGCGACCGTGGTTGCGGCCGATCCCAACCCGCTCGCGCCGGCCCGCTACGCGGCCCACCATCGCGCCGCCGTCCCGGCGATCGCCGATCCGGGGTACGTGCCCGCCCTGCGGTCGTTGTGCCAGGCGCTGGGTGTGCGGGCGGTCATACCGCTCACCGATCTCGACCTCGAGGTGCTGGCCCACGCGCGGGTCGCCGGCGAGCTGCCCGCGCTGGTTCCCGACCCGGAGATCGCGCGGGCGACGTTTGACAAGTACGAAGCGCACCTGCTGCTGGAGCGTCTCGGGCTGCCCTCGCCCCCGACGGTGCTTCCCGGGGCGCCGGTCGCGGGGTTCCCGGTCATGGTCAAGCCCCGGCGGGGCTCGGGAGCGCGCTCGATCCACCGGGCCGATGACGCCGCCGCCGCCGAGTTCTTCACCGGCTACGTGAAGGAGCCCGTGATGGTCCAGAAGCTGATGGACGGGCCGGAGTTCTCGATCGACTGCCTCTCGGATCTGCACGGCCGCTGCTTGAACGCGATTCCCCGGACGATGCTCGAGTCGCGCGGGGGAGAGTCGATCAAGGGCACGGTGATCGCGGATCTTGAGTTGATCGAGCTCGGGCAGCGCGTGGTTCAGGCGTTGGGGGTGCGCGGACCGTGCACCGTCCAGGTCTTCCGCGACGGGGACATCGGTCTCGGCATCACCGATGTGAACCCGCGCTTCGGCGGCGCCTTCCCGGCGCCGATGTACGCCGCGCTGCCGGGCCGCACCTACCCGGAGCTGATCGTGCGCATGGCGCGCGGAGAGGAGATCGAGCCGCACGTGGGCCAGTTCCGCGCCGGGACCACCTTCACGCGCTACTTCTGGCAGCTCGAGCTCGACGAGGAGCTGGCGCCGACGGGACGGGACATCGTCGAGCCCGGCGGACCGCCCGCGCCGAGGAGGGAGGCCGGAGCGCCGGGGATGGACGCTGGAGCGCCGGGGATGGACGCCTGAGGCATGATCGCCTTCGTCATGGCAGGAGGCGCGAGCCTCGGCGCGGTCCAGGTCGGGATGCTGCGGGCGCTGTACGAGCGCCAGATCGCCCCGGAGCTGATCATCGGCTCGTCGGTGGGGGCGATCAACGGTGCCTACATCGCCTCGCGGCCGCCGACGGTGCAGACCGCCGAGAGCCTTGCGGAGCGCTGGCGCGCGCTGCACACGTTCGAGGTCTTCCCACCCCACCCGATCACCGGACTGCTCGGCCTGCTCGGCCGCCGTGACTACTTCGTGCCCAACACCGGGGTGAAGGCGCTGCTGGCCGCCCACCTGCAGTTCGAGCGCCTCGAGGACTCACCGATCCCGCTGCACGTGATCGCGACCGAGGTTCGCACCGGGACCGAGCGGCGACTCTCTCGCGGTGACGCCGTGGCCGCCCTGCTGGCAAGCACGGCGATCCCCGGGGTGTTCCCGCCGATCTGGTTTCAGGGGGAGGAGCTGATGGACGGCGGCATCTCCAACAACGCGGCGATCTCCGACGCCGCCGAGCTCGGCGCGAACCGGATCTACGTGCTCCCGACCGGCATCTCCTGCGAGCTGTCGACCGGTCCGCGCGGCGCGATCCCGATGCTCGTGCACGCGCTGCTGCTGCTGATCGGCCGGCGGCTGGCCCGCGACGTCGAGCAGTTCAGCCACGACGTCGAGCTGATCGTGCTGGTGCCTCCGTGTCCGCTGGAGGTGAGCCCCATGGACTTCTCCCACGCCTCCGAGCTGATCGACTCGAGCTACGAGCTCGCATGCCAGACCCTCGACCATCCCGACCCGGGCGCTCACGGGATCCCCCGCGCGCTGGAGCGGCTAAAGCCCCATGATCACGACTGAGCCTGGCTCGCGATGCGCCGAACGATTGGGCGCGGGGCGGCCTTGGCGCTCCAGCACTGCCCGATGAAGTCCGCGATCTCGCGCGTCAGCCGGGCCGGACGGGCCCGCAGCTCGATCAGCGAGGCGGCGCCGATCAGACGGGCGTTCGGAAGCTCGTCGGCGAGCATGTCGGCATCCGAGAACGGGTGCACCGGATCGCGCGGATGTCCGATCACCAGCGCGGGCGCGGTGAACGTGCGACGCTCGGTCCGGTCGGGCGCGGTGCGGCCGAAGATGATCCCCTGCAGGACGGCGCCGCTGGGGCCGGGTTCCTGCGCCACGCAGTCGCGGGCGATCTGGGCCAGAAACGGTAGCCGACGGCTGGGGATGACCCGGACGGTCCGTGCGATCGCCTTCATCACCGGCTCACCGAAGGTGAGCGCGAACAGCAGCGGGGCAAACGCCGCGGCACAGGCCGGGATCGCGTTGTCGAGCGCCGGCATCTCGATGATCATCCCCCGGAGCCGCTCGGGGGCGAGCGAGGCGACCTCGAGGGTGATGTTGGCTCCCAGCGAGGTGCCGCCGATGATCGCCTGGTCGAGGCCGAGGTGGTCGAGCAGCGCCACCGTCTGGACGGCGAACTTCGACATCGAGTAGCGCCACATGTCTCGGGGACGGTCGGACTCACCGTGGCCGAGCGGGTCGAGGGTGACCACGCGATTGCCTCGCGCGGCAAGCTCGCGCGCGAGCGGAATCTGCATCTTCTGCGAGAGCAGCAGCCCCGGCAGCAGAATCGTTGTCCTCGGCCCCTGTCCGTGAACCGTGTACGCCAAGCGCTGGCCATCGTGGTCGAAGTGAGCGATCACCTCAGCATATCCGCAATCTCCCCGCTCGCCGGGCCGCCGCGACCCGGCGAGCGGTACCTTCTAGCGTCTGACGCGGACCAGATCATCACGAGGAGGACTGTTTTCGATGGCGAGAGCCCCACGGTCGCTGGCCGGACAGGTAGTGGCAATCACCGGCGGCGCACGCGGGATCGGGCGGGCTACGGCCGCGGCGCTGATCGGACAGGGGGCACGGGTGGCAATCGGGGACATCGATGTTGCCCTGGCCCTGCACACCTCCGGTGAGCTCGCGGGGGGGACGATCGGACTGCCGCTCGACGTCACCGACAGCGCCAGCTTCGAGACCTTCCTGCGCCAGGTCGAAGCCCGCCTCGGACCGCTCGACGTGCTGATCAACAACGCGGGCATCATGCCGCTCGGGCGGTTCGTGGATGAGTCAGACGCGACCGCGCGGCGGATGGTCGACATCAACCTGCACGGCGTGATCTTCGGATCGAAGCTCGCGCTGCCGCGGTTCCTCGCCCGGGGTCGGGGGACGCTCGTGAACGTCGCGTCGTCGGCGGGCAAGACCGGGTTCCCGGGCGGCGCGACCTACTGCGCCACCAAGCACGCGGTGGTCGGACTGAGCGAGGCGATCCGCCAGGAGGTCCGGGGAACCGGGGTCGACGTGAGCGTGGTGATGCCCGTCGTGGTCAGGACCGAGCTCGGGTCAGGGCTTCCCGATGCCCGCGGGTTTGGCCCCGTCGAGCCCGAGGACGTGGCGGCCGCGATCCTCGCTGCGCTCCAGCGCCGTCGCTTCGACGTGTTCGTGCCGAGGTCGCTGGACGCCCTGTTCCGCGCCCGGGCGCTGCTGCCCCGTCGCGCGGCGGAGGCGATCGCGAGGCTGCTGGGAGGCGACCGCGTGCTGGCCAGTCCCGACCACAGCGCCCGCTCCGCGTATGAGGCCCGGTTGGCGCAGACGATCGCGGCGGCGACCGAGCAGCGCGAGGCTGCGGCCAGGGCTCAGCGGGAGACCGAGGTGGTCTAGCTAGCGTGCCACGAGGCGTGAAGCGTCGGACGGTTGGCGGCGGGCGATAGGCTGAGTGCGATGCGCACGCTGATCCTCGATCCGCCGTCTGCAGGGCTGGAGGAGCTGCTGGAGCGCCGCCGCCGGAGCGGACTAGATCGTCTGGACGAGGTGTGGGAAGGTGTCCTGCACATGACTCCAGCTCCATCAGGGGCGCACGCTGACATCGCCCAGCAACTCGCGGAGCGATTGGGCCCCTTGGCGCGCACCGCGGGGCTCTATCCGACGATGGCTGAGTTCAACGTCGGCGAGTCCGAGCGCGACTTTCGCGTGCCCGACGGAGGTTTGCATCGCGAGCGACCGAACGGGGTTTGGCAGGCCACCGCGGCTCTCGTGGTCGAGATCGTCTCGTCTGGCGATGAGAGCTGGGAGAAGCTGCCGTTCTACGCCGAGCACCGCGTCGACGAGCTGTTGATCGTCGATCCGACCGCGCGCACGGTTGCCTGGCTGATACTTGACGACCAAGGGGAGTATCGGCGTGCCGAGCGCAGCGGCTTGGTCGACCTCGGGCCGGGAGAGCTGGCCACGGATATCGACTGGCCGTAAGGGCCCGTGACAGCCGGTTGTGATCTCTGTGGGGTCGAGGCGCCCGAGCTGGTTCTGCGCTCGCCCCGGCTCGACGGCCCGCTGGTGCGCTGCCGCGGGTGCGGCCTGCACTACGTCGCACCCCGGGGGACTGACTTCACCTTCCGCGCCGCCGACGAGGCTCGCTCGGCCGCGCTCGCCGGTCGGGTGGCCGAGCTCGACCTCGTCCGTCACGACGTGGAGGACGCCGCGCGGCCGCAGCGCGTGCAGGCCGATGTCGAGCGACTGGAGCGGCTACGCCGTCACGTCGCCCACGGCCGCCTGCTCGACGTCGGGTGCGCAACGGGAATCTTCCTGGGCGTGGCGCGCGAGACCTTCGCCGGGGTGGGAGTCGAACCCGATCCTGGCACCAGTGAGCAGGCTCGTGCGGCAGGCGTCGCGGTGAGCGCCGGAACCGTGGATGACGTCCCGCGCCCCCCCGGGGGATTCGATGTCGTGACGATGTTCCACACCATCGAGCACCTCGATTCGCCGTGCCACACGTTGGATCGCGTGCGTGAGCTGCTGGCCCCCGGTGGGATCGTGATGATCGAGACCCCCACCCTGGACTGCATCTGGTTCCGGCTGTCTCCTCGGCACTGGCGCCAGCTGATCCCCGACCACTACTACTTCTACTCGCGCCGGACGCTGGAGCAGCTTCTGCGCCGATGCGGTCTGGAGCCGATCGAGTACACCAAGGTGGCCCGCAGCGTGAGCCTGAGATTCCTCGCCGATCGACTCCGGCGCTCCGGGGTGCCGTGGGGCGGCCGGCTCGCGGGGCTGCTTCGCGGGCGCTGGGCAGAGCAGCGCACGGTCCGGATCAACCCGGGCGACATCATGAGCGTGGTGGCGCGGCGGCCGCCCTCGCCCGCTGGCGCTCCGGCCTCGCTCAGACCCCGCCCACGATCACCTGCGAGGCATCGGAGGCGACGGTGATCTCGATCGTGCTCGGACCACGCACCCAGGCGATCAGGTCGAGCGCCTGCAGCCGGTCGAGCATGGCCTGCAACGCGAGCGCCTGGGCCCGACTGGCGTAGGTGCGGGCGATCTCAAACGTGTAGCCGGCGCTGGCCGGCGGATCGGCGAAGCCGCGCAGCCGCTGGTAGCGCTGGTCGGTCACCGCGCTCGCGATGGTCAGTGGCGCGGAGGCGCCCGAGAGCGCTCGTACCCGCGCGGCGAGCTCGATCAGCAGGTCCAGGGCAGCGGGCCGCAGGCCGCGGTAGAGCGTGGCGTGTGCGCCCACGCGAGCGGCCAGCGATCCCAGGGCGGCCCCGTAGCGGAGTCCGAGCTTCGCGGGGTCGGAGGGCAGCGGCAGGATCGCACGGGTGGCGTAGGCGCGCGCGAGCGCGCCGGGGTCGGCGAAGGACGTCGTACGATCGGGAGGGTGCAGCACCTGGGCCCCGGAGCCGTCTGCGGTCTCGAGCCCCGCCAGCCGCGCCAGGGCCACACGGTCGGATCGATACAGACGCATGATCTGGACCGCCCCGAGCACGCGCCAGTAGTAGAGCCAGGAGTCATCGCCAAAGCTCGACAGGAGCGCGTAGGCGGTGGCGTGGTGGTCCGGCGAGGAGTCGAAGTAGAGCTGCGCGTAGGGCACCGAGCGACCGCCGTCGTAGTCGCCGAGCACCTGGCTCAGATTGCCGATGCCCATGTGGTAGGAGACCACCGCCAGGTCCGCGCGTCCGAACCGCCGCCGCGCCAGCTCCAGGTAGCGAACCGTCGCGGCGAGAGCCTTGGCAGGGTCGAAGCGGTCATCGATCGCTGCCCGCTGGCGCTGCAGGCGGGACACGAGCGCGTCCTGTCCGAGGGCCGCGGCGCGGTCGATCGCCGCCGTGAGCTGCCGGCTCCGTGGGAGGTCGATCCGCATTCCCAGCAGCGCCTGACCGGTCTGGGCGAGGATCTGGGTCAGGCCTGCCGCCGCCGCGGGGTCGCGCCCCGCGGTCACGTTCGCGCGCCCCGCGCTTTCGAGGTACACGATCGCCTCGAGGATGTCGGGATCGACGCCGGTGCCGGCGGCGGCGCGGTTCACCGCGCCGCGATAGGCCGCCACCCGGGCCGCGGTGGCAATCGCGCCGCCGGGACTCTGGGTGAACAGGACGTGGGCGTTGCCCGTCGCCGCGCGGGACTCGAACTCCCCCTGGCGAGCCGCTGAGTAGGCGAACGGATCTCCGGCTCGGGCGGGGCGAGCGAGGCCCGGGAGGGGCAGTCGTGGGGGACTGCCGCCGCCGTGAAGCGCGGCGAGGATCACCGCGACCAGCAGGACACCCGCGGCGGCGATCACCGCGAGCCGCGCGCGGCGGCTCCTCAGCGCAACGTGAGGCGAAGGCCGCGGCATCGCCCGGCCGAGGCCGCGTTCACGTGGCTCGGAAACACCTTCCAGCCGTTCGAGAGCGGGAAGAAGCTCACCAGCGGGTGCGGATGCAGGCGCTCGTAGTTGGCGCTGACGTAGAGCTCGCCGATCTTCACGCCCATGTACCAGGCCAGGACGCTCTGGTAGCCGATCGGCATGTTGGGCTGGCCGCACGCGAGGATCCGCGACCCTCCACCCAGGCGCGTCACCACCGTCGAGAGCAGGTTGATCTCTCGGGTCCGGGCGCGCTCGTGGGTGAGGTCCTTGCGCTCGACCCGAATGCTCGAGCGCGCGGCCGGGACCAGCGCGCCGACGAGCACGAGCACGAGCAGGCCGGTCGCCCAACCGGCGACCGGCGGCGTCAGGCACCTTCCGATCGTCGGCGTCAGGCGCTCTCGGATGGCCGCGATCAGCGGCGGGAGGTCGAGGATCAAGCGACCCACGAACACGCCCGCCAGCACGCAGACCACGCCGGCCGGCTCGAACAGGTAGCGCGGCACGGCGGGAAAGCCGTGCAGAGCGAAGCCAACCTCGACCACGACCCAGGTGATCGTGCCCCCGGCCAGGAGCAGCGCGACGCGATCGCGACGGTAGACGGCCAGCGCGGCGGCGAGCAGCGCCGCGAGCTGTACCGGCAGCTGCTGGAGATCGAAGAAGCGCTGGAGCGTGCCGGTGATCTTGTTGCCGTGCAGCTCCCGCGGGGAGTGCAGCGCGTTGCTGCCCGCGATGTCCGCGGTCTTGGCGGTCAGCGCGGGGATCCCGAACCACATCAGCGGGACCAGCGCGACGCCGGCGACCAGCCACCAGCGCATCGACGGGAGCTTCCACCAGGCCCACAGCGAGTACAGGCCGAGGAAGGGCCACACCTCAGGTCGCCCCAGCGACCCCAGGACCCACAGCCAGAACGCCCACCGGTGTCGACCGGAGAGTTGGCAGTCGATCGCGGCCAGGCACATCGAGACGATCATCGTGTCGGACTGGGCACTGAACACGAAGTGCGTGTAGTTGGCGATCCCCAGCAGCGTGACCGCCGCGAACGCTCCCGCCGCGTAGGCGGCGTAGCGGCGTTCGGGAGCCGCGTTCGTGAGCCGGTAGGCGATCCGCCACGCGAACACGACTCCGCTCAGCGAGATCGCCACCGAGGTGATCATCCACAGCCACAGCGCGTAGTGCCCCGCGAGGGCGTAGGGCACCGTGAACAGGAACCCGAGCGGCTTCCATGACGGCGCGCCGTTGGTGTCGAGCTTCAGATGCACGGTAAGGTGGCCCCAGACGAGCCATCCGTAGGGGTCATACCCCGGTCGGGTTCCGACCCACAGCACCAACAGGGTGGCGATCACCAGGAGCACGACCGCGCCCACCGCCCACGGATACCGCCGGATCAGCGCGCCGGCAGATCCGCGGCCGGTCCCTGATGAAGGCGCCGCCACGGCCGGATCCCTGGTCGGGGACTCTTGCAACGCTGGCTCGGACACGCGCAGACGAACCTATCAGCCGTGATTAAAGCGCGGCTGCGCCGCCGTGGGTCACCAACCGCCGGGAGTAGGATACCGGTGTGTCCACGCTCGTTCAGCCGTTCGAGATCCATCGCGTGACCATCGCGGAGTACCACCAGATGGTCGCCAGCGGCGGTTACCACGAGGACACGCACGTTGAGCTGATCGATGGTCTCGTCGTCGACATGAGCCCCCGGAGCCCGCAGCACGAAGCCGCGATCAGATGGCTGATCCGGTGGATGTTCGAGCAACTTGATCAAACCAGGTATGACCTCATGATCACCGGCTCGATGACGATCGGCTCCTCCGAGCCCGAGCCAGACGTCGCGATCCTCCCGCGCCCCGCGTCTGCCCGCGAACATCCGTGCCGTGCCGTGCCGTGCCGTGCCGTGCTCGTGATCGAGGTCGCGGTCAGCTCCCACGACCGTGACCTGCGCACCAAGCCGAAAATCTACGCCGGCGCCGTGGACGAGTATTGGGTCGTCGACCTGGAGCATCAGCAGCTCGTAGTGCACCGTGACGGCGCCGAGGGCGCCTACCGAGACGTGTTCTCGGTTCTCCGTCCCGGTGAGCTCACCGCTGCCGCGCTGGAGCTCGGTCCGCTCAGCACCGAGCCGCTGTTCTCGATCGCGCTCGGCGAGCGCGAGTAGGCGCCAGGGGGCGGGCAGCCTTCTGATCATCGGGGGCTCCACCATCCGGGAAGCGGTCTGCCGGCCGAGGGTGAGGCCGGGGCGTTTGCCCTGCCCACGCGCCTACACTCCAGTCACGAGGCTTCGGCCTGGGACTGGGCGGTTGCGACGCTGATCCTCGAGCGGGTCGGCCACCCGGGCTCCCCGGGCGAGGGCTCGAGTGCGCGCCACCGGCGCGGGACTGCTCGCCCTGGGCCTGGAGCGTGAGAACGTGTACGGCGAGTTATTCAACATCGGTAGCGCTGAGGAGGTGACGATCATGGAGTTGGCTCGGCGTGTGCGGGAGATGTGCGGCTCGAGCTCTGAGATCGTCACGATCCCCTGCGAGGAGGCGTACGAGCGGGGCTTTGAGGACATGGCCCGGCGCGTGCCTGACACCGGCAAGATCGAGCGTGCGATCGGCTGGAAGCCGACCCGGTCGCTGGACGAGATCCTGCTCGACGTGGTGCACCAGCAGCACGCGCTGGCCTGACCTGCCCTGCCCGACGCGCGGCCGCTGGCCGGGTCGGCTATCCTCCTGCGCTCGCCGGTCGGCGATCAGTCTGTAGTAGTCAACGGCCGATTGGCCGTCTCGTCAGACCGAGAGCGCTGAAGATCCCAATCTAGTAGAGGCATTGGAGCGTCCGCATGCAAATCTTGGTTCTTGGCGGTGACGGATATCTAGGCTGGCCCACCGCGCTGCATCTCTCCGCCGCCGGTCACGACGTCGCGGTGGCCGACAACTTCGCCCGCCGTCGCTACGACGAGGAGCTCGGCGTCGAGAGCCTGGTCCCGATCGTGACGTTGGCCGAGCGGGTGGCGGCCTGGCGCGAGGTCAGCGGCAAGACGATCAAGGCCTACGTCGGTGATCTCTGCGACGCCCCGTTCGTGCACCAGATGGTGGGCGAGTTCCGGCCCGAGACGATCGTCCACTTCGGTGAGCAGCGGGCGGCGCCGTACTCGATGATCGATCAGGCCCACGCCGTCTACACCCAGACCAACAACGTCGTGGGCAACCTCAACGTGATGTACGCGATCGCCGACATCGACCGCGATATCCACCTGGTCAAGCTCGGCACGATGGGCGAGTACGGGACCCCCAACATCGATATCGAGGAGGGGTGGATCACGATCGAGCACAACGGCCGCAGCGACCGGGTTCTGTACCCCAAGCGCCCGGGCTCCTTCTACCATCTCTCCAAGGTCCACGACAGCCACAACATCGAGTTCGGCTGCCGGATCTGGGGCATGCGCGCCACGGACCTCAACCAGGGCATCGTGTACGGCGCCGACACCGAGCACACCAAGCTCGATCCGCGTCTGGCCACGCGCTTTGACTACGACGGCGTGTTCGGCACCGTGCTCAACCGGATGGTGATCCAGGCCGTCCTCGGTCATCCGCTCACCGTCTACGGCAACGGCTCCCAGACCCGCGGGCTGATCAACGTCGTCGATACGGTCGAGTGCATCCGCATCAGCGCCGAGACCCCGGCCCAACGAGGGGAGTTCCGGGTCTTCAACCAGTTCACCGAGCAGCTGTCGGTGCGTCAGATCGCGGAGACGATCGCCGGCGACTACAACGGCGAGTGCTCGATCGAGGAGATCGAGAATCCGCGCGTGGAGGCGGAGGATCACTACTTCAACGCCAAGCACACCGCGCTGGTGGAGCTCGGCCTGAACCCGACGCTGCTGAGCGACACCCTGATCGACCACCTGTTCGACGTCGTGCAGCGCCACCGCGATCGGGTCGACCTCGCAGCCATCCTACCGACGGTGCGCTGGCGCGAGACCGCGAGCCAGCTGCCTCAGACCGCGAGCGAGCTGGCCCAGGCAAAGTGAGCCCCACCGGCCCGGGGGAGCCGGAGCCGATCGGCGCGCCGGGGTTGGAGGTCACCGACGGGAGGCTGAGCGGGCGCCGGGTTCTGGTCACCGGGGGGTCGGGATTCATCGGTCGTCACGTCGTGTCCGAGCTGGCGCGCGCAGGCGCTCACGTGCGGGTCGTTGACCTTCAGCCCCATCCCGATCCCGAGGTCGAGATCGTGCAGGGCGATCTCGCCGACCCGTCCGTGCTCGAGGCGGCGCTGGCGGGGGGGCAGGACGCGGTCGTCCACCTGGCGGCGGTGACCTCGGTGCTGCGCTCGCTCGAGCACCCGGAGCTCACCTACGCCACCAACGTCGCCGCCACCGCCGGTCTGCTCGAGGCGGGCCGGAGGTGCGGGGTGAGCACGCTCGTGTTCGCGTCCACCAACGCGGTGACCGGACCGATGGAGGGGCCGGCGATCTCCGAGGCGGCGACGCTGCGCCCGCTGACCCCCTACGGCTCGACCAAGGCGGCGGCGGAGATGTTGATGTCGGCCTACACCGCCTCCTACGGGCTGCGCTGCGCGTGCCTGCGGCTGACCAACGTGTACGGACCCGGCATGCAGGCCAAGGACAGCATCGTCGCGCGACTGATGCGGGCAATTGCCCTGGGGACCACGTTCGAGATCTACGGCGACGGACAGCAGGTTCGCGACTACCTCCACGTCAGCGACGTGATCGCCGCGGTCAAGCTGGCGCTGGTGGGGGAGGCCTGGCAGGGGCCGATCGTCCTCGGCAGCGGCGCGTCGCTGTCGGTGCTCGAGGTGCTCGATGCGGTCCGACAGGTCAGCGGAGCGCAGCTGCCGGTGAGCCATGGGCCGGCCAAGCCGGGCGAGATGCCGGCCGTCGTGGTCGACACCGCCCGCGCCCGTTCGGCAGGCTGGTCGCCTCGCTACACCCTGGCCGAAGGCCTTGTCGCGGTGTGGGCGGAATGGTCGGGGGCGGAGGCGGCGTGACCCTCGCCACGCCCAAGCCGTTCTCGCTCGAGGCGGAGCTGACCGCTCTCGCTCCGCCGGAGCGCGCGTCGGCGGCCGCGTTTCTCGCCCTGCATCCCCCGGGGGTCGGCTCGCCGGTGGCGATCGTGATCCCCGCCTACAACGAGGAGCCGACGGTCGCCGCCGTCGTGGCCGAGGTGCCGGCGCAGGCGGCGGGACTCGCGACCGAGGTGATCGTGGTCGTCGACGGCGCCGCGGACGCCACCGCCGCGAGGGCGAGCAGCGCCGGAGCCCTGGTCTGCGACGTGCCGGTCAACCGCGGCCAGGGAGCGGCGCTGCGCCTGGGCTACTGGCTCGCACGGGCCCGCGGAGCCTCGGTGATCGCCACCCTCGACGCCGACGGTCAGTACGAGCCGCTCGAGCTCGACCGCGTGGTCGAGCCGATTCTCGCCGGCCGGGCGGACTTCGTCACCGGCTCGCGCCGTCTCGGGGCAGAGCTGACCACCGACGCGGTGCGTCACGCCGGGGTGATCGTGTTCGGGGCGTTGATCAGCGTGCTGATCGGCCAGCGGATCACCGACCCCGCCTGCGGCCTGCGGGCGATGCGGACCGAGGTCTGTCAGGCGGTCATCCTGGAACAGCCCCAGTACCAGGCCTCGGAGCTGATGATCAGCGCCGCCCTGCACGGCTTCAGGGTCGCTGAGGTACCGACCACGATGCGTGACCGGGGCGTCCACGCCACGGCGACCAAGAAGGGCGGGAACCTCGGCTACGGCGTGCGGTTCGCCCGTGCCGCGGTCCACACCTGGCGGCGCGATCGCAACGCTGCGCGCACGCGGCTGCGACCCGAGAAGACCCACAGCTCGTAGACCGCGAACTTGGCCACGAACAGCACCGCGAACACGGCCAGGTAGGACGCGGTCACGAGGAGCACGCGGATGCCGTGATGTGCCGGAATGCTCTGCACGTGGTGCTGGGTCCAGGCCGTGGTGAGCGACGTGGCGATGAGCGACAGGACCGAGATCGTCACGTACCCGATCACCTCGCGGCCGATGGCCAGCTGGCCTCGTAGCCGCCACGCCCAGCGCCGGTTGAGGATCCAGTTGGGGAATGCCCCGGCGACAAACGCCGCAACCGAGCATCCCGTGGTCCCGACACCAACGACGGGGAGGATCGCAAACACCACCGTGTTCGCCGCCGCGGCGCCGAGCGACCCGATGGTGTAGCGCGTGATGCGCCCCGCGAGGGCAGAGCTGCGCAGGCCCCGGTAGAGATGAGTGAGCACGGGAAGCACATCCTAGCGACGCGGGAGTGGCGCTACGTTCCTGCTGCATGCGCGTCCAGTCTGCGTCCGACGAGATCGTGCTCGCCCGGGAGAGCCTCCTGATCGTCGGGGAGAACAGCGCGGTTCTGCCCCGGCTGCCCGACGGCGCCTTCGACCTCGTGTACATGGACCCGCCGTTCAACACCGGCCGCACGCAGGCGCGGCGCACGCTCGAGGTCACCCGCGGCGACGGGGGCGACCGGATCGGCTTCGGCGGGCGGCGCTACAGCTCCCGGCTGCTGCAGACCCTCAGCTACGACGACGCGTTCGCCGATTACCTGGGGTTCCTCGAGCCGCGTCTGTCGCGGGCGCGGGAGCTGCTCGCGCCCCACGGGACGCTCTACTTCCACATCGACTGTCGCGAGGCCCATTACTGCAAGCTGCTGCTGGACGAGATCTTCGGCCGCGACGCGTTCCTGAACGAGATCATCTGGGCCTACGACTACGGAGCCAAGCCCCGCCGTCGCTGGCCGGCCAAGCACGACACGATCCTGGTCTACGTGCGCACCCCCGGGGCCCATCACTTCGACGCCGATGCCGTGGAGCGCGAGCCCTACATGGCCCCGGGACTCGTGGGCCCCGAGAAGGCAGCTCGAGGTAAGCGTCCGACCGACGTCTGGTTTCACACCATCGTGCCGACCAACGGCCGCGAGAAGACCGGCTACCCGACCCAGAAGCCGGCGGGAGTGCTGCGCCGGATGGTGGCGGCGTCCTCCCGGCCGGAGGGCTGGTGCCTTGACCCCTTCGCCGGGTCAGGGACGCTGGGCGCAGTCTGCCTGGAGCTGGGCCGGCGGTTCGTGCTCGTGGACGACAGCCCGGTGGCCGTGGAGGTGATGCGCGCGCGGCTGGGTGAGGGGTGAACCGATGCAAGGCCCGTGGCCTGCGGGCCACGGGCTCCAGTTAGTCCTAGAGGTCACGGATCAGCGGTACGAAGCGCACCGCCCCGAGCTTGGCGCGCTCCAGCCCAGCCGCGGTTCGCGTGGTCAGCGTGAGGTGCTGCTCCCGGTCGCCCACGGGCGCCACCAGGCGGCCCCCCACGGCGAGCTGGCGCTCGAGCGCGGCGGGGACGCGCTCGCCGGTTGCCGCCGCGACGTTGATGGCATCGAAGGGAGCTCTGTCGGGCAGTCCGCCGCCGCCGTCACCGACGATGAACGAGATCTTGCACCCCCGGCACGCCTCCAGCCCGAGGATCGTCAGCCTGGCCTGCGCACTCAGCTCGGCGTGGCGCTCGATCGTCCACACCTCCCCCGCGAGTAGCGCCAGCAGCGCCGCGTGATAGCCCGAGCCCGTCCCGACGTCGAGCACGCGGTCGGTCGGCGCCAGCGCCAGCACTTGCAGCATTCGCGCCACCACCCGGGGCTGGGAGATCGTCTGTCCACAGGCGATCGGCAACGCGACGTCCTCGTACGCCCGCCGGCGCTCAGCCCCGCCCACGAATCGGTCGCGGGGAACCGAGCCGATCGCCGTCAACACCCGCGCGTCGTCGATCGCGGGACCCAGTAGGTGGAGCAGCGCGGCTGCGTCGTTCATCCCGACCATCCTGACTGCGGGCAGGGTCGGCCCGGGCTCGTCCTCTGCCAAGATGGCCGCATGCTCGGGGGATTCTGTCGCGAACGGCCTCGATGAGCGCGGTCGAGGAGACCGCCGCTCGTTCGCTTCCCCGACCCGTCGGCTCACGCCCGGCGGCGACGCTGGCCGCGCTGGCCCCACTGATCCGCTGCGCCCCATGGGGGATCTGCGTGATCACGGCGGCCGCGGCGGCGCTGCGGTTCGTGAACCTCGCGGGCGTCAGCCCCAACGACTTCTACGATGCCGCCGTCCGGAGCATGTCGATGTCGTGGCACAACTTCTTCTTCGGAGCCTTCGACCCCGGCGCGACGCTGGCGCTGGACAAGCCGCCCCTGGACCTGTGGCTGCAGGTCATCAGCGTCAAGCTGTTCGGTTGGGGCTCGTTGGCCCTCAAGCTGCCCGAGGCGCTCGGCGGAACGCTGTCGGTGCCGTTGCTCTACGACGCCGTGCGGCGCGTCGTGGGGCGGCCGGCCGGTTTGGCCGCGGCGGCGGCGCTCGCCGTGCTACCCGAATCGGTCCTGACCTCGCGCAGCGACACCATGGACTCGGTGATGATGCTGCTGGTGATCGCGGCCCTGTGGCTGACGATCCGGGCGGCATCATCGGGGCACCGCCGACCGCTGGTCCTGGCCGGGGTGGTGCTCGGTCTCGCGTTCAACGTGAAGCTGCTGGAGGGACTGATCGCGGTACCCGCGTTGGTCGTTTTCTACATGCTGGCGGTGGCGTTGCCCTGGCGGCGCAAGCTGGGCGAGCTGCTCCTCGCCGGCGCCGCGATGCTGGGAGTCGGCCTGTCCTGGTCGGTCGCGGCGTCGCTGGCTCCCGGTGCTCATCCCTGGCCGGTGGGCTCGAGCAACGGAACGATCTGGAACGCGATCTTCGTGTTCAACGGGGTGGGCAAGGTTTCCGGCCTGCCGAGCGCCACGTCCGGCGGCCCAGGTCCGTTCCGCCTGTTCGTCTCCACCGCCTGGCACTACGACGTCCTGTTCGGCTGCATGCTGTTCGCGGCTCTCGCCATCGGCGTCGCCGGGGCGGTGGTGGCGCTGCGACGCCGTCCCGGCGCTCACGGGCAGGCCGATGCCAAGTCGCACGCGGGGGCCCATAGCGCCGACCGTGCCCGCACGCTGGCACGAGCTTTCGCGGCCTCGCTGGCGGTCTGGATCGCTGTCGCGATCGTGGTCTTCGACCTCATGGGCACGGTCCACGCTCGGTATCTCGAAGCTCTGGCGCCCGGGCTCGCGGCCGCGATCGGTTACGGCGCCGCCACGCTGGCTGGGCTGTGCGAGTCGCGGGGACGGTCGGTCGGGCCCTCGACGATCGCTCTGACCGTGGCCCTCGTCGGCATCTGCGCGTACACGTTCGGCTTCAGAGCCCCGTCCATCGCCTGGGCGGCCGGAGCGCTGATCGTGGCCGCGCTCGGTGCAGCGTTGCTCACCCGGGCGGGCGGGGCGGTCGGCCACGGCGCCAAGTGGCTCACTGTGTCGCTGATCCTCGCCGCCGCGCTCGTCTTCCCCGCTCACGAGTCGCTCTCGTTGGTGCGCTCGGAGGCCAATGACTCACTGGGACTGGCCACCGCGCCGGCCGGCAACACCGCTGCGCTGTCGAGCTATCTGTCCTCGCGCACGACGCACATCCGTTACGAGCTCGCCGTCGATGAGCCGCTCGCGCTGGCCCCGCTGATCATCCACGACCAGCGGCCGATCCTGCCCTTGACCAGCTTCGGCGGGCGTCCCCTGGTCGGCCTGCCCCAGCTGCTGGCGGCGGTCCGGGCGGGAACCGTGCGCTATGGGTTGGTGGGCAACTATCGCTGCGGGCCGAAGACGGCCAACTGGGCCGCGTGCGGTCCGGCCGCGATGTGGATTCGCGCCCACGGCGTGGACGTGACGCCGGCGGTCGGACTGCTGGGTTCCTCGAGGCTCTATCGGCTGCCCTCCGCCACCGCTGCGAGCTCGTCCTCAGCTCGGCCTGGTGGGAGCGGGAGCCGATCCCGGTCAAGTGCGAGCTGAGACCCGCTCGGGTCGGGCGCGAGCAGCGGCTCGGGCGGGGTGGATGGCGCTGGGGCTCGCGGCCACGCTCGCCTGGCTCGCCCTGGATCCGCTCCCCGCCGCGGCCGCGGCCTCATGCTCGGTCTACGCCACTCCGGGGAGCCATACCTTGGCGCTGGCGCTCGGGGGTACCCAGCGTCTGCTCCTGGTCCACGTTCCGGAGGGAATCCGCGTCGGTAGGCGTGCCGCGCTCGTGCTGGCGCTGCACGGCGTGGGCGGCAGTGGGCCGCAGATGGAGCGCTACAGTGGCCTCTCGCGTGTCGCTGACCAGAACCGGTTCATCGTCGCCTACCCGAGCGCAGACGGTGCGGTGTGGAACAGCACCGGCGCGCAGGGTCAACCCGATGACGTGGCCTTTCTCGATCGTACGATCACCGTCCTGGACCGCAGCGGATGCGTCGATCCGCGAAGGGTGTTCGCCGCCGGGGTGTCGAACGGCGGCCAGATGGTTGCCCTGGCCGGATGCCAGCTCAGCTCGGAGATCGCGGCGATTGCCGTGGTGGCGGGCAACTACGGCGCGACAGCGCCATGCCGCCCCAGCCGGCCGCTGTCGGTGCTCGACATCCATGGCACCGCCGATCCGATCGTGCCCTACCTCGGGGGAGCCCCTCGTAGGCCGGCGGATGGCCTGCCGCCATTGGTCAGCGGCTGGGTGAGCGGGGATGGCTGCTCGCCCTCACCCGTCACGTTTGTCCTCGCGCCGAGTACGACGGCCTATCGTTGGGGACGATGCACCGGAGGGGTGCGCGTGGAGCACATCCGCATCCACGGCGGTCGCCACCAATGGCCGGGCGCGACGCCGCCCGATCCGGGACCGCCGTCGACTATCTGCGCGGCCTGCACGATCTGGAGCTTCTTCGCGGGCCTGGACCCGAACGGGCGCAGCTGGTCGCTCAGCGGCGGCGCGGCCCTCGGAGGCGAGTGAGCGATGAGGCAGGGCTCGCTCGTCCAACGCCTGCTCCTGTTCGTCCTGGTCTGCCTGCTGGCGGCGATCGGCGTCGTGCTGGTAACCAGCCGCTCGCCGCAGAGCACGACCGCCTCGCTGTCAGACTCGCAGTTCGTCGGGCCGACGCTGCCCCCGGGCCTCCGCGCGGCCAACTTCTCGCTGCTCGATCAGAACGGGCATCGCGTGAGCTTGGCCGCCGATCGGGGCAAGGTCGTGGTCCTGACCTTCATCCGCTCGCTGTGTCGCGACGCGTGCCCGCTGATGGTGGAGCAGATCAAGGGGGCGCTGAACGACCTGCCGGCCGGCGGCCGGAACGTCCCGGCGATCGGCATCAGCGTCGAACCGGCCCAGGACACGACGGCCAGCCGGCGCCGGTTCCTGGCTACGCACGAGATGTCGGGTCGGCTGGCCTTCCTCAGCGGACCCGTGGCGCAGCTGCGGCAGGTGTGGCACGCCTACGCGATCCAGCCCGTGCAGGGCAAGGTCGACCACTCCACCTTCGTGCTGTTGATCGACAAGCGGGGTTTCGAGCGGATCGGATTCCCGGTCGACGAGCTGACGCCAGAAGGACTCGTGCACGACGTGGGCGTCCTGGAGCGCGAGTCCTAGTACGGTTCCCGAACCCCTAGTAGCGCAGCCCGCGTCTGAGCCTGCGCGCGGCCCGGCGCTGCCTCCGTCCCCGGCGCACGCGAACGACGGCGACGCCCGCAAGGACGCTGGCGCCCGCGCCGAGCACCACCGGCTTGGGCTTCTCCCGCGCGAGATCGGGCAGCGTGCGCAGTCGCTGCCGCGCGGCAGCGACTGCTGAGCTCCGCGTTCGGCGGAGGGTCTCACCGGCCTTGGCCGCCGCCACCGTCCGCAGCGCGGACGCCTTCTCGTTGGCCCGTGCGATCACCACGGGGCGGAGCTCCGCCACCTTCTCCTTGACGCGCCCGATCACCACCGGGCGAACTTCCGCCACCCGCTCGCGCACGCGCGCGGCCAGCACCGGCTTGACTTCGGCGACCTTCGCCGCGGCGCGGGCGGTGAGCACCGGGCGCAGCTCCTGCACCTTGTGCTTACCCAGTTCCCTGACGTCGATCTGGGCCAGGGCTGCGACTGTCTCCCCCAGCTCACGTCGGGTCTGCTCTATCTCCTGGCGGATCTGGCTCGGTTCTTTAGCCATGAGACGTCCTCCTTCGCACCCTGTAGGGCTCGCGTGGGTGCGAGCGGTGTGGCCTTGATTATCCGAGCGCGCCCGAGCCCGCCGAGGATGGCCGCCATCCCAAGGTAGAGCACGGTGACGATCAGCGCGGCCAACCATCCCGCCACGGCCGTGGCCAGCGCGAGTACGATCGCCGCCGTCAAGGTCAGCAGCGCCAACAGGCTGAGCAGTCCGGCCGCGCTGAGCAGGCCACCGCCCACGCCAGCCGCCTTGGCCTTGATCGTCAGCTCCGCCTTGACCAGCTCCACCTCCTGCTGAGCCAGGCGGCGCGTCTGAACCGACAGCCGCTTCAGTAATTCAGCCACCTGCGGATCCATGTCTTGCCGTTGGGCCATCGGTCTCCTACTTCTCGAGCTGCTCCAGCACCGGCGCGAGCCGGCGGCGCAGCTGGTCGGGGGTCATGGACGGGATCTCGAAGCTCGCGTCGCCCTGTTTGGTGCGAACGATCAGATGGGTCGCGCTCGGGCGCCGTCGGTGAAGGCGTCCGCGCACGGTGGGAATCTCGACCCCCGAGATATTCGCCTTGTTGATCCGGCCGACGGCGCCGTCGTTCAGGCCCCGGACGATCTCGATGCCGTCGTCGGAGAACCGCAGCGCGAGGTTCGGCTCACCGGGGGCGAGCTTCGAGATTCCACTGAGATGGACCGCCGGCAGCCTGAGCCGGGGAAAGTCAGACTCCCACGTGGCCGGCTCGTCGGCGCCCTGCGTCGTCCCGGTCTCCTCGCCCACTACGGGGCGAGGCTCGCCGGGTCTGCGCCGCTGCTGTGCGGCCGTCCGGGCCTCCGGCCGCGGCGGGGCGTCCTCGCCGGGCGGGGAGCCCTCGCCGGGCGGGGAGCCCGCGCCGGACCCCAGCCTCTGCTCTGCGTTCGTTCGGGCGTTCGTGTCCCCGTGTGAGCGCTCGCCCCCGCGAACCTTCCGGCCCCTCTGTGCCTCCTTGCCGATCGGGGCCTGATCGTCCGGCGCACGCCCGGTGAGCTGAGCCAGGCTCTCCTCGTAGGAGGGCGCCCCGAGGATCGCCTGCGCCCGCGCGACCGCGGGATGACCGAGCGCTTCTCCGAGTCCGATCTCGAGCTGCTGGGCCGCCACCGCGGCCAGCGCGCGGCGCCATTGCAGCCCGTCGGCCGCGTCGGCGGCACGCTGCACCATCGATTCGAGCTGCTCGGGCCCCAGCGGCAGGACGTCGGCGTGGGCGCTGGCCGCCTCCTCGAAAACCGGGCGCAGCCGCTCCAGCAGAGCCTCGCGTCCGCCCTGCGCGATCCGGCGAGCGGTGCCCTCGAGCGCGTCGGTCATAGCTCGGCCCCCTCGAGCAGCGACTGAACCCGGGAGAGGAAGCGCGCCGCCTGCGCTCCGTAGAGGATCCGGTGATCACACGCGAGCGTGAGGGCCATCACGAACCCGGGCACGATCGCCTGGTCGCGCACCACGGGAACCTCCCGAATCGCCCCCGCCGCAATCGCCGCGGCGTGCGGAGGGCTGATCGTCGTGGAGGCGTGGGCCACACCGCACCCGCTCAGGTCCGAGAGGGTGAACGTCGCGCCCGAGAGCTCCGGCGGCGTGAGCTCGCCCCTGCCGGCGCGCCCGGTCAACCGTTCGATCTCGTCGCTCAGGACCTCGAGCGGCTTCTGATCGGCATCGAGCACGGCCGCAATCGCCTCCCCGTCGTCGGTGGCCACCACCACGCCGACGTTGACCCGGGAGTACAGCTCGAAGCGGCCATCGCGGTACGCCGCGTTGGCGCGCGGAACCCCGCGCAGCGCAAGGGCGCAGGCGCGGACCAGGATCGCGGTCACCGAGCAGGCCGTGCCGGCGTGCAGCGCGAGGCAGGCACGCATGTCCACCGCGGCCCCCAGCTCGAGATCGGGAATCGTGGCTCTCGCCTCCGCGGTTCGGCGCGCGATCGCGCGCTCGCTCCGACTCGGCTCCTGGACCCTCGTGGAGCCCTTCACCCCGGGGGCCCGGATCGGGATGGGTGCCGGATCGACCACAAGGGTCAACATAGCCGGTGCACCGAGCTCCGAAACGCTCACTGCCCGCGATTGTCCGCGTCCTGCCAGATGCGGATGAACTCGTCCACCTCGAGCCCGGCCAGGTCGGCCCGCAGATCTCGGACGAGCTTGGCGGCGTCCTTGGCGTAGAGATCCCAGTACAGCACCACCTCGCCGTCGTCGATCGACACGAGCTCGACTCGATCGAGCCGATTGCGGTCGGCCAGGAACGCGGGCTCGATCCCCTCCCGGGAGACAATGAGGTGAAAGGCGCGATTGGCCTTCACCGCCGCGTCTCGATGTGCAGCGCCGCGAACCGGAGTCCCGCCTCGCCCTCGAATACCTGGTTGCCGACCTGGATCGCCGGCAGCGACCGAACCCCCGCCGCCAGCGCGCGCTGCACCGCTGCATCCAGGGCGTCGCGGACCGAGCGAAGCTCGATTCCCTTGAGCAGCGCGGTGGGATGCATCTCGCACGCCGCGCCCGAGATCAGCACGGTGTCGCGCTCGTCGAGGTTGCGTCCGCCCGCGAAGCACTGGCGAAAGCAGGCCAGCGAGAACGCCACCGCGCGTCCCACGCGCTTGGCGTAGGTGGCCGCCAGCATCGCCTCGTCCGTTCGCGGCGGCCAGCGTGACGGCCAGCGCAGAGGTTGCAGTCCCCGCTCGCCGACCAGCCGCTCCGTCGCCGCCCGGTCGGGCACGGCCTCGATTTCCATGACGCTCGATCCGAGCACCGGCTCCCATTCGGGGATCGTCGGCAACGCCGCCATGATCTGCTCGGCGACGAGGTAGCACGCGGGGCTGCCGAGGTCGTAGTAGAAGATCGGCTGGATGCTCGCGGCCGTCGACGGGCCGGCAGCCACCATCAGCCGTGGATCAACCACCCGTCGGCGGCGCGGCCAGCCTCCATGACGGCCTCCGACAGGGTGGGATGACCGTGGATGATGCGGGCGATCTCCGGATAGCCACCCTCCAGCGCTCGCACGTTGACGAGCTCCTGGATCAACTCGGTGGCCCTGGTTCCGACGATGTGGGCGCCCAGCAGCTCCCCGTAGCGCTTGTCGCCGACGATCTTCACCAGGCCGCCCCGATCGCCGTAGATCGTGCCCGCGCCGACCGCTCCGTACTGCAGCTTGCCGATCACGACGTCGTTCTCCTGCTCGCGGGCCTGCGCCTCGGTCAGCCCGAAGCTGGCCACGTTCGGCGTGCAGAAGGTGGCCCGGGGTACGGCGCCGTAGTCGATGGGGTGGGTCTCGATGCCCGCGCAGGCCTCGGCCGCGATCACACCCTCGTCGGAGGCCTTGTGGGCGAGCGCCGGCCCGTGAACCAGGTCCCCGATGGCGTAGATGGCCGGCGCGGTGGTCCGCATGGTGCCGTCGACCTCGATCAGGCCGCCGGGGGTCAGCTTCACGCCTGCGGCGTCGAGGCCGAGGGCGTCGACGTCGGGGCCGCGTCCGGCCGCGATCACGAGCCAGTCCGCCTGCCCCGACTCCTCACCGTGGTTGAACCGCACGCCCACCTCGCCGGGCTTCACGTCGGTTACCAGCGTGTTGGTGTGGATCGCGATCCCCTGATGTCTCAGCCCCCGCTCGACCTGCTTGGAGATGTCGGCGTCCTCGGTCGGCAGGACCCGCTCGAGGCCCTCCAGCAGCACCACGTCGACCCCCAGCCGCGCATAGGCCGAGGCGATCTCGGCCCCGGATGCCCCGGCACCCACGATCGCCATCGTGGCCGGCAGCTCGGACAGCGACCAAGCCGTCTGGGTGTCGATCACGCGGCCGGCGAACCGAGTCCCGGGGATCGGCCTCGACACCGAGCCGGTGGCGAGCACGATGTGCGTGGCGAGGATCGTCTGACCGGCGACGGAGACGCTGCTGTTGCCCACGAGTGCCCCGTCGCCCGCGATCAGCTCGATCGCGTTCTTCTGCAGCAGTCCGGCGACGCCGCCGGTGAGCGTCGAGACCACCTTCTCGCGCCGGGCACAGACGGCGGCGTAGTCGACCTCGGGCTTGCCCACCCTGATCCCGAACTCCCCCGCGCCGCGCACCTCGGAGAGCACGTCGGCCACGCGCAGAACCGCCTTGGCGGGGATGCAGGCGTAGTTGAGGCATCGACCGCCGACTCTGTCGTTCTCGATCACGGCGGTCTTCATGCCCAGCTGGGCGCAGCGAATCGCGGCTACGTAACCGCCGGGACCCGACCCGATCACCACGCAGTCGTATGAGGTGTCGGGCATCTGCGCCCGCATGTTAATCGACGTCGAGGGCGGCGGGAAAGCGCCCCCCTGGGAAGCGGGCACAAACAACACCCAGCCCCCCCCCCCCCCCCGGCAAGCCTCTCCACCCGAGCCACGCCCACGCGCGCC